>CAZZYD010000009.1:18083-30446 GCA_964658175.1 uncultured Puia sp. | reverse complement strand
GGATTCTGCCTTTGGCGAAATTGCGTATGAAGACCGCGCTTTTCCGATCGGAGAAGGTCAAACCATCTCCCAACCCTACACCGTCGCCTATCAGACCCAGTTGCTGGAACTCGCCCCCCACGAAAAGGTCCTCGAAGTGGGCACAGGCAGCGTATACCAGTCCTGCGTGCTGGCTGAACTCGGCGCCCAGGTTTTTACCATCGAACGACAGAAGAACCTGTTTGAATCGAACAAGAAATTCTCCTATCCCAAAAAATATCCTTCGATCCGTTTTTTTTACGGTGATGGTTATGACGGATTGCCAACCTATGCGCCTTTTGACAAAATCCTCGTAACCGCCGGTGCGCCCCATATTCCCCAGAAACTGCTGGCGCAGCTCAAACCAGGCGGCCTGCTCGTGATTCCTGTTGGCGCAGGCGACGTACAGCAAATGCAAAGACTGAAGAAACACGCGGACGGCACCTTTGTGGAGGAACGCTTCGATCAGTTTTCTTTTGTTCCCATGCTGCAGGGAAAAACGTTCAATTCCTTATGACACCGGAAAGACTTTCCCGCCTGACCGAAGTGTTGAATAAACGCCAGCACGACCTCACCGTGGTGCTGGAGAATGTATTCGATCCCCACAATATTTCTGCCGTGATGCGTACTTGCGATGCGATCGGGTTGCAGGAGATCTATGTGTTGAATACCCGGATTGGAAAACACAAGCGCTGGGGCGCCAAAAGCAGCAGCAGCGCCGCCAAATGGTTGACCGTGCATCAGTTTACCGATGCAGGCGAATGTTTCCAGGCGCTGCGAAGCCGCTACGACCGCATCCTGACCACCCATCTCTCTGCGGAGGCCGTTTCACTCTATGACATCGACTGTACGCAAAAACTCGCGTTTGTATTTGGTAATGAGCACGACGGGGTGAGCGAGGATATACGGCAGCTCGCCGATGGAAATTTTATCATCCCGCAGGTCGGTATCATCCGTTCGCTGAATATTTCGGTGGCCTGTGCCGTTACATTGTATGAAGCCTATCGGCAGAAAGAAATTGCCGGACACTATGCCGAACCGAAACTACCGGTTGACCTCTACAATGATCTGATGAAGCAATGGACGCTCAACCGCGATTGAGGTTTCGCTTCATCGCCGTCTGCCTTAGCTGATGGATGCTCACATTGAGTTCATAGCCGATCAGCAGGATCATGGAATTCAGGTAGACGACGATCATGAGGATCATGATCGTACCGATCGATCCGTATACTTTGTTATACGTACCGAATTTATTTACCCAGTAAGAAAAAACAAAGGTGGTCAGGATCACGAGGGCGGTAGCCAGGATGGTGCCGGGGGAAGACAAGCGCCATTTCTTGTGAACGGCCGGTGCCAGCCGGTAAATGAAGGCGATACAGAAATAAAACAGGGGCAGGATCACCACCCAGCGCAGTGTTTTGAAAATCCATTTGGCCGAATGATTTTTTATATGGAGTTCACGGAACAGCCAGCGCAGAAATTGATCCTGCGTCACCAGCATCAGCACGGTGCCGATCACCAGAAAAACCACCAGTACCGTCAGCCGGATCGCCACCAGCCGGGTCTGAAAAAAATTCCGTTTTTTTTGTAATGTCAGCGATTTGTTGAAAGAACGCATCAATCCCATCATCGCATTGGAAGAGTAAAAAATGGCGAGCAAAAAACCGATCGATAAAAGTCCGCCGCGGGGTTTATTGAGGAAGTCGTTGATGAAATTATGAATCAGCTGGTATGTGGTCTGGTTGGGCGTAATGTCTTTGGTAAGCAGCAACAGCTGATTGGAAATTTTTTGCGAAACGGGCAGGTAGGGGATCAGTGTACAGATGAAGATCGTCGCGGCAGGAATGGCCATCAGAAAACTAAAGGCGATGGACCGGGCCCGGTCGTTCAGTCCCACCTTCTGTACCTGCTGCTTAAAAAAACTGATCACATCGTAGAGGGGCACGCCCTGAAAGCCCGGAAGAAAAACTTTCTTTGTTTTACGGGCAAGCCATTTATAAAGAAAATTCCGCCGGAACCGTATTTCAATCCGCGTCATGGCGTAGTGGCTTGATGCGTCTGGGCAACTTTATATACTGAATCCAGGAAAGCCTGGTAGCTTCTCGCAAACACCAGGTGTTCCTGGAATGTTTCCGCAAAGTTGGAATAGCCGGCATATCCCGGTTTAGCTACGAAATATAAATATTTTGTCACGGGCGCCTCGATCACGGAGTCAATGGTTTCCGGTGTGGGTGTACAGATCGGGCCGGGCGGCAGGCCTGCATTTTCATAGGTGTTGTAGGGAGATTCCACCTTGAGGTATTTTGAATAGATCCGTTTCAATTCAAAATTCCGGAGGGCGAATTTAATGGTCGGATCTGCGCCCAGGTGCATGCCGGTGGCCAAACGGTTGAGGTAGACACTCGCAATTTTTCCCTTGTCGTTCCGCTGATTGGTTTCCTCTTCCACAATGGAAGCCAGGATATAGGCGGATTGCGGACCCAGGTGATGCTGCGCCGCTTTTTCCTTCCGTTCAACCGTCCAGAATTCATCATGCGCCGCATCGATCTTTTTAAATATCCGCGAAGGCGTGGTATTCCAGTAGTAGGTATAGGTATCCGGAATCACCAGGGTCATCACGGTATTCGTGTCAACCCCATAGCGGTGAATGGAATCGGCATTGTTAAGGAAGCGTATAAAGGCGAGTGAATCACACTCGAATTTCCGTCCGACCAATCCAGCAAAATCTTCCTTGGTACGCAGCTTGGTGATTACGAGGTTTACCGGTGTCTGGCGTCCGTTCCGCAGCATGCGCAGGATATTCGGAAGGGTCGTCCCTGATTTGATTTCATATTTGCCGGCTTTTACATTGGCGGGATAATCTGCCCGGCGGGCCAGCCAGTTGAAGGCGGCAGGAAAGGAGAGCAGGTTGTTTTCCCGGATCGTGTCCAGCAGGTTTTCGTAGCTCATGCCGGTGTGCACATAGAGATCGTATTTTTTGCCCTTAAAGGCGGTGGCGGGTCCGAAAAAAACCCAGCCGGCGCCCAGGCCCAGCACCAATGCCAGCAATAGTAAACTCAGGATAATCTTCTTCACGGATATTTGATTGAAAGCCAAAATAAACAAAAAACCCCGTTACGCCTAAGCCGAAACGGGGTTCAAATAAGTTTACCGGTTGATCAGGGCTTTGCCGGCGCAGGCGCACTATTGGATACCGGAACCGCCTTGCCGGGCAGGTTGCGGTTTGCTGACATCTTCGGACTGAATACCGTTGAAAAAATACAGAGGAGGGCCACCGTAGCCGCAAGCACCCAGGTGCCTTTTTCCAGTACATCGGTGGTCTGTTTCACGCCCATGAACTGGTTGCTGAAACCACCTACATTGCCGGCCAGGCCGCCGCCTTTCGGATTCTGCACCAGGATGATGAGGCCGAGAAGGATGCAAAGCAACAAAATCACGATCACAAAAAATATCATGGCGAATGCGGTTTTAATTGTTCAATTCTGGCTGCAAAATAAGCGCTTTTGTCAGGATAAAGCAAACTTAATTTACGATACAAGGCTGCGGCGTTGGCAACCATTCCCTGCTTGGCCAGCACCTCTGCCATGGTCTCTGTCAGCACGTCTTTTTCTTCGATGGAGTGGGCCGCAAAATGCCGGATCTGTTCAGCCTCGCGATCCTGTTGTTCCTCGGTCTGGGGCGTTTCCGGAATTCGTTTCATCACCCGCAGCCAGTCGGTGAAACTTTTCAGCTGTTTGCTGAAACTGTCCTTGGGGTTGTCCTCGATCACGAGCTTGATCCCCTGGGAGGCGAAATAGTCTATCACGTGATAGGGCTCAAAAACAATGGATTCCGCTTTTTTCGTGTCAAAATGGGCGATGGGCTGCATTTTGAGCGGTTCCTGATCCATGATTTCCGGTGAATGGTCCGGAAGAGGATCGGTATCGTCAGAGGTTGGCTGTTCAATGGTTTGTTCCACGCCGCCCGCAAAATTATGTTCCGGTATGCCTGATTCGGTTTCACCATCCGTATCTGCTGTTTCGAGGTGTACTGCCGGAGCGGTAATGGAATAAGCCGGTATCTCCGCCAGCAATGCGTGCATGGGTTCATGGTATGGCTCCGGATGAAAGGACAGCCTTTCTTCGACGGGAATTTCGTCGATTTCAGCGATCATGATATCCTCGGCGGCAAGGTCCCGAATGGGTTCCATGGCTTCCGTGACGGGAGCTGCCATTTCAGGCTGATAAACCACCGTCGAGACGGATTCTTCCACAGAGGGTTCCGGAGAGAGATAAACCGGCTCTGTACTCGCTGTTATTGCATCCGGCTGGAGCAGCCATTGCAGCCATAGCGGATTATTGAAATAGAGCGCCGTTTTTCTTGTTTCCGTATCAAAACGCTCGTCCTGCTGCTCCTTTAATTTTTTTGACAACAGATAATGACCGGCATTGAAAGAAGGAAATTCGGTAACCATTGCCTCGAGTTCCGCAAGCGAAATATTTTCGAGCTCTTTCGAACCGAACAATGAATCTAGCAAGAGAGGCATGCCTTGTATCATCTTCAGGGAATTACCAGTTAGAAAACAGCCGGTTAAAAATTTCGTCGGTCATATTGCTGATGATGGTGGACGAAAGCTGCGCCTCGGCGTCCGTCAAACTCAGTGTGGCAGCGAAATCGAAGTTTCGCGTAAGATCGGTTTCAAAATCCGGCGTACCGAGTTTCTGGTCATTAAAACGGTTTTTCATGGCCAGGTGAACGGTTACGGTAAGCCGGTTGGTGGATGCCTGCTGGGAACTCACCCCCGAAGTGCTGATATCATACTGGGAAATATAACAGGTGACGTCGTAGTCGGGATCGCTGAGAACCTGCGTAAGTCTGGTCTGGCTGTTTACCTTCTGTTTTACTTTGTCGGTCAGCTGCGGCGACAGCGTTGGATCGATAAACCGTGCGTGGTTTTCGATAAAGCCGATGCGGATGGTCTTCACCTCTTTTGGAATCGATACGTCCTTGAACGAATAGATCTTGCAGCCAAGGGCAAAAACACAGAACAGTGTTATATAGAACCAGTATGTGATGCCTTGTGAAATATGGAGCATTTTATTCATTGATATCGTATTCTTTTAATTTTCTGTACAGGGTCCTTTCGCTGATGCCGAGGTCGGAAGACGCATCTTTTCTTTTGCCTTTATGTTTCTTCAGCGCTTTTACGATCAGTTCTTTTTCTTTGTCCATGATGCTCAGGGATTCTTCCACTTCCTCGTGATGATGGATATCCTGGTCGTTCCCGTTATGTATCATGACGGGTTGGGCGTTGTAGTTCGACTGCGATACGGGCTGGTAAGCGTCCTGTGGTTTCAGCTCCTTGAGATTGCTCACAAACGACTCGCGGTTGTCTGCCGCAAAGGATGGGTTCTGCAATATTTCCACGAACATCTTTTTCAGCTCGGTCACGTCTTTCTTCATGTCAAAGAAAAGCTTGTACAGGATCTCCCGTTCATTGGAAAACTCCGGCGTGTTACCATTGCCATTGGGAAGAACCATCGGCAGGCGGTTGCCATTGTTTTCCGGGATGAAGCGGCGAAGCTGCGCCACGCCGATCTGCTTCTCCTGGGAAAGAACAGAGATCTGTTCTGCAATATTCTTTAATTCCCGCACATTGCCCGGCCAGCTGTAATTGATTAACAAATTTCTGGCATCGTCATCCAGTTGCACGGGAGCTGTCTTGTACCGTTCGGCAAAGTCGACCGCGAATTTGCGGAACAGCAGGGGGATATCTTCTTTCCGGTCGCGTAGCGAAGGCACCCGGATCGGCACGGTACTCAGCCGGTAATACAGGTCTTCCCGGAATCTTCCTTTGTCGGTCAGCACCAGCAGATCCTTATTAGTGGCGGCGATCACGCGCACGTCTGTTTTCTGTGTTTTCGAAGATCCGACCCGGATATATTCACCCGCTTCCAGCACGCGCAACAATCTGGCCTGCGTGCCCAGGGGTAATTCGCCGATCTCGTCGAGGAAAATCGTTCCGCCGTTCACCGTTTCAAAATAACCTTTTCGTGAATCGGCAGCGCCGGTGAAAGAACCTTTTTCATGTCCGAAGAGTTCGGAATCGATGGTGCCTTCCGGAATGGCGCCGCAGTTCACCGCGATGAAAGGATTGTGTTTTCTGGCGGATAACGCGTGGATGATATGGGAAAACGCTTCTTTACCCGAGCCGCTTTCTCCGAAAATCAGGACGGTCAGGTCTGTATTGGCTACCTGGGTAGCCACTTCGAGCGCATAGTTCAGCTCGGCTGAATTGCCAATGATGCCAAACCTGTTTTTGATTGATTGTAGTTCCATTTTATATCTTTCTCCCGATAAGGGTTGCCCCGGTACATTCAATAATTTCAACCCGGGCATATTGTCCCTTGCCCAGGTTATGGCCTTCTTTTGGAAAGATGACCACTTTGTTCTGGCTGTTCCTGCCCATCCAGTCTTCAGCACTTTTCTTGGAATCTCCTTCGATCAGTACCGTGGACACCGATCCAAGGTCTTTGGCATTGCTTTCGCGGGATAACCTGTTCTGAAATTTAACGATCTCGTCTAAGCGCTGTTTCTTCAGCGGTTCGGGTATGTCGTCTTCATACCTTTTGGCGGCCAGGGTTCCCGGCCTTTCGCTGTAGAAATACATATAACTCATATCGAACCTGGATTGTTCCATGAGTGATAAAGTATCCAGGTGATCGTCTTCGGTTTCGGTACAAAAGCCGGCGATAATATCCGACGTAATCCCGCAGTCCGGGATAATGTCGCGGATGCGTTTGATTTTCGCCAGGTACCATTCCCTTGTATAGGTCCGGTTCATGAGCTGCAGCACGCGGGTGGAACCGCTTTGCACCGGCAGGTGAATATAGTTGCAGATATTGTCGTGGGCAGCCATTACATGGAGGACGGCGTCGGTAATATCCTTGGGATGCGAGGTGGAAAAACGCACCCGCAGTTCGGGCGACACCATGGCCACCCGGTCGAGTAACTGGTCAAAGCCAACGTCTTCGAACCGGTAGCTGTCCACGTTCTGACCAAGCAGAGTTACTTCGCGAAATCCCTGGTCGAAGAGATCCCGGCATTCCTGCACGATGGAACCGGCGTCGCGACTGCGTTCGCGGCCGCGGGTAAAAGGCACCACGCAAAAAGTGCACATATTGTTACATCCGCGCATGATGCTCACAAAGGCGTTGACGCCATTGGAATTGAGCCGGACGGGTGCGATGTCGGCATAGGTCTCTTCCCGGCTCAGCAGCACGTTGATGGCCTGCTGCCCGGTTTCAGCTTCCCGGATCAGTCCGGGCAGGCTGCGGTAGGCATCCGGACCCACGACCAGGTCGACGAGTTTTTCCTCTTCCAGGAATTTCGATTTCAGTCGTTCTGCCATGCAGCCCAGCACCCCGATCAGCATATCAGGCCTGCGCCTTTTGATCTGTTTAAAGATGAAAAGGCGGTTGCGGACATTGAGTTCAGCCTTCTCCCGGATGGAGCAGGTATTGATGAGGACCAGGTCTGCTTCCGTGTAGTCGCCGGTAGCATTGAATCCATTGTCGTTCAGGATGGAGGCGACGATTTCGCTGTCTGCAAAATTCATGGCGCACCCATAACTTTCTATATAAAACTTCTTCGCCGTCATGGATGAATTGCCCTTTTCAAAAGCAATGGATGGCAAAAATAACCAAAATTCGGGGAATAGTGACAGCTTGACAGTGAGATGGGCTTATTTGTTGGTTCGCGCAAAGGCGCAAAGGGAAGCCAAGGCGCAAAGGGTCATGACTAGCTTGGCGTCTTGGCGGACCTTTGCGCCTTGGCGTGAAACCATACATGAAGGAATAATTGAGCGGAAGACGGGACTCGAACCCGCTACCTACAGCTTGGGAAAATGTTTTTTGTACCAAACCGAATTATAATCTGCTGTAAATCAATATTCAGAGTTTTGGCAATGCTGCGAATTTTATCGAACGGTGGCCAAAATTGTGGCCAAGAAAATAAATATCATTTATGGATCAACTATTGACATATTAAGTAAATACCATTACTATTGATGTGTTAATTACGATTTGACCTATCGTATTAACCCTAAACCAAAACAACGATGCCCTGCCGTACCTGCAAAATTTGCCCTAACGCTTGCGAGTGCCCCTTTTTCGAACCAACTTCGATTTTGCCTCCTGAGCACTGTCCGCTGGTTTTTGTTCCACTTTATTCGAAGATTTGTCCTTCAAACCCTGAAGTTTTAATAGAAATTCCTGAATCTCCTCTACAGTGGCATTTAAGCCTTCGATTTTATTTGCTAAGACATTTGCAGTAAATCGAATCTTTTCCATGGCAGCCGGGTCAGCTAAGATTAAATCGCCCGATATTGACTTTTGCAATAGGATAAACTCTTTGTAGAACGCCACAGCTGCTACTATCTTTTTGTTGGCTTTATTGGACAACGCCTGATCCAAATAGTTCTCCGCATACTCGTATTTCTGCTCTATCTCGCCACGAGAGACTCCGGCGGCATTTAAATCATTTAGCAAAGATTCAAGCTGTTTCTTATAATCCATGTATTGAATAAGTCAATAGTTTAGAAATCTTCGAAATATTGCAAAAGTCAATACAATATTTTGGTGTATTGAAAAAGTCAATATACATTTACTACAGCATAGCAAAAGCAAATATATGGAAGCTGTAATCAAACAAAGAAAAAGTGCTCGGTTATCAAAGGAAGAGACGAAGGCTCTCCGGTTTTTCATGAGAAAATTCACCTCGGCCGTAGAGGCTTCAGAAAACATCGGCATCTCCCGCCAAGTACTTGAGCGTGTGGTTTTAATCAGCCGCGGATCGCCTGACACAATAGATAAAATCCGTGCTGCAATAGGATCATCCCATACAAACGTAATACAGGAAAACGCTTAGTGCAAATACACTCAAAAAATCGAGTAGAAATACGATGAACCAGTCAGCAGTCCAGAAGAAAGTAAAAGAGTTTGAACAGACGGCTGGCGCACTGGTTCGGATGGCGGCAGAACTGAAGGAAATGATAGGGGGGAAGCCGGAAAAGAAGCAATCACTCAGGAATCGGGCAATGACCGATTTCATATTAAAAACAAAAAAAGGGGCAGCAGCGGCTAACTGACTACCCCACAAAAACTGATTTGACATGGCAAACTTACCAAAAAAATCAATTGAATTCGATTATCCTCTTACCCAGGCATCGAAAGTAAACGGCAGCATCGTTCACACCCACATTGGCGACCTGACTGTTCGGGGCGTGGCCTACGACAACCAACTGCCAGCGCTCACTTCGGTAGAGGATGGCGAGAGATACGATATCGAGATTGAAAAGATCATGTGGAACGGTGTCGATATCCTGCCGGTCCTTGACTACAGCGATGATTCATTTTCCGGCCTCATGGCCGAGATTGATGCCGCCGCCCAGGAGCATGCCGCAGACGAGTTTTCTTATTCCTCAAACTTTTCAAAATACTGAGCCATGCTGATTCAAAAGAAAATTATTTCAGCGAGCGTGGAATCGGTTGAAGTCGGATTGCCAGCGTATTATAAAAATGCCAACGATGATTGGGCCGACTACTTCGCCATCACTGAGGATGAAAAGGTAGTTAAAGTGAATAAGATATCAGCCTTGTTGTCGACGCTCGTAACGCCTCAGGAGATCTTCGATACGGAGCGAAATCTTGTTCCGATTTCAGAAGATGAATTTTTTGCAAAATTCAATCATTTGGTTGATTCATTCCGAACAACATTAATTCCGGTCGCTATATGACACAATTTTTAAATGCCATCACGGCACCGGAAAGACAATTCTTTTCCTGCCTGCAGGGTGCAAACCTGGATACCGCATGGGGTGTCGCGATTAGCGAAGTCATTCAAAGACCGGATGTCATGAGGTTTCGCAGGTTGACCGCAGAACTGAAATCTCAGGCCGCAGACAACAAAGAAATAATGATCAGCATTCTGAATCATGATTGCTATAACCAACTGATAAATCTGTAACGATGCTTCAAATACAGGATCCAAACGACTGGCTGATGAATCTGATGGAAAAATGGATTTCATTCCTGGGCATCGGAGTATTGATCGTTATCGCGGCCGCTGTCTTTGTTCATCGGCACAGTAAACAGCGTCCGAAGCGCGACCGGCGGTTGGCTGTCAAGAAAGATGGCGATATCGTTGAGCAGGATGTAACAGAAAGCTTCTATCATTAAAAATATTTTGGACGAGCTGTAATTGAGCATTTCAATCGTTTCCGGGGCTTGTTTCTACTCGCCCCTTATTTTAAAGTTCTTTCAAATTGAAGTGGTGGCGGAATTGGTAGACGCTATTTCCCATACGAGTAACCAGGCTGGGGCGAAATTAGGTGTATTCAATGCAGGTTCGAATCCTGCCCACTTCACAACCATTCAAAGAGGCCGGGTAGAACTGGCCGTTACGCGTGAATCGCCGTGAGGCGTCAAGCTGTACGGGTTGCAGCTGTTTCGGGAAGCATTAACCGATGGCAGCCTGGAAAGACAGGCAAATTTTAAAATTCATGCAAAATGCCGTGATCGTCCTGTATTATTTCCAAACTGTCGTGGATGTAATGCCGATTACGATCAGAACACTGGAAGGATTGGATTTAAAAGTTCAGATGTACAAAAAGCGGAAAGGAATACAAAACGACAAGGAATACCGAATAGAAGTTCACGAAAAAACCCCGGATCATCACTCCGGGGAAAAAATTGAAAACACAGAAAAGCAAATTTATGGAAACAAACGGAAAAGAAATTGCACCGGTCCAAAAGAGACCATTGCCGAAACTCGATGATCTGTATGCAGATGTCGAGCTAGCCAGCAAATTCAATGATTTGAACAAGGTGACGAACGCGAGACCAAAGGCTGAGTGGATACGGTTTCATCCATTGGCAAAAAAAACGGTTACGATCAACGGGCAAAAGCAGGACGTACCGATCGAATACCTCCCGGTAGAACGTGTGGAATATTTGCTTACCAGCATTTATACCAAATGGAGAAAGGAGATCAAGTCTGTACAAGTAATCGCCAACAGCATCGTGGTCACCATGCGCCTGTGGGTTTTAGATCCAATCACCGGAGAATGGGATTGGCAGGAAGGAGTGGGGGCAGCACCTATCAGGGTGAACAAGGGCGCCAAAGCTACCGATTTCGGAGAAGTTCAATCCAGCTCAGTTCAGACCGGCGCACCTGCTGCCGAATCCTACGCGCTAAAGGATGCCGCTGAAGGGTTCGGAAAAATATTTGGCAAAGATCTAAACCGGAAGGATGAGATCAATTACGAGCCGATGCAGGAAAGCAAGTTCACCAACTCAAAGAACGACATACCTGATGAACTGAAAATGGTGATTGAGTTTGCCGACGATATTCCAAGACTGACAGAGTTGTTCAACGCAAATAAAGAATTCCATAGCAACCCTGAATTCATGCGGATTTTGACAGCCAGGAAAGCAGAAATCAAAAAAGAACTTCAACATGGAAGCCCAGTTGCTTGATATAAACATGACAGATCAGATCGTTGAGAACCTGATGGCTCACCGGTCACATCTGTCCTATAGTTCGCTCTCCGCGTTCGGTGAGTCCCCTAAAGACTTCATAGATTATAAACTCAGGAAGAAAGAACAGAGCGATGCCATGGCCTACGGATCAATGGTCCATTGCCTGGTGTTGGAACCTGCCGATTTCGAAAACCGGTATATGGCATTTGTAGACGATGAAATCTGCGCTGCCATCGGAGGCGCAAAGCCGAGGGCGACCAAACAATATAAAGAATGGTTGTCAGAGCAGGAGGCGGGTTTAAACGGTCGGATCATGGTATCTCCTGTGGAATATCGGCATGCCAAAATCGTGTCAGACAATGTGAAGTTTAATCGAGCATCACGGGCAGTTCTCGATTTATGTCCACGCCGGGAATTACCGATCGAGTGGGAATACCAAAATTTTATGTTCAAGGGATTTATCGATATGGATGGGGATTCGGCTATCTGCGACCTGAAAACTTGTGCCGACGCTTCTCCAAAGAAATTTCAGCGAGATATCGTGGCAATGGACTACCACATGCAAGCTGCAATGTATATGCATGCTCAGGGCAAGATGAAAGATTTCTATCATATCGCTGTTGACAAAAACGGCGGCGTCTCTGTACACCAAATGGATAAACACCTCCTGGAAGCTGGTGCGGAACGATACGAAAGATTGATTGGACGGTTCAACGAATGCATCCTTATGGATGGCTGGGATCAATCCTATGACTTTTGGTCTGATAGGTGGGACGGCATTTACAAAGCTGAAAAACCTGCCTGGATGTTCTGATGGAAGAATTCG
>CAZZYD010000009.1:0-18073 GCA_964658175.1 uncultured Puia sp. | reverse complement strand
AAAAGTATTCCGGAAAAAGCTCGATGCCCTTGCCGACGGAACGTATACTGTTATTGTAAAGACACGAAAACAAAGGAGCCTGAATCAGAATGGATTTTACTGGGGGATAGTCGTTGATATGGTGAAGGATGGTTTGCGAGATATAGGCTACGATGATTTCAGGACTAACGACCAGGTGCACGAATTTTTAAAAGTTATTTTCCTGAAAAAGGATGTACCAAACAAGCTTACCGGCGAAGTGATCACAATGGTCCAGAGCACCCGCGATCTTACCACTACCGAGTTTATGGATTACCTGGAAAGGATCGCGCAGTGGGCCTCAGAATTCCTTGGAATTGTGATTCCTCAGCCAAATACCCAATCAGCATTTTTTTAACACCCATTAAATACTCTGCTATGGACATTCAATTCTCAGACATTAAGTTAATCGGTCAGGAAATCCCCGAACTGGGATACAAAAAGAAAAATGGCAAACTCACGTCGACGATCTCCGGCGAGAAATTCGACCAGCCGGCGCACGCGGATTTTATCCAGGCAATGGAAAAGCTCAAACCTCATTTCGCGCTGATCTGCGAGCAGTTGCAGGAAAATGATATCAATTGGATGAACCTGCAGTCTGAAAATCTGCTCCCTTTTACCGTCAATGGATTTCATCTCAAAGACAACAAAGTTGCCGGTGTTGTAATCGTCGGATCAAAAAAGCTGTCCAACGAAAAGGTTCTCGGTCTGAATTCTCCTTATGTGAAGTTGGAGGACGAATCGGAAAAGGCGTATCCGTTCCTGAAAGAACTAAATCATATTTTGAAGGAAGTGGCCAAAGAAGCCGACGCATACCTCATGGACGGCAAGTTCGCCAAGGATCCACAATCCTCCATGTTTGACGCCGATGGTCAGCCGATCACCCACGCCCAGGTATTGCCTGCCACTTTCGCCGAATTTGGTCCGGCAGAAGAAGCCGATAAACCCCTGAAGAAAAAGGGCAGACAAGCCGGAAAGAAAAAACAACCTGTCACCGTCGAAGATTAAGCCATGGTAAAAAACCCATTCGCGCCCGTGAAGTATTCAGAAATGCTAAACCTGATCGAGCGCCAGATATACAATCAGTCCCGGATTCTTGAAAACGCCAGGGCTCAGCGCAATCCACACCTGGATCCGATCAAACGAAACGTGGAGGTTTATACCGCTCTGTTGAAACTGTTGCGGCAGGGCATTCGGGATAAGCAGAAAACCCTTTTTGACATTCACATTGAAAACAAAAGCTGATGGGTATCAACGAAATCCGGGCCCTGAAAGGCGCAGGAAACCTTTACCCCGCTCAAAAGGCAGCAGTGAAGGCATTAATCGTTCGGGCGCCAAAGCCTGCTAAAAAGCCTGCTGTACGGTCTGAGAAGCAAAAAGCCGTGGTGAGTGAACTAAAAAAACTGTATCCAATTTTTTTGCGGAAACATCCTGTCTGCGAAATCGATGGGCCGCAGTGCCAAAAGAAGGCCGTTTGTGTTCATCATTCGGAAGGACGCGGAGTAAATGAAGTGCTGAAACAATCCTCGTGGGTTGCTTCCTGTGCGTGGTGTAATGGATGGGTTGAAACCGCTGATGCCCAGGCACGAAAAAATGGGTTTAAAAAATCACGCCTCAAAAAATCGCAATGAGCGCCGATCGCCTTTCAACCGACATCCTGCATGAGCATGACTGGTCCGTAGGAGAGTTTGTACGGAAGGAGCGTTGGGAGCGGTATAAAACCCGGACAGATATCTGTACGAAATGCGGCTGCACCAGAATATTTCTTCTGTTTAAGCATAGAGGCAGATCGAGAAGGGTTCTGCACGGGTATGAAAGAAGCGGGATTTTTTTCGACAAATCACACAATTTTCCCCTTTGCTGGGGAGCAAAAACTATCAAATGATTGACGAATTGAGAGATATCCAGAACCTGATGGCAAAGGCTGAATTGGTCCGGGAATGCCAAATCAAATATTTCCGGACCCGCACTGATTACGATCTGAGAGCCTCTAAAGCTGCCGAAAAACAGCTGGATGAATTACTCATTCAATTGCGAAAGAAGGGCTACAATTCGGCGCCTTTTAAGCTGAAAACCGAGAACACGAAACTGTTCTGATATTACCCGTTAAATTCTGTTGATCCGTACTTAAAAGTGAAGCTGTTGTCGCGTATGGCAAAAGATCCCGCCATCCTTTGGTATTATAACGATTACCTCTCAGGCACCGAGCACATGACCTTCGAAGAACAGGGTGCCTATATGCGTCTGCTGTGTAAACAGGCTGATATCGGGCACATGAATTTGGACTTTATTAAGAAGGTTTTGGGCAAATCTTTTAAAAAAATCTGGCAAAATATTTCCGAAAAGTTTTTACAGGATGAAAAAGGAGATTTTTTCAACGCCCGTGTTGACGCCGAAAAGAACAAGCGCAAAAAATACTCTGAAACTCAGGCCCAGCGCGTAAAAGACTACTGGGATAAGAAAAATAAAGATGGAGGCTCGGTAGAGGCTTGGAATAGCCAACCCTCAGGCTTGGTTATACCTATAAAGGATATACCCTTAGAAAATAGAAATGAAAATGAAAGTCAGAAAGAAAATGTCGTGAATGAGATGAACAGGGTCTTTCTCCAACATTTCCCTAAATACTTTCAGGAAAAAGAAAATGATTTTCCGGCGCTCCGCGAAATCGCTTACCGAATCGCCACCATGCTGAAAATCTCCAAGGCTGACGCGATCGGGGAGAAGCGACCCGTGATTGTCCGCCGGTGGGGCGAGATACTGGATTTCGTCGCCACCAGCGCGTGGTATTCTGCGAAATCGATCAGCGACCTGAACAAACATTTTCAAGCCTTAATGCAGGCGTATGAGGTCTATAAACCAGCAACTGCATCCATCAACGAAGCCGAAGAAATTAATCGAGCTAGAGATCAAAAAAATGCGAAAATCAAAGCCAAATATTCTCTCTGAAGGCATTCTGAAACCGCCGCCATCCGCAGTTCCGGTTGAGAAAGCCGTACTCGGCGCCGCATTGAACGAGCGGGATGCGATCGACACGATCAGCGAACTGCTGACTGAAGATTCGTTTTACACCGCCCAGCACCAACTTATTTTCAAAGCCATGTTGGCCCTTCACCGCGCCAATAAGCTCATCGATATTTTGACCGTCAACGAGGAACTGATTCGTCAGGGAACGGCTCATGAAGCAGGGTCACCGAGCTACCTAATGCAAATTTCCGGCGCGGTATCTTCAACTACCCACTTGGGCGACCATGTGAAAATCGTTTACGAAAGGCACCTGGCCCGTCAGCTGATCGTTCTCGGTCATTCGATCACGGCAATGGCTTACGAACCGGACCGGGATGTTTTCGAATTGTTGGATGCGGTAGGTCGCGATTTCCATGGACTGTCGATCGGGCATCAGAAGTCAACCTATCACGGGATCGAAAGAACCTCGTTCGATGCCATGGATGAAATTGAAAAGCTGCGCCATCGTTCACACGAGATTACTGGTGTTCCCACCGGATACCGGATACTGGACAGGATAACCTTCGGATGGCAACCTGGTGAACTGATCGTGATCGCCGCACGCCCGTCGGTCGGAAAATCTGCACTGGCTATCAACTTGGCAAGAAACGCCGCGGCCAATCCCCACAAGCCGACGCCCGTAGGATTTTTCAGTCTGGAAATGGGCAGATCCGATATCACGAAAAGAATTCTCAGCAGCGAAAGCCGCGTGCCGCTTGAAAAAATACGCCGGGCTAAGCTGGATGATCATGAGATGAAGCAGCTGTATGAGTTCGCAAACATCATCGGCAAATACAAAATATTCATCGACGATACCACTTTTCTCAACATTTACGAGTTGAGAGCGAAGGCCCGGCGCATGGTGGAAAAGCATAAAGTCGGTTTGATCATCGTGGATTACCTGCAGCTGATGGCAGGTACCGAAGAAGGCCGCGGTTCGCAACGGGAACAGAACGTGTCGGCGATCAGCCGCGGGTTGAAGGGAATGGCCAAGGAGCTGAATGTGCCTGTAATTGCGCTCTCACAGCTTTCCAGAGAGGTCGAAAAGAGAAAACCGCCGGTGCCGATGCTGAGCGACCTCCGGGAATCTGGCGCCATCGAACAGGATGCCGATATCGTAATGTTTCTGTCACGCGCAGATTATCAGCAGGAAGCCGACCAGGTTGATCCGTCTCTAACTGACAAAGCAGAAATAAAATTCGCAAAATACCGGAATGGTGACCTTGAAACGATCCCCTTCTATGCCGTTGGGAAAATAACCACCTGGATGGAGGATGAGCAGTACCAGCGATATAAAAACGCACAAACGCTCGGTCCCGGACTATGGACAGCGGTCAAAGAAGTAGAAACCTTTTAAAAAATACGCCATGAATTTCACACTGATCAATCAACTCGAGCTGCGCACTCAAACATGCTGCAACTGCGGCGTTATGTTCGCGATGGAGACCTCCTACGATAAGCAGCTGCGCGAAACCCACAAGACTTTTTATTGCCCGAATGGCCATGGCCAGTCTTATACCGGGAAAACCGAAGCAGAAAAACTGCGTGATGAATTGAAGCGTAAAGAACAGGAGCTTGCCAACAAGGTTCGCGAAGCTCTGGATCTCAGCAGCTCCCTATACTCTGCCAACCAGAAGCTGAAAAGAGTTTCCAAAGGCGTTTGCCCCTGCTGTAACCGGACTTTTAAGAATCTGCATAGCCACATGAAAATCAAGCATCCTGAAATCTTAAATGCTCCGAAAAAATGACCAACTGGAACCGCGCTCACATCGAGCGACTGAAAGAACAGGGCAAAATCCGTGACTTTAACATCCCGGTGATCAGCCATCCGTCACCCGCCGGCAGGATCGTCGCCAAGCATTTCGAAAAGAAAAGCAAAGGGTTGGACTATATCGGATGGAACCTTCTTTACTGGTGTAATGAGCGGTCCCTGCAACTGATGGAAGAATACGTTTTCGACGAAACCCGGAAATGGAGATTTGACTGGGCGATCCCTTCGATCAAACTGGCGGTTGAATTCGAGGGTGGCGTGTACCAGGCGCAATCCGGCCACAACACCGCGAAGCATTACACCAAGGACACGAACAAATACAATGCGGCCGCAATGCTCGGCTGGAAGGTGCTCAGATTCACCGCCATGAATTACAAAGACCTGCTGGCAGAAGTAAACAAGTTTTTCAATCAATAAAAATCAATCATGGAAACTCTGCAAATCAGTAAATCAAATGCCCTGACAGCCTACAAACGGGCCGATCAGAGCGGTAAGACGCTTCTCGAAAACCTGTTCGGGAAGGAAACGATTGCCCAAAAAGTAACCGACCGGGTAAAAACTTTCGAGGACGCATGCTTGGAAGTTGGCGAGGTATCAACCTCAGACCGCTTCAGCCAGGGGTCTCCCGACGACAACGCCTACCAAAAATTGAAGGTAATCGTCCGGGCATTGAATGAAGGGTGGAAACCAAACTGGGACAATTCCAGTCAGTACAAATGGTATCCGTGGTTTTACCTGAATTCCGCCGGCTTTCGGTTCGACGGTTCGCTCTACGGCTACTCGGCTTCGCACTCGTCCGGCGGCTCCCGGCTTTGCTTTTCATCCGAAGCACTGGCAACGTATGCCGGAAAGAAGTTCGAGTACATTTACAAGGATTTACTCGCTTAAACCAATTAATCACCTTCCAAAAATAAAACATGAAAAAAGCTACTGTTAAAGAGCCAAAACTCATCAAATCGTTTGAAGAAGCCTGCAAAATAAAAGGGCTGGATCCCGATCTGGTAATCCCGCATGCACAGCTATATCCGGAAAAACATCGCCCGGCGCTCGTGGCCATGGCGAAGCTATTCATCATCGCTGAAGTTTTGAACGGCGACTGGATTCCGGATTGGGATAACGACGATGAATGGAAATACTACCCCTATTTCTGGATGGATAAACCCGGCTTTCGGTTCGACGATTCGTGCTACGCCTACTCGTCTTCGTACTCGACCTGCGGCTCCCGGCTTTGCTTCCGGACACGAAAGCTGTCCGACTATGCGGGTGAAACCTTCATTGATCTGTACAGAGATCTGATGACGCTTCCAAAATAATTGATCACAGGTGGCGCGAGGCATGAGTGGTTTGGTCCAGCTTTCAGTTCAACGATTCGAACTACGACTACACGAATTCGAACACGACCAGCAGCTCCCAGCAATTGCAGATTTTGGCCTCGCAAGCCTTGGCCCTCGCCAAAAAACGACTTTTAAAATCGGCTCATTGGTATCCCGGATAGGTAGAGCAGATGAGCCCTGAAAGCAAAGGAATGAAAAGGATTGGGAATTTATACGAGCACATTATATCGATAGAAAACCTACAACTGGCCGACCTCAAAGCCGCGAAGGGAAAGTCTGGCCAATACGGTGTGAAGATCCACATGGAGAACCAGGACCGAAACATCTTGGCGCTGCACACCATGCTCTGCGATAAAACCTATCGCACGTCGCCGTATGCTACGTTCAAAGTCTACGAACCAAAGGAAAGAACAGTTTACCGGCTTCCTTACTTCCCGGACCGGATCACCCACCATGCGGTGATGAACATTTTGGAACCGATCTTCTGCGGAGTATTTACCGCTGATTCGTACAGCTGCATTAAGGGCCGCGGCATACACGGAGCATTCCGCGCCGTCCGGAAGGCGTTGAAAGACGAGCCCGCTACCAGGTATTGCCTCAAACTCGATATCAGGAAGTTCTACCCGACGGTTGACCACGCCATCCTTAAAAAGATGCTCCGCTGGAAAATCAAGGACCGCAATGTGCTTTGGTTGCTGGATGAGATCATCGATAGCGCCCCCGGCCTTCCGATTGGCAACTACCTGAGCCAGTATTTCGCCAATTTCTACCTGACTTATTTTGATCACTGGTTAAAAGAGACCAAAGGCATCCCGCACTATTTCCGTTACGCTGACGATCTGGTAATCCTGGCGCCGGAGAAAGAAAGCCTGCATGCGCTATTGATCGAGATCGCGGCATATCTGCGGGATCATTTGAATCTCGAAGTGAAGGGGAATCACCAGGTGTTCCCGGTAGACGCTCGGAGCATCGATTTCGTTGGATACCGATTTTATCACACCCATACCTTACTCAGAAAGTCAATCAAAAAGGCTTTCGCCCGGAAATTATCTAAAAGGAAGGACAGAGCATCGATCGCCAGCTACAACGGCTGGGCGATCCATTGCAACAGTAGGCATTTACTCAAAAAATTACTTGCATGAAAAGCTTTAAAGAATTCGACATAAAACCACAAATAAAAGGGTTCGTCGGCGACAAAATCAAAATTGAGCGGCTATTAAACCGGCAAATCACCATCCATGCCTATTCCGTTGTGCCGTCCAAATTCAAAGGTGAATGCCTGAACCTGCAGATCGAGGTCGACCGGGAAAAGCGTGTGGTATTCACGGCCTCGCGTCCCCTGATCGACATGATCAAACAAGTTCCCGAATCAGAATTTCCATTTTTGACCACTATCGTAAAAGAAACCGAGTGGTATGAATTCAGTTAATCGTATCAAAAATAAATATGAATCATGGCAGCTTGTTTTCTGGTATAGGTGGTTTCGATTTGGCTGCTGAATGGATGGGCTGGAATAATGTGTTTAATTGTGAGCGTGATCCGTGGTGCAGAAAATTATTGCAAAAAAGATTTCCAAATGCGAAAAGTTATGGAAGCATCGAAGACACAGATTTCACTATTCACGGGGGGGGGGTTAACATACTTACCGGTGGCGACCCCTGCCAGCCCAGTAGCGTGGCAGGAGAACGAGCAGGAAAGAGCGACGTTCGATTTTTATGGCCGCAAAAGCGTCGAGTTTATAATGAGATCCGTCCCGAATTTGTTGTCAATGAAAATGTGCCTGGAACAATTAGTAACGGGATACTGGATGAAAAGATTCGCAATTTGGAAGCGGATGGGTACACCTGCTGGCCACCCCTTGTTATACCTGCGGGTGCGGCAGGTGCCATTCATCGGCGGGATCGGGTATGGTTGGTTGCCTACTCCATGCGAACAGGACGCGGGAAATTCAACGCTTCCACCAAGCCAGAAAACGAAAAGAAAAGGAATGTCCGGAACAGTACCGTCAGCGTTGCTGAATATGGGAGCATTATCTGGAACCCCGATCAATCCGAAATTCTACGAGCGTCTTATGGGATTCCCGATAGGTTGGACAGAAATCGTCGAATAAGCGCATTGGGGAATGCAATCGCGCCTCAAATTGCTTACCAGATTTTTAAAGCAATAGAAAAATTCGAAGATCATGACTGAAAGCGATATCCTCGGTGACATTCTCACCGAACTGAAACGAGCAAAAAAGAAGCATCCGTCTTGGCCTGATCACATCGTAGCCAGGGCAGCGGTAGTGGGTGAGGAGGCTGGGGAGCTCATCCGGGCAGCGCTGAATCACAAATATGAATCGCCAACCCCTGAACAAAAAGCGGAGTGGAAAGAGGAAATGCGGAAAGAAGCTATTCATACGGCTGCAACTGCTATCAGATTTCTAGAGGCATTAAAAGATGTGAAATGATGGAATACGAGTCATTTTTAAAAAACAAGGTTCGACTGGCGCAGTCAAGTGGTTTCGACTTGGATATATCTCTTATAAATCCGGTTTTAAAACCACATAATAAGCTGATGGTAAAATGGCTGGTGAATGGAGGGCGCCGGGCATGCTTCGCATCTTTTGGATTGCACAAGACCGTTACGCAGCTGGAGGCTGTGCGATGTATCCTGCTCAAAACCGGAGGCCGCGGGTTGATCATTTGCCCACTTGGAGTGCGTCAGGAATTTACCAGGGACGCTGTGAACCTTTTACATTGGCCAGTTGCACCAAAGTTTGTCCGCAGGATTGAGGAATGCGGCGATACCGGGATATATCTGACGAATTACGAAACAATCCGCGACGGAAAAATGGATCCGCGTCTTTTCAATGTTGCATCCCTGGATGAAGCCTCGGTACTCCGCGGTTTCGGTGGGTCGAAAACATTCCGAGAATTTATGCGACTGTTTACCGGTGACGCGGGTCCGCTCGGTAACCGTCGCGGCACAGAGTGCGTTCCTTACCGGTTTGTGGCCACCGCAACCCCTTCGCCGAATAACTATATCGAACTTTTGGCTTACGCTGATTTTCTCGGTGTGATGGATGTCTCTCAGGCAAAGACCCGGTTCTTCAAACGCGATTCCACGAAGGCTGATCAGCTCACACTCCATAAGCATAAGGAGGAAGAGTTTTGGCTCTGGGTTGCTTCCTGGGCATTATTTGTCACGAAGCCGTCTGATATCACCGGCAACGCTTCAGATGATCAGGGATACGATATGCCACCGATGGATATCCGTTGGCATGAATTAGCATCTGACCATTCGAGTGCAATACCTGAAAAGTCCGGACAAATGCGCATGTTTAAAAATGTTGCGATTGGCGTACAAGACTCAGCTCGAGAGAAAAGAGAATCTCTGGTACCACGAATTGCAAAAATGATGGAACTGCGCGAAGAAGATCCTTCGGCCCATCGGATCCTGTGGCACGATCTCGAGCATGAACGCACTGCCATTGAGCAAGCAATCCCCGGTGTGATCAGCCTCTACGGCTCACAAGATCTTGAAGAGCGTGAGCAGGCCGTCATCGACTTCTCCGATGGCAAGTTCCAAGAATTGGCAGCGAAGCCTGTCATAGCCGGCAGCGGCTGCAACTTTCAGCGACACTGCTCTTGGGCAATATACCTCGGCATCGGTTTCAAATTCAATGATTTTATTCAAAGTATACACAGGCTCTTGCGCTTCATGCAGGCAAACCGCGTCCGCGTGGATCTGATATACACAGAAGCCGAGCGCGATATCAGAAAGCAACTCGAGCGGAAATGGTCACAACACAATTTAATGGTTACGAAAATGACAGATATTATCAAGCACTACGGGCTAAACCATGCGGCCATGGCTCAGCATCTCACCAGGGGAATGGGCGTTGAACGGGTAGAAGTTACCGGCGAAAAATTTAAGCTGGTGAATAATGATGCGGTGCTGGAAAGTGCCAAACTTGAACAGAATTCCATCGGGCTGATCTTGACCTCCATTCCTTTCAGTACTCAGTATGAATATTCCCCGAACTATGCGGATTTCGGCCACTCAGAAAGTAACGTTGAGTTTTTCGGCCAGATGGATTACCTCACGCCGAATTTGCTGAAAGCGCTAATGCCCGGGCGCATAGCAGCCATCCACGTAAAAGATCGAATAGTTCCAGGCGGCCTCAATGGGCTGGGCTTCCAGACGGTGTATCCTTTCCACCTGTATTGCATTGCTCATTATATAAAACATGGTTTCGGCTACCTCGGCATGAAAACCATCGTGACGGATGTGGTCCGGGAAAACAATCAGACATACCGTCTGGGATGGACGGAACAATGCAAGGACGGATCGAAGATGGGAGTCGGCATGCCGGAATATCTCCTGCTGTTCAGAAAGCCGCCATCCGAAACGGCAAACGCATATGCGGATGTTCCTGTGGTAAAATCAAAAAGTAAATACACAAGGTCCAGGTGGCAAGTTGATGCGCACGGATTCACCAGAAGTAATGGAAATCGCCCACTTCAGCCGGAAGATCTGAAAGGGCTCGAGCATAAAAGCATTTTCCGCATGTTCCGGGATGACAGCTTAAACACTATTTACAATTTTGAACAGCACGTCAAGATCGGTGAATCTTTGGACCTGTCCGGAAAATTACCGTCCGATTTTATGTTACTGCAACCACAGAGCTGGAGCGATGATGTGTGGACCGATATTACCCGAATGCTGACCCTTAACGGAAGCCAGTGGAGTCACGGAAAAGAAATGCACCTGTGCCCCATGCAATTTGACATCGCCGATCGGGTCATTGAGCAGATGAGTAATCCGGGAGATAAAGTGCTGGATCCGTTCGGCGGCCTGATGACCGTGCCATACCGTGCAGTATTGAAGGATAGATACGGGATCGGGTTTGAATTGAGTAGTTCCTATTTTCTGGACGGTGCTGCCTATTGCAAATCTGCAGAGAATAAAGTTAATATTCCCACACTTTTCGATTTAATAAATGAGCAAATATGAAATACAATTTTCCTCAACCTGTATTACAGGCACAAACTGTGAGCGAAATAATCGATGCAGTTGTTGACAAGTTCGGAGTGACTTTTGATAAAATCAGAGAGAAAAATCGGACTTATAAGATCGCCGTCGCCAGGCAGGCCTTGTGTTATCTTATCAGAAAGAAAACAGATTTGCAGCTGGTAGAAATCGCTGCGATAGTGGAGTATGAAGATCATTCAAGCGTGATCCATTGTCTAAAAGTAATGGAATTGAGAATGAACGAGTTCCCGGATATAAAAAAGGAAATAAAAAATATATTAAGCAAATGAAAAAACTATCAATAATAATCCTTTTTCCGCTTGCAGCTTTTGCCCAGCAAAGGCCGAACATTTCCACGATCATCAGACCATCTTTGCGGTCGGTTGCCCCAACGACGATACCGGCCATTACTGCTCAGGGGGATGCGATTGGGCCGGTAAGCGTAAAGATCTTCGGTGCAACCGGGGATTATCTACACGACGACTATCCGCCCATTCAGGCCGCCTGTGATTACGGGATCAAAAACCACAAAGATGTTTTCTTTCCGGTTGGACACTACAAAATCACCCATCCGATCATCCTGCAGAACGTGGTAAACGGGCGTTGGCAGTTTTTTACCATCAAGCTGATCGGCGAGCATCCTGCGAAATCTGCTTCAGATGAATATTTGAGCCAGATCTTCTACACCGGAAACCAGGGCTTCGCCATCGGCGTGCAGATTGGTCGCGGGATCACGATAGAGAATCTGTCCCTTCAGGGCGTTTATAAATTCCCTGACAAAATCACCCAATACAATATCGGCACGTACAAATATGCCGACTGGGCAGACGGAAGCGTCATTGACAAACGTTTTGCGCCCTATGCGGGCATCGTAATCGATCCTTTCTGTGATTCAGCCACGATTCCCAAATCGGATGGCTATGACAGCCTGCGGCGATTCTACGTGCCGTTCGCTGGCCAGGGTGGTACCAGCGGCGTCGAAATCAAGCAATGCGCGATAAAATACTTCATGGTCGGTGCCTGCCTGACACCCAACCCTCAGCTGGCCAACGATGAGATGATCAATTTCATCGACGACGATATCGAAATGGTCAGAACTGCTATCGCGATCGGCCAGGATCAGTCCAAAGAAATTCACATCGACCGGCTGAAAGTATGGGGTCCATGCCACACGATCCTCGACGGTCGGCGGTACGGAGTGGGCACAGGAGGCGGATCTGTGATGATCGAGGGCCTGAACGTGGCCGGATCGGTAAACCAACTGTTCAATGTCATCACCGATCGTTTCCCACTTTCCGCCAAGGACATTTACAGCGAAAGCCTTTTCCGGATCGGCACAGTGCAGGGCAGCGCCGGGGCGAACTTCATCAACTTCCAGGTTGATTTCCTGAATGGTGCTGGCATGCCTGCGGCCGATTATCTGTTTGCTGGTGGACCTGCCACATTTTACGGCGGCTCTCTGAGGTACTACAACGGCGATCCGACCCAGCGCATGCTGTTCAACAACGCGTCGGTCACTTTCAGAGATATGACGCTCAGCACGGCGCCGATCATATACAGCATTCAGGGAATTGATCTTTCAGCTCATCCGCAACCATCATTCTCCAACGTTAATTTGTACAGCCCCTACGGGACGTATGGCGGGGTGATCGGACGGGATGTTGGCATTCCCATGCCTTACTTCTACTTCAACGGAAGCGATCCGCTATACCATACCAGCCGATATAAATACAAGACAGTCGGCATTTCTTATGACATTCAACAAAATCAAGATTATGAGGATATTCAAAGTATTGGTGCTTTTGCTGTTAGGGTTGACCGCACTTTATGGACTGCATATTTTATCGCCTCAACGCCATTTGTCAAACCGGGAGACTATTTGGTTTCTGGCGACATCTCTCAGTATTATGATCTTAACCTCAACAGCGCTCCAACAGCCCAAATCGGACGAGTAACCCGGATTGCGGGCGACACGGTTTTTCTGGACCAGGTCGGACTCAATGTCACGTCCGGAACCTACAACCTGTACGTCGATTTTGTCTACAATTCCCAAGATGGATTTGTTTTCAACACAACCGCCGGCAGCCCAGTGATGACCGGCGTACAGATGAACAGCATCCGGGCATCCATTGCGCCGGGATCGCGGCTTACAACGTCGCTATTACCGAAAGGAAGCTATGTCGTCGCCTGCGACCCGACAGCCAAAACCATTACCATGTCAGCGCCGGCGACGGTCACACAAACCGACGTGACCCTGGTAAACGGAAACCCTGATATTACCATGCGCAGCGACTATCCGCCGGATCATTGGATCGGAAACAGCCTGTATTCCATGTATGGAGTGTATCCCGGTAGGTACGTGGCGCCCGGGGGCACCTACCAGATAAACAGCCTGCTGCCCCAGGGTAACAATTCAATTCATCCGTTCAATTTTAAACCCATTCAATGAAAAAACTTAAAAAAATCTGGTATCAAATTGTATACTGGATCACCAGCAAGGACATTGTAAATGCTAAAAAGGAGCAGCGAATAATTGATGGCGACTTGATTTTGATCGATATGAAAATGAAAGAGCAGGATAAGATTTTCACTAAACAGAGCCAGCAAATCGCTGCTGCGCTCGAAAGAATTGGATCGCGTATCGCTGGCGAAGAACTTTTCACAGGAAAACAACGAGATCGATTTGCCATGGACTTTGCAATTTGGCTTGATCATCAGCAATATTGCGCGCTATACAGAGTAGACGAAAGGGTGCTATGGAATAATCGGCGATATGGAAACGTACCAATAGTGATCGAATCGTTGCTTGAGATTTATAAAGCTGATCCAGAAAACGGCTTCCCAATTCCGTACCGAGACGATTTAAAGAAATAGTTAGCCATAGAAAACGATAAGAAACTCGCCAATCACTTCAGTAGAATCCGCCTGGACAGCGAACTGCATATCTATATGACCCGGCCCTTCGGATATATATCGCAAGGCAGCTGGGATATGCAGAAGCGGCTGAAAGATTCAGTCGTGATCAACGGCGATACCATTGACATCAAACGATTTAATCACAGATAATGAAAAAGCTATTTCCTTTGTTAATCATAGCTGCAGCGAGCTGCCATTCCGAGCCCGCCAACTCTGACCCGGAGCGGCCTAAAAAGGCGCTGCACATTTATGTCAACGGCCTCGAGCAGTATGTCGTCAGCGATGGAGCCGGCCGGTTTGCACATCCGGTTTACAGAATAGGAACTGGTTATGAGTTTACAGACCAGGAAAACTCCATGAACAATAACGACACAATAATGGCCTCTTCGCCTTATCCAGTATCGACGCTGAATACAGCGAAACAGATTCTGGCCGGCATCCAGCGTGGTAAGGCGCGCAGGGATAGCGCCGAGTCTGAACAATTAAAACAAATCCATCAGGCAGATTCGCTCATCAAACTTGCAAACCAGTATAAACTGATTCAATGAAAAAGACATTTAAACTTGAAGTAGTTCTTTCCTCCGTCTTTGGAATTCTGCTTTGTGATATCGGCGAGGTATACAAATGCCTTAACTTCTTGACTGGCGAAAATATTTACACCCACCAGATACCAAGGGCAGGCAAAGAGTGCCAGGCGCCAGTAGTAGAGCAGCATCCTTTCCTCAAAACTATTGATCTCTCTGGCATAAATCCCAGCAACTGGAAAAGTCGCTTATCAGAAATCAAAGCTGACTTTCCTGACGAAATCGAACTAGTACCAGTAACATCCTATACGCCGAAAAATCCAATCATCGAAATTTTGGAAATGCGAAATGGCCTTAACCATACCACATGATCAAAAACTCGCTAAGTACCTCAGTCATCTCCCGGTCGATGTATCCGGACCAGGTTCCGTGCGACCAGAACAGGCGCCAGGTGATGCCACCGTCATCCGGGAAAACCAAAAAATCCGTTGGCAATCCCTGTATCCCTTTGCAATCCGGATTCGGCCAGATAGATCCAGAATGCCAAGCATTCCGGCAGAAAACACAATAACGGAATTCATCCGGCCGAACAATCCGCTTCAAATCCATCGTGCTAAAATAGTTAGTATCAGAATAACCATCAAAAATCAATTTTATGATAAACGAAGAACGGAAAGCGCTCACCAAAGCAATCGCCAAGCGGCTGATCCATTTCAGGCACGAGCACAGCATGCAATGTCATCAAGTAGCACAGAAGATCCGAAAGAATGCAGCCGCATACAGAGCCTGGTAAGATGCCAAGGCAATGCCTACAATCATCGATCTCAAAAGGCTGGCGAATCTTTACAATATCTCATCGGTCGAAGAGCTGATTAACCTGCCAGCATTACTTCCGGCGTAAAATGATTTTAATTACTTTTGCCAATTTCATTGGTAAAATCTCCTAACCAAATACTTTTACGGCAACACTCAGTTAAATGGAAGTTGCCGAAAAAATAAAATCGAACGCCTACACGCACGATCGATATCTGGCCCGGATCGAAAAACGTAAGGCCACTCCATTCTACGTGAACATCCGCCAGCTGCGCATCCACCACAGGTACACCCAGCAACAAATGGCCGACAATCTGGGCCTGAAAAGAAATCTGTACCAGGCTTGGGAAGAAGGGCGAAGCCGGGCAACCTACGAAGCCCTTATCTCCATTTCCAAGATGTTCAAAATCAGTATTGACAAACTGCTGAAGCAGAAGCTGGAAATAAAATCCCAAGAAAATTAGTAATTTCAACCACCTCAAAATTATTCACATTGGCTGCACCAAAAGGAAATCGATTCTGGGAACTGCGTTCAAAACATGGCCGCGACAAGCTATTTGCCACACCCGAATTATTGTGGGAAGCAGCCTGCGAATACTTTGAATGGTGTGACGAAAACCCGCTGTACGAATCCAAAGGCTTTCAATACCTGGGCGAAATCAAGGTCCAAGAAATACCCAAAATGAGGGCTATGACAGTATCGGGTTTATGCCTTTATCTAGGTGCAAACGAGCAGTGGTTCAGGAACTTCAAAGCTCAGTTGCCGCCGGATGACAAAGATTTTAATACAATCCTAGATAAAATACATTCCATTATCTATAATCAGAAGTTCCAAGGAGCCGCTGCAGACCTTTTAAACGCCAGCATTATCGGCCGAGAGTTGGGCCTTGCAGAAAAGCGCGAGGTGATCGGCAATATCAATCTGTCCGAGATTCCAATCTCGTTTGAATAATGATGGATGCGCCGACCATATCAGCTGTCCCAAAAATCAAGGTCAAGTCTTTACCGCCTTTCCAGATTCTTTACCATTTACCGCCTGGAACCAATACGGTGATACTGATTGGTGGCCGAGGCGGAGCCAAGACATACGAGATCAGCAAATTCGTGGCCGTTCAGTCTACGATCAAAAAAAAGCGCTGCGTTGTCCTGCGCGATGAGAAGTCGCTGGTGCGGGAATCTATTTTGAACGAAATACTATTGCGATTTGATACGGCTAACGCCAATGGAATGCTTGGAACAATGTTCGAGCGCCTGGATTCAGGGCTGAAGGATAAGCAAACCAATTCCATGGTCGTGTTTTCCAAAGGTTTCAGGGCGTCCGATTTGTCCAAAACGGCAAACCTGAAATCTATTTCCGACATTGATTTTGCAGTCATTGAGGAAGCCGAAGATATCCGTGAAGTGGACAAATTCAACACCTTTTCCGATTCCATCCGGAAAGAAGGATCGGTGATAATCATCATTTTGAACACGCCAGACATAAACCACTGGATCGTGCGCAGGTACTTTAACCTGGTGGTTGTTGAAGATGGATACTGGAAACTTGAACCGAAAAAACTCCCGGGTTTCGTTTGCATCCAGACAGGGTTCAACGATAATCCATTTCTGCCAACACATGTACGGGACCGATACAATTCCTACGGCGATCCATCCAGCCACATGTACAATCCACATTATTATCGCACCCAGATCCTCGGCCTGGCCAGCTCCGGCCGGAAAGGACAGGTGCACAAAAAGGTAAAACCGATCAAGCTGGACGATTACATGAAGCTGCCGTTCAAGGAATACTACGGGCAGGATTTCGGTACCGCAGCGCCAGCGGGATTGGTAGGGGTGAAGATCGACGGAAATAACTGCTATTGCCGGCAAATCAATTACCTGCCCATGAACACGCTGGAAATAGCCAAGCTGTACCACCAATTGAACCTTGGGCCGGCTGACAAGATCATTGCCGACAACGCGGACAAAACAGCGATCGACAAACTGAAAATTGGGTATACTCAGAAAGAACTATCACCGGAAGATTATATCGCCTATCCCAGGTTGGGCCGCGGGTTCTTCATCGAGGGAGCAGCAAAAGGCAAAGATTCGCTTGACTTCGGCATCTCACTGATGGACTCGTTGAACCTTTATGCTGTGGAAGAAAGCGTTGACCTCTGGGATGAAATACATAACCGGGTATATGCCAAGGACAAGAATGAGAATTTCACCAACGAGCCGGAACCGGGATGGGATCATTTACTCGACGGTTGGATGTATGTGATAACATGGTTCTACGGTAAAATCAGAAAGCCAAGCAATTTTCGCAATCAAATCGGATATCTAAGGTAAAAAACTACAAATCATGACTTTACAACAATTGGAAGAACTGATGGCCATGGGCGATTACAAAAAAGCCATCAGCGTATTCGACACATACTGCTCTCTGAAAGATTTGTTCGACACCTACAAGCATTACCAGATCAAGTTCCACGATGTGAACGATACGAAGTGTCGCAAGGACAAGATCATCAATGACGATCAGGGCAATCCATCAAAGACAGTTGAAGTTGCTCGGTTGAGCCTGCCCATCCAGAAGCGGATCGTGATGGTGGCAGCGGCCTTTCTCGGCACTCCACAGATGGAAGCCACGCCGGATCTGCCGATCGAACAGGATTTTTTTGATGTGCTTAACCTGA
>CAZZYD010000008.1:0-31142 GCA_964658175.1 uncultured Puia sp. | reverse complement strand
GAGGAAATAGAAAAGTATAAGGTGGAGATCCTGCGGGATCCCCGGCAATATATAGCCCAGCCGATCATCAGTCTGTCCTCGTCCCCCTGCTACCTGAATGGAAAAATGCAGCCGCGGCGGATCGATCTCAGGCCATATGCGTTGTGCGGACCCGGTGGTATTGAAATTGTGCCCGGCGGTCTCACGCGGGTTGCCTTGCGGGAAGGATCCATGGTGGTCAATTCATCGCAGGGCGGCGGCAGCAAGGATACCTGGGTACTGGCTGGATAATAAACATACATCATAAATATTTTTTGAAGCATGCTGAGCAGGGTGGCCAATAGTCTGTACTGGATTAGCCGATATATGGAAAGGACGGATGGCATTCTGCGCATGCTGAAGATCAACTATGCTTCTTCGCAGGACGACCAGTACGAATTTTCCTGGAAACCGGTACTGCGGATTTTTACTTACCTGGATGAAGAAGAAGGCTCACTAATTGCGGATCATTCGCGCCAGGTATTGCAGTTCATGGTCACCGATAAAGAAAATCCGAATTCTGTCGTCAATATCGTTACGCAGGCCCGCGAAAGCGCCCGCGGCGTGCAGGATCACATCACCAAAGAACTCTGGCAGTGTCTCAACGATTATTATCATGCGGTGCGTGACGAGAATCTGATCCTTGAACTCGAACGCGAGGATCCGGTCACCGTGCTTGACAAACTGATCCAGAAAGGCATGCTGTATTACGGCACCAACGACGTGACGATGTCGCGGGGAGACGGCTATTCTTTCATGAATATCGGCCGTTTCCTGGAACGTGCGGTGCAGTCTGCAGACATCCTGGATATAAAGTTCAGCGATGTCAATTACGATTTCACGGATACGGACACTACGTACTGGAAATATCTGCTCCTGTCCATTGCCGGCTATGAAGTGTACCTGAAGAAATACCGCGGTGGATTTGAAGCCCGGAATGTGGTGGAGCAGATTGTGCTCAGCGTCGATTTTCCGCGGTCGGTGATGTATTCGATCCATCAGCTGCAACGGTATTTCCGGCGCCTGCAGAAGGACAATAACGAAGGCTTCCGGAATATCGACTTTATGATCGGCAAGATCAAAAGCAAGGTCCAGTATTCCACGGTGGAAACCATCCTGCAGGAAGGGCTACATCCCTATCTGTATGGAGTAAAAGAAGAGATTTACGGAGTGGCCAATGCCCTCAATCAATATTATTTCGCCTATACTTAACCGATAAAAACACTTACGTCCATGCCCCGTTTCAAGATCCATCATGTTACGAAGTACACCTACGATACGGCCATTCGTGACAGTGCCAACCAGATCATCCTGTTTCCCATCAAAGACAGCTACCAGGATGTACTTACGCAGGATATCCAGATCACCGGCGATCCCGAGGTGAATATCTACAAGGATTATTATGGAAATGAAGTCGGCTCCTTCATGCGCGCCGATGCACACAAGGAACTCCGGATCGATTCAAAAGTGGAAGTGATCACCTACCCGAAAGCGTTGCCGGAAGACACGCTCTCCCTCGAGGCCCAATGGCACGAATTGTCGCTGCTGAAAAACCAGGTGCCCTATATCGATTTCATTTACCGGGAACATTTTGAGGCCCTGCCGGATCTCATGCACCAGCTGGAACTTCAGAAAAGCTCCGAACACACCCCGCTCCAGTTGTCAAAGAGCCTGTCGGAATATGTATTCAATAATTTCTCTTATATCAAAGGCGTGACCACCGTCGAAACCACGGTGGACGAAACCTGGAAACTCAAGGCCGGCGTGTGTCAGGATTTCGCACACATCCTGCTGGTGCTGATGCGCATGTCGGGTATTCCTGCCCGCTATGTAAGCGGATATATCTGTCCCAACAAAAACGGGATGCGCGGGGAAGGCGCAACGCATGCCTGGGTGGAAGCCTGTATTCCTTCTTATGGATGGCTGGGCTTCGATCCCACCAACAACGTGATCGCCAACGAACTCCATGTGAGGCTCGCGGTAGGACGGAATTTTACCGACTGCTCTCCGGTGAAGGGCACTTATCGCGGCGTATCCGACAATACGCTGGAAGTAGGCGTTTCCGTGGGATATGAAGACGGGCGTATGATCGATATTCCCGGCGCCGTGCTGAATAAGGAACCGATCCGCCAAAAGGGCGACTACAATTCATACCGCCGGAATATGGAAATCATCCAGCAGCAACAACAGCAACAGCAATAGGTGATATTATCTGGTGGCAGAATAGTACGTCTCCAGCATGCGGGATAAATTGAGCACGCCACCGCGGCCATCGCGGTCGCCATCATTGCAGAGTACGATCACCGCGAGGTTTTTTTCCTTGATCAGCGATACACGGCAGTCGAACAGCAGCGAGATGCCTTCGTGAAATGCATAGGACATATTGTCCATGCTGCCGTTGTTCCAGCCCATGGCATAGTCGAGCTGTCCAAAAAACAATGAATCATAGGTGACGGGCGACAGCAGTGCGCTGGAGCCTTTGAGTCCTTTCAGATTTTCCTGCATGTACCTGACATAATCCGGCAGACTGATATTGATATTTTGTGCGGGGTACAGCAGCGGATTCAGCCGCAGCCAGGTATCGGGTTCTTCCGCATGAAAGTAACTTCCCTGTGTCCAGTGACCTGCATTGCCATCCGGATCTGTCTGGTTTGGCCACGCATAACCGATCTGAATCTGGAGCGGTTTTTTAACGAATTCTGTCACGAGTTCCTCCCATGACTTGCCGGTTACCTTTTCCATCATCGAGGCGGCCACCACATATCCTGCAAAGGAGAACGAGATCTTTCCCGTGAGAAAATTTTCCATATTCGGCCGGCGCTGGAGGATGAATCCGGTGAAAGCTTTTCTCCGCGCTATGATGGTTCCGGGTCCGTCGGGAATCCGCGACCAGGCATCGCGGTCCGCGAGCAATGGCAGGCGCGTACGGCTGGTCAGGAGCTCTCCGAGGGTGATGTTCTGGTATACAGGCAGCGCCTTTTTTTTGAATTCCGGGTACAGATCCAGGAGTTTGGTATCCAGGCTGATCTTGCCGTGGTCCACCAGCCTTGCCGCAATAAAACAGGTGAATGCCGTGGCGTTGGTACCGATATTGAAACGGTCGTCTATGCGGAGGTTGTCTTTTGATTTGAATTTCCGATACCCGACCACGCCTTCATCGAGCACACTGTCATCGGTAAAAACGGCATAGGCGATGCCCGGTATCCCACGTTCCTGACGGATGGAATCTGCCTGGAAAAGAAAAGTCTGGGCAAAGCAATGAAGCGGCAGCAGGCCGATGGCCAGAAGGAGTCGGTTTCTCCGGGAACTATTCATGGTGATTGACTGTCATGAAGGTAAGTGAAATCCCCTGCTCTCCTCATTCATCACCGACCATAAGAGGTCTTTGAGTTTCAAAATGCCTTTCTGTGTCACTGCCGAAATAAATATATGGGGAATGCCTGCCGGTAACTCTTTTCCAATCGCTTCCACCAGTTCGTCGTCGAGCAGATCGCTTTTGCTGATGGCGATGATAAACTGTTTGTGCAGCAGGTCGGGGTTGAACTGCTCCAGCTCATGAACCAGTATGTCAAATTCTTTTTTGTGGTCGGGACTGTCGGCCGGGATCAGGAATAACAGGGCCACATTTCTTTCGATATGCCGGAGAAAACGGTGCCCGAGGCCCTTGCCTTCCGCCGCCCCCTCAATGATGCCGGGCAGATCGGCAATGCAGAAGCTCTTGCCGTCGCGGTATTCGACCATTCCCAGCTGGGGCACGAGGGTCGTAAAGGCATAATCGGCAATCTTAGGTTTGGCCGCAGTCATCACCGACAGCAGCGTCGACTTGCCCGCATTCGGAAATCCGACGAGGCCTACATCCGCCAGCACTTTTAGTTCCAGCACTTTCCAGCCTTCCACACCGGGTTCGCCGGGTTGGGAATGTTCGGGCGCCTGGTTGGTAGGGGTGGCAAATTCGCCATTGCCCAGGCCACCGCGGCCGCCTTTCAGCCAAACGACTTCCTGGCCGTCTTCCAGGATTTCAACTTCTTTAAGACCGGATTCTTCGTCCCGGGCGATCGTGCCCAGGGGGACGTCGATATATACATCCTTACCGGTGCGGCCGGAACTATTGTTGCCACTGCCGGCTTCACCGTCTTCAGCATGCACGAACTTGTAATAGCGCAGGTGAAGCAGGGTCCAGGTGTTTTTATTGCCCCGCAGGATGATATGCGCCCCGCGGCCGCCATTGCCCCCGTCGGGACCGGCCAGCGCATTGTATTTGGTGCGCATAAAGTGTTTGATACCGGCGCCGCCATGGCCGCTCCGGCAAAAAACCCTGATCTGATCTACAAAATTGCTTTTTTCCACTGGATGAAATTCGGGCGGCAAAGATAGTGTAAATGCCGGCAGCGGATGGATTCTACCGGGACAGGATCAATTTGGCCACCAGCGCCGTCCAGCCGGTCTGGTGCGAGGCGCCCAATCCCGCGCCGGTATCCCCGTGAAAATATTCATTGAACAGCAAATGATCTGCAAAGGCCGGATCCTTTTGGAGGGTCTCATTCCCGCCAAACATCGGGCGGTTCCCGGCTTTATTCCGGGTGAAAATGCTCACCAGCCGGTCGGATAAACTGCCAGCAATGTCGAGCAGGGAATAGTAATTCCCGCTGAGCGTGGGATATTCCACTTTAAAATCGTCGCCATAGTAATGATGAAAACGCCGGAGCGATTCGATGATGAGGTAATTTACCGGCATCCAGATGGGTCCCCGCCAGTTTGAATTTCCGCCAAACAAAGGAATGTCCGATTCGCCCGGTGTATACTTTACTTCCAGCACCGTTTGCTGAATCTCCATATGAAATGGATTCGCTTCGTGATCCTTCGACATCGACCGGATCCCGTAGTCACTCAGAAATTCGGATTCATCGAGCATGCGGTACAGGATCTTTTTCATCCGGTGACCACGGAGCAGCGAAAGCAGATGCTGCTGGTCCTTGCCTTTTTCACCCCAGCGCGAAACAAGGCTGGCCATTTCCGGTCTGTTTTTCAGGAACCAGGAAAGCCGTTCGCCGAATTCCTGGTGTGCGGTCAAAATCTCATCGTCCAGGATCTCGATGGCGAACAGCGGTATGATACCCACCATGGACCTGATCTTTATCTTCACCCGGTGCCCGTCACGGAATTTCAGCACATCATAATAAAACTGGTCGTCTTCGTCCCAGAGGCCGGAATTATTTTCACCCATGTTGAACATGGAATTGGCGATGTACAGGAAATGCTCAAAAAATTTGGTCGCCATATCCTGAAAAACAGGATTCGTCTTGGACAGTTCCAGGGCGATGCGCAACATATTCAGGGAGTATACCGCCATCCAGCTCGTGCCATCGGATTGTTCCAGTTGCGCTCCATCCGGCAGTTTGCTGTTGCGGTCAAACGCGCCGATATTATCCATCCCGAGGAAACCTCCTTCAAAAATATTATTACCCTCGTCATCTTTCCGGTTCACCCACCAGGTGAAGTTCATCATGAGCCGGTGAAAAACCGTTTCGAGAAAATTGCTGTCGCCTACCCCATTGTTTTTCTTCTGATCCGCTTCATACACTCTCCATACGGCCCAGGCATGCACGGGCGGGTTCACATCAGAAAAAGACCATTCGTAGGCGGGCAATTGGCCATTGGGATGCATATACCACTCATGGGTGAGCAGGAGCAACTGATTTTTTGCGAACCGCGTGTCGATTTCGGCAAAACACACGCAGTGAAAAGCCAGGTCCCAGGCGGCGAACCAGGGATATTCCCAGGTGTCGGGCATGGAAATGATATCGTTGTTATTCAGGTGGCGCCACTGGTGATTGCGGCCCATCAGTCTTGACGAAGGCGGCACCGGGCCTGCGGGGTCGCCGGTCAGCCATTTCTGCACATTGTAATAGTAATACTGCTTACTCCACAGCATGCCGGCAAAAGCCTGGCGTGAAACCGCCTGCTGTTCAACCGAGGGTACATTTTCATGAAGCTCGTTATAAAATTCATCGGCTTCGCGGATACGGTCTTCAAAAACAGTATCAAAGTGAAGCAGTGGTTTGGACAGGGTTTTGTTCGACAGCCGCAGTTTCAGCACGAGGGGTTGGTCAGGTGCTACCTGCGACTGGAAATGGAACGCCGCCTTGGTGCCGATCTGTGCAGGGTTGACGGCCGGAGATTTATGGACGATGTATTCATGGATGCCATCTTTATAAAACTGGCGGCTGCCGGGAACACCGTACAATTTTTCCGTATTGGTTTCATTGTTGCAAAAAAGCAATTCACTGCAGGCATCGCCATACAAGTAGTAGCTGCCCAGGGTAGGATGGGTGGCTTCGATATGATGATCGCTGCCGGCGCTGAGTTGCGGATGGTCGTTGCTATAACCCCATGCCCAGTTATTGCGGAACCAGATCGTTGGCAGTATATGCAGTGGTGCCGGCTCGCTGTGCCGGTTGTACACCGTAATACGGATCAGCAGGTCATCGATATCCGCTTTCGCATATTCGATGAAGACATCGAAATATTTATTTTCAGAAAATATACCGGTATCGAGCAATTCAAATTCCGGATCATTGCGGGTCCGCCTTTTATTTTCTTCCAGAAGCCATTCGTAGGGGAAAGCCTGCTGCGGATATTTATACAGCATCTTCATGTAGGAATGGGTAGGTGTGCCATCCAGGTAATAATACAATTCCTTTACGTCCTCTCCATGATTGCCTTCATGACCACCTAGTCCGAAAAGCCTTTCCTTCAATATCGCATCCTGGGTATTCCAAAGTCCAAGGGAGAGGCAAAGGTGCAGCGTGTCTTCACTGAAACCTGCCAATCCATCCTCGCCCCAGCGCCATGCCTTGCTGCGCGCCATATCGTGCGTACTGAATTCCCAGGGTTCGCCGTCGGCTCCGTAATCCTCTCTTACCGTGGCCCATTGACGCTCACTCAGGTAAGGCCCCCATTTTTTCCACTGGGGATCCCGGAGCCGTTGATTTTCTGCATTCATGCCTGATTAGTTATAGATCCGGTCGACCGAAGAATGATATTTTTCCATGATCACTTTCCGCCGGATACTCATTTTCGGGGTCAGTTCGCCGCCCTCAATGCTCCATTCATGCGGAAGCAATTCGAATTTCTTTACCTGCTCAACATGGTTGAACTGAAGATTATAATGATCCAGGATCTCGCGGTAGAATTTCAGTACGGCGGGATGATGAACCAGCGCTTCGTTGGTGAGGGACGGAACATCGTTGGCGGCGCACCATTCGCGCAGATTGACAAAGGAGGGCACGACCAGGGCGCCCACAAATTTTTGCTCCGCACCGATCACCATAAACTGTTCGATGAAACGGGATTCCTTCATCTTGTTTTCGATCGCCGCAGGCGCCACATATTTCCCGCCGCTGGTTTTAAACAATTCTTTTTTCCGGTCGGTGATCCGAAGGAATTTTCCATCTTCGAACACGCCGATATCTCCGGTGTGCAGCCAGCCGTCGATGATGGTTTCAGCCGTCAGATCGGGACGGTTGTAATAACCCATCATCACCGAAGGCCCCTTGACGCAGATCTCGCCATCGGCTTCCAGTTTTACTTCGACCCCGTCGATCGGCGGACCGACGGTAGTGAGTTTAGATAATCCCTTACCGCGCCGGTTCACGCAAATCACCGGCGAGTTTTCCGTTGGACCGTAACCTTCGTACAAAGGAATTTTGGCGGCATTGAAAATGCGCAGCAGTCTTTCCTGGCAGGCCGCGCCACCGGTGATGATGTACTTGATATTATTGCCCAGCGCCTGCCGCCATTTGCTGAATACAAGTTTATTGGCAATGGCGAGCTGCAGGTTGTATACAGGGCCAAGGTTTTTATTGTTGTCGTAGCGTTTGCCAAGGTCGACGGCCCAGAAAAATAATTGTCTTTTGATACCCGTGAGTGCAGAACCAGTGGCCATAATGCGTTCGTACACTTTCTCCAGCAAACGCGGAACGGTGGTAAACATATCCGGCTGCACTTCCTTGAGGTTGGCACCGATGGTTTCCAGGCTTTCTGCATAATAGATGCTGTTGGCGCTGAACATATAAATATAACTGCAGGTCTTCTCAAAAATATGATTGAGCGGAAGAAAACTGAGCGTTTTGAAATCCGGCTGATCGTCGAAGGGGAAACTCTGTTTGCCCAGCATCACATTGCTCAGGATATTGTTGTGGCTGAGCATCACGCCTTTTGGTGTGCCGGTGGTGCCAGATGTATAAATAATCGTTGCGAGATGACCCGGTTGAATGTGGGCGCTCCCGGCATTCATGGCATGGATGTCCGTGACGGTAGCGGTGCCCGCTATGGCCGACCAGTGCTGCGCGCCGGAAATATGATCGAAGCAGAAAATATTTTTCAGCGTGGGCACAGTCGGCTGAATGACGAGGATCTTTTCCAGCAGGTCGGCGCTGCTAACAAAAACCGCTTTTACTTTTGCGTCGTTGAAAATGAATTCGATCTCGCTGTTGTTGGTGGTGGGATAAATAGGCACCAGCACGGCGCCGCATTTTTGCACGGCCATATCGGCAATCAGCCATTCCGGTCGGTTATTGGAAATGATCGCGATTTTATCGCGGCCTTCGGTGGTCATATCATTTCCGGAAATACCGGTTAACGCCAGACCCGCCGCCAGTTTATCCACCGAATCCGATACTTCCTGTGTACTGTATTTTCGCCAGCTACCATTTTCCTTGGCAGCAAACATATCTTGTTTCGGAAATTTTTCGAGTTGATAGGCAATGCAGTCGAACAATCGTGCGGGCTTTACCATAATGCTCATTTTAGCATGGAATGATAGTATTGGGCAGGTGGAACTTTAAAGACCCTGCCTTTCTGAAACTGGATAAACCGATTGTACTCATCGCTGTGTGCGGTGGTCCATGTCTGAAACGCCGGCAGATTTTGGGAAGAGCCGAAAATCCACTGGTTATAGGCATCAAACAAACCTTCCTTCATCAGCTGCCGGTGGTAGTCGAACAGGCGGAATGGATATTTTGTCGCGTATTTATCAAACCATTCAAGGATGAATTTGCTGCGCAGGATGGTCAGCGATTCGGGTGTGATGCCCAGCGACACGCTAATCGACTGGTCATTGACCACGCTCAGGTAGGCTAGGCTGAAGCCGCTTTTCGAACCGGAAGATTTGGGCGTCTTCACATCGAGAAATAATTTTTTATAGGCGTCCACCAGGAGTTCCTTGATCTCCGGGGTACGGCGGCTGTAGCTCTCGAGGTTTACAAAAATTTCACCGTACACGATGCACCAGACCTTGTCGAACGTGAGGTAATAGTATTTTGACGCATTGTAGTAGTTGCCGGAAAATCCTGGTTCCACTTCAATTCCTTTTTCCCATTGCTTGATCGCCTCGGGATTTTGTGTCACCCAGAGCATCTCACCGTATTCGTTGTAGAGACTGCCGCTGTTGGGGAATTTTTTCAGTCCCTGCTTGTATACTTTATCGCATTCTTTTTTTTCTTCGATGGCTTTGAGCGCCATACCAAGCAGCTGGTAACACTGTTCATCGGCATCCTTTCTTTCGATCAGCGAACGGCCCGTTTCGATGGAGCTGCTGTAGTTTTTCTGAAGATAGTAAGCAAAGGCAAGGTCTTTTTTTGTTTCGAGATCCTGGGGATTTGCTTTCAGCGCATTGTTCAGCACGATGATGGCGTTCGGATAATCACCCTTCCGCATAAATGTTTTAGCGGCATTGTGCAGGGAGTCCGCCGATTGGGCTTGGACGGCGATTTCGATCAACAGGCAAAAGGAAATAAGCGCAGCTCTTATCATCTTATGGGAAACGGATTTGTAACCGTTTAATTGCTTCAAAAGTACATGCTTTACTTTATAAGATGTGTTAAGAGTCCGTCCCGTAATTTGGGCTCGAACCAGGTGCTTTTCGGGGGCATGATCTCACCACTGTCCGCGATGTCAAAAAGCTGCTTCATGCTAACGGGATAGAGGCTGAAGGCGACTTTCATCTCTCCGCTGTCCACCCGGTCGCTGAGTGCCTTCAGGCCACGGATGCCTCCGACGAAATCGATCCTCGGATCGACCCGCACGTCTTTGATGCCCAGGATCGGATCCAGCACATTTTTTTCCAGGATACTCACATCGAGTATGCCGATGGGGTCTTCGGTAAAACTGTTTTCCTTCGCGCGGAGCGCATACCAGTGCCCGTCGAGGTACATTCCGAAATCGTGCAGTTGTTGCGGCGCTACCGGCTGATCGCTGGGACTGACGACAAAGGTTTGGCCCAAAGCTTCCAGCAGGTTTGCGGGGCTTTGTCCGTTAAGGTCTTTGACCACGCGGTTATAGTCCATGATCCTCAGTTCATCCGAAGGAAAGAGCGTGGTCAGGAAGAAATCATGCTGACCCACTTTGGCAGCAGAAGCTGCCCGGTGGTGACCATCCGCAATATAGGTGGCGGGAATTTCCTTTTCGAAAATAAGCGTGATCTGATCAATAACGGATTCGTCGCTGATGATCCAGACACGATGACCGATGCCGTCTCCGGCGACGAAGTCATATACCGGAGGATCGCTTTTTTGCCAGGCGCCGACCAGTGCATCTATTTTTTGATTGGACCGGTAAGCAAGAAAAACGTTTCCCGTCTGGGCGCTGGTGGTTTTGATATGATTGATCCGGTCGAGTTCTTTTTCCGGCCGGGTGAGTTCATGTTTTTTGATCACGCCCGTTTCGTAATCCCGGATGGAGCTGACGCAGACCAGCCCGGTTTGCGAGCGGCCGTTCATCGTCAGTTCATAAATATAGTAGGCAGGGTTTTCTTCCAGGAAGAGAATGCCATTATCCTGGAAGATGAACAGGTTGTCCGCAGCTTTCAGGTATACGGCGCGGCTATGGGTATCCGTTGTTTCCGGAAGATCAATTTCTGCCTTGGTCACATGCAGGAAGGAGTAAGGATTTCCTTCCACGGCCTTTCTGGCCTCTGCGCTGCTCAGCACGTCATAAGGCGGTGATGCCAGTTTCTCGGCAATATCGGGTCTTGGTCTCAATGCACGGAATGGTGAAATACGGGCCATGGGTTCGGTTAAAGTTGATTGATGAGGGTACAAATGGCCTGCACGCTTTCGAATGGCAGGGCATTGTATAATGAAACCCGGTAGCCCCCCACGCTGCGATGGCCTTTTACGCCAACCATCTGCTGTTCCTTGCAGGCCGTCAGAAATTTTTGTTCCACCCCTGGATCTTTGATCAGGAATACCACGTTCATGGAACTCCTGTCTTCTTTTACTACCGTCGGGTCAAATGCAGGATGGCTATCCAGGGTTGCGTACAAAAGCGCCGCTTTTTTGGCATTGATTTTTTCAATGGCCGGAATGCCGCCCTGTTTTTTAAGCCAGCGCAGTGTGATCATACAGAGATAGATGGCGAATACCGGCGGGGTGTTGAGCATGGATCCGGCTTTTACATGTTCGCGGTAGTCCATCATGCCCGGAATTTTCCGCACTACCTGGTTTAGCAGGTCTTTGCGAATGACCACCATGTTGACGCCGGCGGCACCGATATTTTTCTGGGCGCCGGCATAGATCAGGGAGAAGCGGTTAAAATCCAGGGTATGACTCAGGATATCACTGCTCATATCGGCGATGAGCGGAATACTGGTTTCCGGAATGTGGTGCATTTCCGTACCCTCGATGGTGTTGTTGGTGGTGTAGTGAAAATATTTTGCTTTGTCGGGGATGGTATAGTCTTTCGGGATATAACTGTAGTTCCTGTCTTTTGACGAAGCGACCACATCGACCTGGCCATATAGCCGGGCTTCTTTGATGGCTTTGGTACCCCATACGCCGGCGTCGAGGTATGCCGCCGTGTCCGTTTCTCCCAGAAAATTCATCGGAATCTGAAAGAACTGGGTGGTTGCGCCACCGTGCAGGAACAGCACTTCGTGGTCGCTGTCCAGCTGCATCAGTTCCCGCGCCGTATCACGGGCCTCCTGCAATACATTTTCGAACAGTGGCGTGCGATGACCGATTTCAAGGATCGAGAGGCCGCTGCCATTGAAATCAAGGATCGCGCGGCTGGCTTCTTCGAACACTTCTTTGGGCAAAATGCTGGGGCCCGCATTGAAATTGTGAATCATCGAATGGGTTTGTACTGAAAAGAGGGCAAAATTAAGAAAACCCTGCTCACTCCTCGCAATCCCTTCCTTTTACTTTGCCATTTTTCCAGGCGAGATTGAGTTGTTCGTCGGCTGCCTGCTCCGCTGCCGTTGGTTCCTGGTGCTGCATCTGCGCGAAAGAGGGCTGGCCGGCATTCACCCAGGCGGTATACCAGAAAGATGCCACCGCAAAAATGGAAGCCCGCATGCGGCGTTCCACCATATGATCCATCGACCCGTCATATGCCGATGTATAGGCTGCAGCGTATTGGCGGATGATCCGACCGTTTCTTTCTTCAAACGCAAACTGCCTGTCGGGCGGCGTATGCCGGCTGAGTTCTTTTTCGCAGCGGAGCACGGTATCGGCGGCAGCGCCGCTTTCCAGTACGCGCTGCCAGATAAAGGAAGCGGGGTCGGGGATAAAGACGGCATGGCCGACAAAAAAATCCCAGTCCCGGGCGGCAAAGAGTTCCGGGATCCGTGACTCCCAAAAGGCATGGATTCCCACCTGGTTGGTCAGCTGCCCGTTGTGGTTGCTGCAGGCGTGGAGGGGAACATGTGCGTCCGCAATATAGTGTCCGATCTCTGCGGAGAGTTTTAAGATCGCCGTCTCATCGCGCTGCCGGAACGCATGGGTGAGGCGGTACAGCATGGTCTGGATCCACCAGGGCACGATGCCATTGGCTTGCAGACTGTCGCGGGTATAATGCGCCAGCGCTGAATCCCAGTTGCGTGGCAGGGCGGAATAGGGATAGGGTCCGTAACGGTCTATGTCGATAAAATGTCTCGGACCTTCGGCCGCCACCATATACCGCCGTTTGTCCGGATCCACGGCGTGCTCGCTGAGGTAACCGATATGGGGCTTATAAAAACGCATCATCTCCGGCGGCAGCAGAAACACCGCGTGATAATTGATCTGCTGATGCATGTAAAATCCCCAGCAATACATTCTTTTTGCCGGCAGGCATAACAGGGCCAGCAGCACTATTTTTTTCATACACCCATTTTCTACTCCTCGATATGCGTAACCCCGCCGGAAATCGCAAATTTCATTGCGTCCGTTGAACTGATATCCGTGATGATCCGCACCCGATCCCGGGTAACGAAATACAGGTGCCCGGCAAAAGCGTATGACTGTGGAACATACACGGAGATATATTCCAGGAGTCCGAACTCGGTCAGCTCTTCATGCGTGATGAATCCGATCTGCCACACGTCAGGGGATTGTATGCTCACCATCACCGCCTTGTCAAATTTTCTTTTGTTCCCCGCAAAGGCTTCAAAAAAATCCTTAATGGTGGTGTAGATGACCTTGATGCCGGGTGTTTTCTCGAGGATATTGTCGAAGAGTTCCACCAGCCGGCTTACGATGAACGAGGAAGAAATATACCCAACCAGCAGGACGATCATGGTCACCACGACAAACCCGAGCCCGGGAATATGCCGGGGATTGCCATACGCGTCCAGGCCCAGCCGGGGAAACAGCGAGTGCACAAAGTTTGGCAGGATGCTGTCTACCCAGTTGAAAAATGAAATCACCGTCCACAGGGTAATGATAATCGGCGCCAGAATGATCAGGCCCTGCAGAAAATACTTGAGCAATTTACCCGCGAACGACCTGAATTTCATTGAAAAGGCTTTGGTTATTCAAATGTAAGAAATCATCAAGGCAGGGACAACGCTAAATCACGGCAGCTCAAACGTTTAATGGCGCATTCACTTAAAATCGCATTTTTTTCTCACAGAAACTTTGGTAACAAAAAAAGTTTCTGTAGTTTTGCCGCCCAATCTGCGATAAAATATGGAAGGAAGGGAAAGGATTTTGGAGAAAGCGGCATCGCTCTTTATGCAATACGGCATTCGGTCCATTACCATGGACGAAATCGCGGCGCAGCTTGCCATCAGCAAAAAAACGATCTACCAGTTTTTTACTGACAAAGACGAAATGGTGGAAGCGATCGTGAACGAAGAAATCAACAATAACCAGGATAAATGCCAGTCGTTCACCAAATCCTCTGACAACGCCGTGCATGAAATCTTTCTTGCGATGAATGACATCGAAGAAGTGATGAACGCCATGAACCCCCAGGTGATGTACGACCTCGAAAAACATCATCCGTCGGCCTTCAAAAAATTAAAACAGTTCAAATACCAGTTCCTGTATAACATGACGCGCGACAACCTCGCCCGCGGCATCCGGGAAGAGTTGTACCGGCCCGACATCAATATCGACCTCGTGGCCAAACACCGCATCGAATCCAGCTTCATGGCTTTTAACCAGGATCTCTTTCCATCGGGCAGGTATGCCATGAGTACGATCTGTGTGGAGCTTGCCCTGCTGTTTTTATACAGCGTCGTGAATCCCAAAGGCCGGAAATGGATGGATAAATATTCTTCTGACAGACAAAAACAATTGCAACATGCGCAATCAGGCAATTAAACTGCTGCTGTTATTTCCACTTTTTTTCCTGGCCGGAAGAAAATCGGAAGCCCAGCAGGTACATACACTCACCGTACAGGACGCACTGGACCTGGCAAAGAAAAACAACCTCCAGGTAAAAAACGCCCTGCTCAGCCTGCAGATTCAGGAGCAGAGTAATAAAGCGACGACCGCAAGGGCCCTGCCTACCATCAGCGGTACGGCCGGAACCACCGTCTTTTTCCAGACGCCGGTCACGATCGTTCCGGGTGAGTTCTTTGGCGGCACCCCGGGCTCTACCATCGCAGTGAGCTTTCAGCCCAAATACACGGCTTCCGGCGGCGTTAGCCTGAATCAGACCCTATTTGACGGGCAGGTATTCGTCGGGCTCAAAGCCAGGCAGACCTCCGTTGACTATTACCAGAAAGCAGTGGACCTTTCGATCGAAGCGGTTTCGGTAAATATTTATAAAGTATATTATCAACTGGTGGTCAGTAAAACGCAGATCCAGCAACTCGATGCCAATATTGAACGCGCCGATAAATTGTTGCACGATACGAAAATCATGCACGACAACGGCTTCCAGGAACAACTCGATGTAGACAAGGCCACCGTGCAGCTCGCCAACCTGGAAACGACGAAACTCAGCACCCAGACCAGCATAACCAACGGATACCTTTCCCTCAAATACCTCACGGGCCTGCCCAGCGCCGACTCCATCGTGCTGGCCGACCAGTTTAATGAATCTGACCTCAACAAAGACCTGGTGCTCGACACGACGCACCGCTACGAAGACAGGTTTGATTTCCAGAGTCTCCAGATAAATAAACAACTCAGCGATTATAATATCCGTGCATACAAAGCACTTTACTATCCCACCGTGAGCCTGACCGGCGCATTCCAGAAAAATGCCTATAACAATACCTATGATTTCTTTTCCAAAACAGGAAACTGGTACACAACTTCCTACGCGGGACTCAATATCAATGTCCCGATTTTCAGCGGCTTCTCCCATAATGCCAACCTGAAAGTGGCCAGGCTTCAGGCAATACAAACGCAGAACCAACTGGAGAACCTGAAACTTTCGATCGATAACGAAATATGCCAGGCCAGGAATAATTTCAATGCCGCCCTGCAAACGGTCGGTAACCAGAAAAAAAATACCTCGCTGGCAGAATCTGTTTATAACCAGACGAAAAAGAAATACGAATCCGGACTTGCTTCGAATACCGACATCACGAACGCCCAGACCGACCTGATCACCGCACAAACAAATTATATCAACGCTTTATACAATGCCGTCATCGCCCGGGTGGACTACCTCAAGGCCATCGGTAAAATATAAAATGCTCAAATCAAGATCATGAAAAGAATATTTCTACTGCTTGTAACGGCATCGGCGCTCCTGTCATCCTGTGACAATGACGACCTGGCCGCAAAGAGAAAAGAACTGGAGAAGATAAAATCCCAACAGACCGATCTTTCTAAAAAAGCGGATACGCTGCAGGCGCAGATCGAAAGACTGGACCCTTCCTCCCGAAAGGAAAAAGCAAAACTGGTAGCGGTGCAACCCGTAACGGCCGGCAGTTTTACCCATTATATAGATCTTCAGGGAAAGATCGATGCGCTCAACATCGCGTTCGTTACACCCAGAAACGGTACAGGCGGGCAGGTAAAAGCCATTTATGTAAAGAAAGGGGACCAGGTAAAAAAAGGTCAGCTGCTGCTGAAACTGGACGATGCCATCCTCCGCCAGCAACTTGAACAGGCCAGATTGCAGCTCTCTTACGCAAAGAACCTCTATGAAAGAAGGAACAATCTCTGGAAAGAGAAGATCGGCACCGAAGTGGAACTGATCAACGCAAAAAATACCGTAGACCAGGCGCAGAAACAGGTGGACATTGTCAATGAACAGATCGGACTCACCAGCGTATATGCCGATATCAGCGGCGTCGCCGACGATGTGAATATCCGCATCGGGGAATTTTTCACCGGTAACAACCAGATCAAAATCGTCAATACGTCCAACCTGAAAGCCACGGCGCAGGTACCTGAAAATTACCTGGGTCTTGTAAAAGTGGGCAGCAATGTAAAAGTCGTACTCCCGGAAATCAACAACAAGACCATCAATACCAAAATCTCGGTATCCGGTAAACTGATCGATCCCAATACCAGGGGTTTTTATATCGAAGCGGCCGTTCCCTACGACAAAGACTTCCATCCCAACCAGGTGGCACTGGTGAAAATACAGGATTATACTTCTTCCAACGCACTGACGGTTCCTGTGAATACGGTACAAAACGATGAGAAAGGAAAATATGTCATGGTCGCCAGCAAAGAAGGCAATCGTATCATCGCGCGAAAGAAAGAGATTACCATCGGACAGCTTTACGACGACAAGATAGAAGTGAAAGCAGGCATCGCTGCCGGCGATCAGGTGATTACCGAAGGCTATCAGGGATTGTACGACGGACAACCAATCACCATGCAGGCAAGTTAAACTACGCAAACAACGCTTATGAGCGCACTAGAAAATTTTAAGGAGAAGTTCAAGGAATTCAGTCTCACCAGCTGGGCGATTGATAATAAAACTTCGATCTATCTGCTGATCATCATCGTAACCATTCTTGGTATCACTAAGTTTGTCAATACGCCGAAAGAACAGTTTCCGGATATCGTCATTCCCAATATATATGTGCAGACCACTTACGTTGGGAATTCTCCCAAAGACATTGAGAATCTGGTAACCCGCCCCATCGAAAAGCAGATCAAAGGCATCACGGGCGCCAAGATCAATAAGCTGACCAGTACATCCGTACAGGATTTCTCTGCGATTCTTGTAGAATTCGAAAGCGGTGTCGATGTGGACATCGCGCTGCAAAAAGTTAAGGATGCCGTGGACAAATCGAAGAATGATCTGCCCACCGACCTGACCACGCAGCCAAATGTGCTGGAGGTGAGTTTATCCGATCAGCCGATCATGTATGTGAATGTGAGCGGTGATTACGATATGCAGCACCTGAAAAAGTACGCCGATGACCTGAAAGACAAACTCGAAGAACTGTCACAGATCAACCGCGTGGATGAAGTAGGTGCCCCGGAGCGTGAATTTCAGATCAATGTCGACAATTATAAAATGCAGAGTGCGAACATCACTTTCGGTGACATCGCCAATGCCGTAGCAGCGGAAAACCTGGATATCTCGGGCGGTTTGCTGGATGTGGGGAATATGAAACGCACCCTGCAGCTCAAAGGTCAGTTCAAAACCGCGGCCGACATCGAACAGATCATCGTCCGGAACACGGGTGGCTCGCCGATCTATCTCAAAGACATTTCCGTTATCAAAGACACGGTAAAGCAAAGTGAAAGCTATGCGCGCCTCAACGGGAAAAATGTCGTCACCCTCAATATCATCAAACGCAGCGGAGAAAACCTGATCGAGACTTCGGATCAGGTAAAGGAAAAGGTGTCGGAAATGCAGCATACGCAGTTTCCGAAAAACCTGGAAGTGGCCATCACCGGCGACCAGAGCAAAACCACGCGTACCTCATTCAATGATTTGGTCAACTCCATCGTGATCGGTTTTGTACTGGTGCTCTTGATCCTGATGTTCTTCATGGGTGTTACGAATGCATTTTTTGTAGCCCTGTCGGTGCCGCTGAGTATGTTTGTGGCTTTTCTGTTCCTGCCCGCGGCGGATCTGATCATCGGCGGACATGTCACCTTAAATTTTATCGTACTCTTTGCCCTGCTTTTTGGCCTCGGCATCATCGTGGACGATGCGATCGTCGTGATCGAGAACACGCACCGCATTTTTATGGACGGCAAAGGCAAAATCAGCTCCATCATTGCGGCCAAGATGGCTGCGGGCGAAGTGTTCATCCCGGTACTTGCCGGAACGCTCACGACGCTGGCGCCGTTCGTACCGCTGATCTTCTGGCCGGGCATTATCGGGAAATTCATGATTTACCTGCCGGTGATGCTGATCTTCACGCTCACGGCTTCGCTGATCGTCGCCTTTATCATGAATCCGATTTTCGCGGTGGATTTCATGAATCATTCGGATGCGGAAAAGACGCCGTCAAAGTCGGATGTATTTAAAAAACCCATATTATGGATCATCCTGGCAGCGGGCATCACGCTGGATATATTTCATATTCCGTTCGCCGGCAACCTGCTGCTTTTCCTGGGATTGCTGATCATCCTCAATACATTTTTATTTGAAGGATGGATCAACGCATTCCAGCACCGCGGCCTTCCCTGGATCATGAATCATTACGAATCCCTGCTGCGCTGGGCCTTGAAAGGATGGCGGCCCGTATGGCTGCTGATAGCCACATTCGGTCTGCTGATCTTTTCCGTTTTTTTCCTGCAGCTCCGCAAAGTACCCGTGGTGTTCTTTCCGAAAGGCGATCCGAATTTTATATACGTATACCTGCAACTGCCCGTGGGCACGAGCGTCGACTATACTGACTCGGTCACCGGCCAGCTCGAACAGCGCGTGAATAAAGTGCTGGGTATAGAAAACGGCAAGACAAACCCGATTGTGGAAAGCGTGATCTCCAACGTGGCGATCGGCGCCAGCAATCCGCAAAGCGGCGACCGAAGCACAAGACCCGAACTCGGCCGTGTGCAGGTATCCTTTGTTGAATATGAAAAAAGAAACGGTGTCCATACCACGCCGATCCTGGATTCCATCCGTGCCTCGATGAAAGGCATTCCGGGAGCAACGATTTCGGTTGACCAGGAACAAAGCGGACCGCCAACCGATCCGCCGATCAATATTGAGATCGCGAGTGATAACTTCGATGATCTCACCAAGACAGCCGTGGGCTTGAAGAACTACCTGGATTCCATTCAGACCCCGGGGGTGGATGAATTAAAAATGGATGTTGACCTGACCAATCCGGAAATCACGCTGATCATAAACCGCCAGCGCGCCATGATTGAAGGGATTTCCACCCAGCAGATCGGCCAGCAGATCCGCACCGCGCTCTTTGGCCGGGAACTCTCAAAAATAAAGGACAATAAAGACGAATACAAAATACAGCTCCGAAACCAGGAGTTGCAGCGGAAAAGCCTGACCGATTTGCTGAATATGAAAATCGTGTTCCGGGATATTTCATCCGGACAGGTTAAGCAGATTCCGATCAGCAATCTTGTTACGCTCGATTATACCAGTACATACGGCAGTATCAAACGAAAAGCGCTCAAGCGGGTTATCACGTTATATTCCAGTGTGCTGACGGGCTACACGCCAACGGATGTGAATGCATCCCTCAAACAATCCATCGATGCATTCCAGCACAAGGCAGACGATGTGACAATTACGCAAACGGGGGAAGGTAAACAGCAACAGGAAACCGCTTCTTTCCTCGGCAGCGCGTTGATCATCGCGCTGATGCTGATCCTGTTTATCCTCGTACTGCAGTTCAATTCCATCAGCAAACCCGTGATCATCCTCACGGAAATTATATTCAGTATCATCGGCGTGCTGCTGGGCTTCGCCATCACGGGCATGGAGATTTCGGTGGTGATGACAGGACTTGGTGTGGTAGGTCTGGCGGGTATCGTCGTCAAGAACGGGATTCTCGTCATCGAATTCGCGGATCATCTCCGGAGCCGGGGTATGCGCACCCGCGAAGCGATCATCGAAGCGGGAAAAACGAGAATCATCCCGGTATTGCTGACGGCCATGGCCGCGATCCTCGCGCTGATACCACTGGCCATCGGGTTCAATATTAATTTCATCACCCTGTTCACTTCATTTCAGCCGCATATCTTTTTTGGTGGTGACAGCGCCGTATTCTGGAAGCCGCTTTCGTGGACCATCATCTTCGGACTGGCATTCGCCTTTTTCATGACCCTGATCATTCTTCCCAGCATGTACCTGATTGCGGAAAGATTGAAACGCCCTATGCGCCGGCTCTTTGGTGGCAAATGGGTTTCGATGATGGGCATACCGCCACTGACGCTGATTTTTGTGATCGTCATGATACCTATCACGCTCGTTCGCCGCCGGATAGATTTGCGGGCGAGACGCCGAAGACTGGCAGGACAGGATGCTGGCGAGACCTGGATTAAAAGCTGGTTCTGATGATGTGTGAAAGTAGCAACATCAGTTCCATCTTATATTCAGTTTAAGACCGCACTGCCAACCACTCTGCACCTGCATGCCGAGCCGTATGTACGATTCATGGCGTATCGGCGCCGGCACGATTCAGCATGACGGTGCGGGATGACCGGGCTTCAGATCATCTCTGTTCGAAGTGTGGAATGGATAAACATCCATATCCCATAAATCCCACGCATCCCACAATCCCAGTCAACAAAAAACCCCGGAAAAATTCCGGGGCTTCAGTTATCTTTTCAGCAGCAGGATTATCTTCTGCTATTCAGTTTCGACAATAAACGAAGGATTTCAAGATACAACCATACAATGGTTACCAGCAATCCGAAAGCGCCATACCACTCCATATATTTCGGTGCGCCACCGGCAACTCCCTGCTCGATCATATCGAAATCGAGGATGAGGTTCAGGGCAGCGATGCCGACTACCACCAATGAAAATACGATACCGATCATGCTTCCTTCGTGGATGAAAGCAATATCGACATTAAAAAACCGAAGTCCCATCGCCAGCAGATAGAATATCGCGATCCCCACGGTTGCAGTGATGATCACGGATTTTAATTTTTCCGTGGCCTTGATGATCCGGAAGCGGTACAGGACGAACATGGCGATCACGACGCCGAAGGTCAGCAACACGGCCTGCGGTACAATGCCCGGGGCCGTTTTGGCAAACGCAAAACTATACATCGCTGAAATGCCGCCTACAAAAACACCTTCCAGCAAGGCATATACGGGAGCCAGAAAAGGTGACCATTGTCTTTTAAACGTTATCACGATCGCCACGATAAATCCGGCAATCGCCGCACCGATCACATAGGCGCCGATTTCCACACCCTGTAAATATGCTTTCCAGGTAACGGCAGCAGACGCCATCACCAGCAGTGCCATCATGAAAAATTTGCTCAGGGTTCCTTGTTCGGTCATAGAACCTTCACCGGGAATTGCAATGGTATTGTTGAATACTTTCATCGCAGGATTCCCTGACTTAAAAATTGCCATAGTCTTAGATATTTAAGGAATGCAAATTACAACAAAGAAAAATGATTGTAAAGGGTAGATAACCGAACGGATACGCTCAGTACAACTTTAACAATACAGCCCGGATTTCCGGAAATTTCGTCCATGGAATGAAGTGGTTTGCTCCGGGAATCATCGTCACTTCAATTTTGGATGCGTGTATCAGCATTTTTCTGCCATAGGCTACATTGGCAGGCGGAACCCAGGGATCGGCGGCGCCATGGATAAAATAGACCGGACAGGTGATCCGGCTGAAATCGGATTTGAGGTTTACCAGATCTTTTTTCAGATACCATAGTTCCTCATTAGACGGCCGCATGGCGCCCGGCACAAAATAAGTCAGCGGCGTCTTGTATAAAACAGGTCGCCATTTTTCAGGTTTTTCTTCCGCCGGATCGATGGATCCGGAGATGACCACCACACCGGAAATCAGGCTGTCGTTGTCTGCCGCCAGTTTGATCACCATGGGCCCGCCCAATGAATGGCCGGCAAGAAAAACCGGTTGATGGTTGCGGCTCATTTGTTCTATCAAGGGACTGATGCGCAGCGACTGCTCATCCAGGTGTTCGGGATGGCCATAATCGCTGTAGCCAAAGCCGGGACGGTCCACGGATACCATCCTGAATTTGCGCAGCAGCGCCGAATCTTCCATATAAGATTCAAAAGCGTCCCAGCTGCCGGGTGATCCGTGCACGAAAATGAGCGTGGGCAGGCTGTCGTTCCCGATGGCAGCATAATGTAAAGGGTAACCGTCAACGGTCAGGATGGACAAATGCAGTTGCAATCCTTTCTTGGCGAACGTTTCAACCTGCTCCGCATCGGGTTTGCGCATCGTCAGACAGCTCTGGGCAAGAATCAGCCAGACCAGCAGAATGATGCCGATGATGAAAAATAGGCGCATAAAGAAACGTTTCATGCTTCTGCGGGCGGCGGAGGATCGCCGGCGGGGCGGATGATTCTCCTGTTGCCTGTGTTGCCGTTATTGCTATCCTGGTTGGGTGGACGCTGCTGATGGGGCGGACGCTGATTGGGGGGGCGCTGACCGCCGCCGCGTGGCGGCTGGTTGGGAGGTCGCTGTCCCGGCGGACGCTGATTCGGCGGACGTTGCTGGTTCGACGGTGGCCGCTGGTTGTTATTGTTTCCCTGTGGAGGCCGTGACTGCTGTCTTTTTTTCCGGTCGGCCTTTTCAAGGGTTTTCAAACTGAACTGTCCGGCAAGATCCACGTAGGCGTGATCATCTTCCTTCGGTTTGCCCGTACTTACTTCCACGGGCTCGAGTCCGTCAGGAATAATATTCTGCTGATTGAGGCTTTTGATTTTTTTTACCCGTTCGATGGTGAGCGGAAATTGTTTGCTGCTGTCCGGCAATACATACCACATCAGGTTTTTGAAAATGTCTTTTTTGATCAGGAGGGCATTGCCTTTGGCCACCTGGAGATTGTCTGCATTGTCCGGAAACTGCTGCAGGGCATCGAGGTAGGTATCCAATTCATAATTCAGGCAGCATTTCAACCGGCCGCACTGACCGCTCAGTTTGCTTTGATTGATGGAAAGATTCTGGTAGCGTGCTGCCGTGGTGTTGACGGATTTGAAATCGGTGAGCCAGGTGCTGCAGCAAAGCTCTCTGCCACAACTTCCTATGCCACCGACTTTTCCGGCTTCCTGGCGGGCGCCGATCTGCCGCATTTCCACTTTTACGCGGAATTCGGACGCGAGTACTTTGATGAGTTCCCGAAAATCAACCCGGTCATCAGCGATATAGTAAAAAGTGGCTTTTCTGCCGTCTGCCTGGATTTCAACCTGCGACATTTTCATGTCCAGCCGCAGCTGCTTCGTAATGGCCCGGGAGCGTATCATGGCTTCCTTTTCGCGGTCCTTATTCTGCCTCAGCATATCAAGGTCGCGGTCGCTGGCGCGGCGCATGACTTTTTTGAGGTCGGGATTGAACTCTTCCACATTTCTTTTCTTCAGCTGCAGCCGAACCAGTTCTCCGGTAAGGCTTACCTGGCCCACATCAAAGCCGCTGACACCCTCTACGGCTACCATTTCTCCTTTTTCGAAGATATGGGTGCTGCTATTCCTGTAAAAGTCTTTACGACTTCCCTGGTTAAAACTGATTTCGATGATCCGGCATTCGCTGGACGGATCGCTGAAAGGAAGGTTGGAAAGCCAATCGTGCACGTTCATCCGGTTGCAACCGCCTGTGCTGCAACCACCATTGCTCTGACAGCCGGATGGCTTGCCGTCTGCTTTTGTTCCGCAACTGCTACATCCCATAGTAATAGATCTATTGACGCGTGATGCCTGCAACGAAATGAAGGGGAAAATGTGACCGGAGCGCTTATCGGATCCCTGTTCCGGCTGCGACGCAGCACCGGCTGATGGGATTAACTATTGCCTAAAAAACTGAACAGCAGTGATATATAATATCCGATCCCTTGAAACTGCCTGATATAAATGTGGTTGTGCAATAATCCGTATAACGCAAACTCCTCAAATTCCTCATCTCGCTGCCCGGGCAGATATTGGTCTTTTGACCGCAAAAAACCCCGGCAATTACCAAATATAAGACGAATTGCTTAGGAAACGCAACCCTTTGGCCGCATCCCTTGTTAAATGGCGGCCGGTAAATGGCTTCCCTAGACCATCTCGAGCTTTTCCTTATTTGCCATCACATGGTAAAGTTTGATCGTCAGGGCATGAAACAGGAGTTTGGCGTTGGCATTTCGTTCGATATAATACACCGCCTGATCCAGTTCCTCGATGATGGCCTGCTGGCAACCGAGATCGGCAATCTTATTGAGTCTCACCGCAAAGTCTTTTTCCTTGTCCCCGATCGTTTGGTCGGCGCCCCCGTTCATCCTGATACGCACCGCGAGCTCCAGGAGATGGATGAAATACTGAAGGAATTGTTTTTGACGCTCCCTGCCGGACTTGGCCATTTCCTCAACCCATTTGACCTGAGATACCGGCCCTGTTTTCAGAATGGCATTCAGCCACTCCCTCAGCAAGCCCTGCCAGTCTTCCTCAGCATGCTGGAGCAGTTGCACGGCTTCGCGGTAACTGCCCTGGCTGATCGCGGCTACCTTACGCGCCTGATCGGGTTCCACGCCAGCCCGGGCCACCAGCGCGTCGCTGATTTCCCGGTCTTCCAGCTGCGGTACCCTGATCTGCTGCATCCGCGACAGCAGGGTTGGCAATATCAGCGTTTCATTTTCTGTGACCAGCAGGAATAAAGTGTCGGCAGGGGGTTCTTCGATCAGTTTCAGCAGCTTGTTGCCTTCCTTGCCAAAGTATTCCGGCATCCATACGATGAGTGTCTTGTACCCGCTCTCAAAACTCTTGAGACTCAGTTTCCGGATGATGTCATTGCATTCGTACGCGGAAATATTCCCCTGTTTATTGTCCGCGTTGATGAACCGAAGCCAGTCGTACACATTCCCGTAAGGATATTGTAAGATAAATTCCCGCCACTCGGGCATATAATCGGAGCTCAGGGGCTTATCTCCGGGTTTTCTGCTCACCACCGGAAATGAATAATGGATATCTGGGTGGATCAGCTGCTGCGCTTTCATACAGGACGGACAAATGCCACAGGCATCCGCCGGAAATGCTGCTGCCGCCGGCGCATCTCCAAACAGGGAGGGTGCGGGATTGCGGGCCTGCTGAATTTTTTCGCAGACCATAAACTGGGAGAAAGAAAGGGCCAGGGGCAAACCACCGGCGCCATCGGGCGCAGTGAACAGCAGGGCATGACTCAGCCTGTTCCGGCTGACCATATCCACGAGTTTGCTCCGGATTCCATCCTGCCCGATCACATTGCTAAATAACATCCGGGTGCGGGCGGTTAAAGGCTAATTAAGATATTTGGTGACTTCGTCGCTCATAGGTGTTACGCCACTTGGAAATACGGCCACCAGTTTGCCATTTTCATCAATGAGGAATTTGGTAAAATTCCATTTGATCACGGGATCAGCCACACCCATTTTTTTTGCTTCTGCAGTCAGGTATTTGAACAGGGGAGCTGTATTGTCTCCGACAACATCCACTTTTGCGGCCATCGGAAAAGTGACGCCGTAATTTTTCTGACAGAATTCCTTGATCTCGGAATTGGTGCCGGGTTCCTGTGATTTAAAATCGTTGGCAGGAAATCCAATCACCACCAGTTTGTCTTTATACTTTTCAGAAAGCTTCTGCAGGTCGGCATACTGCGGCGTATACCCACATTTGGAGGCCGTGTTGACGATCATAATTTTTTTGCCTTTGTAAGCGGAAAGGTCGATGGTGCTGCTGCCGTCGAGGGCGGGCACTTTAAAATCATATACACTCATGGTAATCGTTAAAAAAAGTGGAATAAATAATGCACGTAACATACTTGTATTTTTAAAAGATCATAAATAAAAAGTCAGCCGGGCACTAAAGGTAGTCCAATGTGCGGGAAACCGGATCACCCGGTTACTGATTTTCAAAACACCCGAGATCAGGTGCAATGGCCGGACGGACTTTGCCGTCCAGGTCCGTGAGCAAACTCGTATTCGCTCCCTGCCCGAGCGCTGGAGAGCCGGGCTGTAGATGGAAATCATAGCTAACCCGGTTGTTGTCGATCTTGACAAATTGCGGATCCTGGTTGAGGATGACGGTAGATGCGTCCACGCCGGCAGGGAAATTCTTCTGTCTCAGCAGACAATGACTGAGGTTCAGGACAAAACTATTGCCCGGCTGGACGGATGCGACCAGCTCGTCATCTACATCTCCCGAACTTCCCCAAAGAATGCAATTGGTAAAATCTGCCTGCAGGTCTGCCGTTAAGATCTGCACGCCATTCAATATATAATTCGTAACGGTGAGCACAGGTTGCTGGTGCGAGAGATAATTGTTCGCATAAGCGGCTATCGTGCAGTGTTCAAAGGAATAGGTGCCGCCGTACCCGATGCTGATATTTTCTGCGCAGTTGCTGATGAGACAATTCTTCGCCTGTATACTGGAGTGCAGCGCCAGGATCCCTGCATCCGATGCATTGTCGATGCGGCATTGGTTCAATATAAGTTTCGGTGCCGCATCCGTAGCGGGATCTTCTGCCACAATGGCCTGATAAGCATTTTTAATGGTTGCGTAGGTAAGCGAATTGTCTTTGCTCTGCGTGCGGAAATATATACCGGGCCATCCGCCCGGATAATCGGCGTAAGGCGCATCCAGTCTGTCGGAAGCAAAAATTACCTGCTGGCTGTCGCTGACATTGCCTGATACCTGCAATGTGCCGTCGACGAGCATGGGCGCATCGGCATGAAAATATACGCGGGTGCCGGCAGTCATGCTCAATGTTGCATTGCTGTCTACCGTTAGACTTCCCGCAATAACATAAGGCATGTCGTTGACCCAGGTGGTATTGCTGCTGATATGCTGGCTGCTGAGAAAGTGCGCATTCTGTCCCCAGGCGCTGAGTTTAATATAAGCCTGGTTTCCGTTGAAGGAAATACGGATGCTGTCGTTCAGGATAAAAGGACGGGGTGTTGCAGAAGCTTTGATCAGGACCTTGATGAAAATATAAAGACTGTCGTTGGCGCCCAGCGTAATATTTCCAGCCTGCGGTCCCGGTGCGCCATTGATATTCATGCTGAAAGGGGAATTCGATCCGCCGGCGAGTTGAATATCCGTTAAGAGGATTTTCTGGTCGTTGCTGTTATATACTTTTACCGATTGCGTCACGGATCCTGCGGTGGTGAATACCGTATCGAAATAAACTGAATCCGCTGAGAATCCGATCTGCGCATTGCCGCTATTGGTAAAGCTGTCTTTCTTGCAGGAGAGGAGCAGAAAGAGCAGGGTTACCAGAACGAGCAACGGCTTTTGCATTGTGAAACAAAAATAGCAAACAAATCGCTGAAATCTCAGTCCGAGACGCTGTAGGCCAGCGCCGCAATGCTTACCGTGGCGCCCGCTTCGTGCAACACCTGGGCACAGGCTTCCAGGGTGGCGCCTGTTGTGATGATATCATCCACCAGCAGGACGTGTTTGCCTTTTACGGCCGATGGATCAGAAACCAGAAATTTATTTTCCATATTACGCCAGCGCTCGATCCGCGTTTTTTTTGTTTGGGTGGACGTGAGCTGCCGCCGCTGCACGGCCTTTGAGAGCACGGGAAGTGAAAGCACGCCGGCCATTCCTTCACTCAGTACCTGGGACTGATTATAACCCCGTTTTTTTTCGCGCGACCAGAACAGCGGAAGCGGTACAATGAGGTCTACGGTTTGAAAGCGCTGACCCTGCAGGATCTCCTCAGCCATTAATTTTCCCAGATAGATACCCAGTAATTTCTTACCGCTGTACTTAAAGGCATGGAGCGTATGCTGCAGGGAAGATTTCTTGGTGAAATAAAATTGAGCGGTAGCGGCGGCAACAGGTGTGCGGCCCCAAAAGATTTTTTCAACGGGATTGTCGTATGCGCGGGAGAAACCTGTTTCAGGAAGCTCCTGCAGGCAGTGAATACAGAGCCACTGCTTCCTGCTAAGCAAGTCAGAACCGCACCCGCTGCAACGGTGAGGGAAAAAAAGCTGGGCGATGCCCCCGATATAGTCAGCCAACGTATGCATACACACCGATCTGTCTTCACTAAAATAAATATCTGTACACTTCATCCACCCGGCCCATGCTGATCACTTCAATGGCGAACTGTTCATTGCGCAGGCCTTTCTGATTGTATTTGGACACCAGGATTTTTTTGAATCCCATTTTTTCCGCTTCGGCGATGCGTTGCCCGATACGGTTCACGGCGCGGATCTCCCCGCTCAGTCCTACTTCCCCGGCAAAACAGATATCTGTTTTTAACGGAACGTCTTCAAACGAACTGAGCAGTGCGGCCAGCACGGCGAGATCGATGGAAGGATCTTCCACTTTCAATCCGCCGGCGATATTGAGAAACACATCTTTCAAACCAAAATGAAAGCCTCCTCTTTTTTCCAGCACCGCCAGCAGCAACTGCAACCGGCGTAGATCAAATCCTGACACGGTCCTTTGTGGCGTGCCATATACAGAAGGTGTTACGAGCGCCTGCACTTCAATGAGCATCGGCCGCAACCCTTCGATGGTGGCGGCGATGGCGGTGCCACTGAGCTGATCTTCTTTTTGAGTAATAAGTATTTCGCTGGGGTTGTTCACGGCCTGCATGCCGGCATCCGTCATCTCGTAGATGCCCAGTTCCGCGGTGCTCCCGAAACGATTTTTCAACGTTCGCAATATGCGGTAGGTATAGTTACGGTCACCCTCAAACTGCAGCACCGTGTCCACCATGTGTTCCAGAATTTTCGGCCCCGCGATATTTCCGTCCTTGGTAATGTGACCGATCAGAAATACGGGCGTGTTTGTTTCCTTGGCGAAGCGTTGAAACTCCGCGGCACATTCGCGGATCTGCGATACGCTGCCCGGCGCCGATTCGATATAAGGCGATTGCAGGGTTTGAATCGAGTCGACGATCACCAGCTGCGGTTTTAATTTTTTTATTTCCTGGAAGATGAGTTGGGTAGACGTTTCGGTAAGCAGATAAAAATTATCCGGATGATCCATCAAACGGTTTTTGCCGACGGTCAATCGGTCTGCCCGCATCCGGATCTGCTGTTCACTTTCTTCACCGCTGATATAAAGGGTGGTGATATCTTTCAGCATCAAACCGTGTTGCAGGAACAAAGTGCTTTTGCCGATGCCCGGTTCGCCCGCAACCAAAACGACACTGCCGGCAACGATGCCACCGCCAAGTACCCGGTTCAATTCGGCGTCGGGCGTTACGATCCTTTTTTCCTCGCCGCTGACAACGTCGTGGATCGAAATCGTTTTTATTTCTTTTTTTTCGTTTGTGAATTTTTTCCAGCCGACTTCGCCCAGCTTATCATCTTTGGTGATGACTTCTTCCACAAAAGTGTTCCATTGTTCGCAGGACGGACACTTACCCAACCATTTTGCACTTTCGTATCCGCAGTTGCTGCAGAAAAATGCAGTTTTAATTTTGCTCATGAAGGAAAATAGCGGAGTGGTTTTTTTAAAGTAAAAAGGCCAGCTACCAGAGCAGCTGACCTTTTACTTACTAACCCATTAAATTCTTCCACTAAATTACAAAATAGCGCCACATAACAAAATTAATTTTCGACGTGTTAATAAGTTTGACCCTTTGCGCACTACTTCAATTTAAAAGATATTTAACGCATAATGATTTGATAAACAATAGATTAAAAATTATACGCCCTTCATCATTTTTTGGCCACGGGAGTGTTTCTATGCCCTAAAAATGGAATTTGTCCCCATAAAATTTCCGGGAGCGGATAGGGGTCAGGAATGCATCATATATTAAATAATTTAATATAAAACGGCTTAAAAATGGCCGGCGGATGGCCTTGGTCAGAGCTTGATTTCTTCGTCCTGTTTGTCGAAAAAGTGGAACTCGGTGAGGTGGTAATTTGTATTTGCCCGGAGGTTGATATTCTGCTTGTATTTCCAGCGCCATTTTGACTTCCGGGAAAAGAAGAAGCCGCCTTTGGTGAGATAGGCATGCATGATGGGGTGCACGGACAGGGTCAGGTCGCGGTGCTGGTGATTGATCAGGTAGCTGAGGTTTTTCTCGATCTCGTCTTCCAGAATCAGCGCGGAGGAGATCTTGCCGGTCCCATTACAGGTGGGACAGATTTCCTGGGTATTGATGGTGATCTCGGGTTTCATCCGTTGCCGGGTGATCTGCATGATCCCGAATTTAGAGATCGGGAGCACCGCATGTTTCGCCCGGTCTGTATGCATATAGGATTCCATGGCTTCCACCAGCTTCCGCTTGTTGTCGGGCAGCTTCATGTCGATGAAATCCACCACGATAATGCCGCCCAGGTCACGCAATCTCAGCTGGCGCGCAATTTCCTCGGCCGCCTCCATGTTGGTTTCGAGTGCATTCTGCTCCTGGTTGTTGCTGACACTCTTATAGCCGCTGTTGACGTCTATTACGTGCAGGGCTTCCGTGTGTTCCACAATGAGGTAGGCGCCGCTGGGCAGGTTGACGGTTTTGCCAAAAGCTGCTTTCACCTGTTTGGTGATGCCAAAATGATCGAAGATCGGCGCACCATTGTTATACAGGGCGACAATATCGATCTTATCGGCAGCGATGCGCTGGATATAGGTCTTGGTATCGTTAAAGAGATTCCGGTCGTTGACAACGATCTTATTGAAATCCTCATTGAGCAGGTCACGCAGCATGCTGGTGGTCTTGGTCTGTTCGCTGAGGATCTTGGCAGGCGGCACGGCGCCTTTGAGGTTATGCTGGATCAGTTTCCAGGTAGCGACCAGATCCGTAAGATCTTCGTGCAGTTCGGCGGTATTTTTTCCTTCGGCCGCGGTGCGAACGATCACCCCGAAATTCTTTGGCTTGATGGCTTCGACGAT
>CAZZYD010000007.1:0-31534 GCA_964658175.1 uncultured Puia sp. | reverse complement strand
TGATCTCCCTGTTCGGGTTTTACTGGTTCTATAAAAAATACCATGAGCCCCTGCTGCGCTCGATTCTTTTAAACTGGGGCGCCATCGCCATCTGTATGTTTTTTTATTCCACGCTGGTGGTATCCTTCGATGAACACACCCGCATCCGGCTACCGGGAACGGTGCCTTCCTTTCATTATTTTTTTTATCTCAAGGCATTGCAGTCGGTATTTTTTGGCGTGGGCTTATTCGCCCTGGTCAATCCCTGCCTCCAGTGGATCAAGACAAAGACCGGTGCTTCCGCCGGCCGGTTGTCTAACTATTTTGTGCTGACGGTGCTGCTCTGCGCCATCGCGTATTTTCCAGTATACGCGAAGCGATACGATTTTGTTTTTTTCCGGCAGCTGTGTATCAACCGGGCAAAAGAAACCGGGCAGATCGGCGTATATTATTTTATCCGCGATCACGTGCCTGCGGACCATGTTTTTCTCTGCGAGGAGCACAGTTCACTGTTTCCGATGATGGCCACCGCCCGTAAAATGGTCTCGATCGGCATCACCTTTTCAAATCCCTATGTCAATTTTGAAACCCGGGAGCAGGCCCGGATCGATATGCTCAGCTACCTGCAGACGGGCACGCCGCAGTCGGCAAAAAATCTTTTTGACCAGTACGGGGTGGATGATATCCTGCTCTCCAACAGCGAAATGGAAAAATATAAAAGCTTGTCGCTCATTCCCTCCACGCTTATTTTCAGGAACGATCAGTACAGCGTTTTTGAGCGCCGCCGGTAAATTCTCCTTGGCCATTATTGCGCCCGTAATAAAAAATTAATACGGGAAAATAAAAACGTACTTATCTTTGCTAACGCTGTTAAGTAAAATAATGCCGTATGGGAATCATCGAACGGAAGTCGAGGCAGAAGGAAGAAATCCGTCTAAGGATTCTTTCAACGGCCTGGAATCTGGTAGTGGAGGAAGGATGGCAATCGCTCTCGATCCGCAAGATCGCCGACGCGATTGAATACAGTGTTCCGGTGATCTATGATCATTTTGAGAACAAAGAAGCGATTCTGTATGAACTGGCCCTGCAGGGATTTTCCCTGCTCCAGAAAAAATTGCGGCATGCGGCCGATAAGCAGGCGCTCCCGGCAGACAAGCTGCATGCGCTGGCAGACGCTTACTGGCATTTTGCTTTCAAAAACAAGGAGTACTACCAGGTGATGTTTGGTTTGGGCATGCCCTGTTGTGAAACACAGAAATGTGTGTTTGAAAAGGGAGGGCTCCGCGATATATTTTTGGCGCCGATCGAAACGCTGATCCTGCAGGGGGGCAAGCGACAGATCAATGCCAATTTAAAATGCCATAGTTTCTGGTCGGTATTGCATGGACTGGTATCCATCAAACTGATGGGAAGCTCCGAAATTTCCGATAAGCTCAACAAGCTCGTGCTTGAAGATGCTGTCGGAGGTTTCATTAAAAGTCTGGAAGGATAAATTTTTAAATACGACGTTATGACCATCACGAAAACGAAGAGCTCTTTCTTCGCACTGCCTTTTGTTATTGCTTTTTTTCTGCTGATCGCAGCAGGCTGTGGATCGCAGCAGGCCGGGGGATATCAGATGCCACCGCCACCGCAGTTGCCCGTACTCACAGTCGAAAATCATCCATTTGCCAGCGCTGCGGAATATCCTGCCACCATTGAAGGCAGCAAGGATATCGAAATCCGTCCGCAGGTGAATGGTTACCTCGATAAGATATTTGTTGATGAAGGTGCCGTGGTAAAAAAGGGACAGAACCTGTTTCAGGTGAATGCCCAGCCCTACCGCGAAGCGCTGAACAATGCCAAAGCACAGCTGGCATCCGCCAAGGCGAATGCGGCTACCGCATCCATCAATGTAGATAAGCTCACACCGCTGGTGAAAAACAATGTGATCTCCGATATCCAGCTCAAGACGGCCCAGTCGGCCCTCGATGCGGCGCAGGCAAATGTCGCCCAGGCGCAGGCTGCTGTCGCCAACGCGGAGATCAACATCGGCTATAGCCTGATCAAGGCGCCGGTAGACGGATATATCGGCCGCATTCACGTGAAAACGGGAAGCCTGGTCGGACTGACTACGGTGGATCCGCTCACGACGCTGTCTCAGGTAAAAGACGTGCGTGCCTATTTCTCTTTTACCGAAAGTGATTTCCTGCAGCTGAAAAATCAGTTCGCCGGCAAAACGATCGCTGAAAAAATCAAACAGATGCCACCTGTTGAACTGATCCTGGCAGATGGTTCCGCCTACCCCGAAAAAGGGAAAGTGGAAGTCGTTTCCGGTCAGTTTGCCACCGGCACCGGCGGTATTCCTTTGCGCGCCAGTTTTCCAAACGTGGACGGCAGCCTTCGTTCCGGCAATACCGGCCGCATCCGCATTCCGAAATCCGTGGTCTCCGGTATCGTCATTCCGCAGGACGCCACATTCGAACTGCAGGATAAAGTATTCGCTTTTATTGTCGGAGATTCCAATAAGGTTTCCAGCGCTCCCTTGCAGGTGAGTGGCAAGAGCGGCAATTACTATCTCGTCGCCGAAGGAATCAAGCCGGGTCAGAAGATTGTTTATTCCGGTCTTGGAAGATTGCGCGATGGTCAGGTGATTGTTCCGATGCCGATGTCCATGGACAGTTTGCTCAAGTCAAAACCTTAAAAATAGTTATCAGGCAGTCCAGGCATTTATCAATATTAAAAAGTTCCGCTGATGTTTAAAACATTTATCGAGCGGCCGGTATTATCAACGGTCATCTCCATTATCATAACGCTTTTGGGCTTACTCGCCCTGTTTTCATTGCCGATCACCCAGTTCCCGGACATCGCGCCACCCACCGTTTCGGTTACGGCAACTTATCCGGGCGCCAATGCGGAAGTGGTGGCACGCGCCGTAGCCACACCCATTGAAGAAGCCGTCAACGGGGTGGAAAACATGACGTACATGACCTCCACTTCGTCCAATGACGGCAGTATGTCGCTGAACGTATATTTCAAACTGGGTACGGACCCGGATCTGGCGTCCGTGAACGTACAGAATCGTGTAGCCAAGGCCGTTAGTCAGATCCCGGTGGAAGTGCAGCAGGCGGGTATCTCGACACAGAAACAGCAGAACAGCATGATCATGGTTCCGCTGATGTACAGCACCGACTCTGCGTACGATGAAACTTTTCTGCAGAACTATGCCAAGATCAATATCATTCCGGAAATTCAGCGTATTCCGGGCGTAGGGCAGGCACAGGTGTTTGGATCGAAAGATTATTCCATGCGTATCTGGCTCAAGCCGGACCGCATGACCAACAACAATATATCCGTGCAGGATGTACTCGCAGCCATCCGGGAACAAAACGTGGAAGCAGCGCCGGGCCGGTTCGGGGAAAGCAGTTCCGCTTCTTTTGAATATATCCTGAAATACAAGGGGAAATTATCCAAGAACGAGGACTACGAAAATATCATCGTGAAGGCCGGTGCGGACGGATCGATGATCCGTTTGAAAGATGTGGCCAGGGTTCAGTTCGGATCTTTCGCCTACAATGCCAATACCAAGGTAATGGGTCATCCCGGCACCGGTATCGCCATTTTTCAAACCGCCGGTTCCAACGCCAACAATATCCTCAAAGCCTGTGATGCGGTGATGGAGAAATCCTCCCTTACTTTTCCGCGCGGCATCCATTATATCACCATCTTCAGTGCCAAGGAATTCCTGGATGCATCCATCAGCCAGGTAATCGAAACCCTGGTGATCGCCTTTATACTGGTGTTTATCGTGGTGTTCATCTTCCTGCAGGATTTCCGCTCCACGCTGATCCCGGCCATTGCCGTTCCCGTGGCGATAATCGGAACCTTCTTTTTCATGAAGCTGTTCGGATTCACGATCAACCTGCTCACGCTCTTCGCGCTGGTGCTGGCCATCGGTATCGTGGTGGATGATGCCATCGTGGTGGTGGAAGCCGTGCATTCAAAAATGGAACGAACGGGGCTTGCCGCCAAACCCGCCACGATACAGGCGATGGGCGAAATCGCCGAACCCATTATTTCAATCACCCTGGTAATGGCCGCGGTATTCGTACCGGTTGGATTTCTGGAGGGTCCCGTCGGGGTCTTTTACAGGCAATTCGCCTTTACGTTGGCAATCGCGATCATGATCTCGGCATTGAACGCCTTAACACTCAGTCCGGCACTGTCTGCCCTCTTCCTGAAAGTGGAGCATTTAAATGAGACAGATCCGAAGAAACATGTAAGTTTTCCCCGCCGTCTCGGCAATGCCTTCAATGCAGGATTTGCCAACACGACTAAGCGGTACACCAATTCCATACAGTTCTTGATCAAAAATAAATGGGTGGGACTCACCGGTTTGTTACTGGTCGTTGCCGTTACCGTTTTCCTCGCCAAAAGGACTCCTTCCGGATTTATTCCGACGGAAGATCAGAATTTCATGATCTTCTCGCTGAACCTGCCACCGGGTGCTTCGCTGGACCGGACGCAGAAAATGATGGATAAGATCGACAGTATTCTCGCAAAAGAACCAGCCGTAGAAAAAAGAGGCATGGTGACGGGTTTAAATATCGTAGCCAACTCTTCCAGCTCCGCGTATGGTGTGGGATTTGTCCGTTTGAAAAAACAGGGGGAGCGCGGTCCGGTGGATAATATCGACATGGTGGTTGGCGGAATCAATCAAAAACTTGCCACGCTGTCCGAAGGCAGTGTATTCATATTCACACCACCCACCGTGCAGGGATTTGGTAACACCAGCGGTTTTGAATTCCTCGTGCAGGACCGCACCGGCGGCTCGCTGAATAAACTGGGAGATGTGGCCAATGGATTTATCGGTGAACTCATGAAACGTCCTGAAGTGGCGTACGCGTTTACCACCTTCAATACCGGCAACCCGCAATATGAAATAGAAGTGGATGATGTAAAGGCAAAACAGTTGGGCGTGTCCGTTAGTGACCTGCTTGAAACGCTACAGGTATTTTATGGCAGCAGCTTCGCCTCCGACTTCAACCGCTTTGGAAAATATTACCGTGTGATTGTGGAAGCCGATACGCGCTACCGCACGGATCCAACCACCCTCAACGGTGTGTTTGTGAAAAATGCGCAGGGACAAATGACCCCGGTGAACGCCCTGATCTCGCTCAAAAGGGTGTTCGGGTCCGAAACCGTGGTGCGCAATAACCTGTTCAACGCCGTTACGATCAACGGGGTGGTGAAGCCCGGCTACAGTTCCGGTGACGCCATCAAGGCGATCAAAGAAGTGGCAGCGCAGTATCTCCCGCGTGGGTTTGCCTACGAATGGTCAGGCTTGACAAGGGAAGAAACCAATGCGTCTTCGCAAACGACGACCATTTTTATCCTGAGTATCGTATTCGTATACTTCCTGCTGTCTGCACAGTATGAAAGTTATATCCTTCCTTTCGCGGTGTTGCTTTCGGTTCCCACCGGGCTGATGGGTGTATTTATTTTCATCAATATCGCCGGGATTGAAAATAATATCTACGTGCAGGTGGGATTGATCATGCTGATCGGACTGCTTGCAAAGAACGCGATCCTGATTGTGGAATATGCCGTGCAACGGCGAAGATCCGGTATGACACTGCTCGCTTCCGCACTGGAAGCCGCGTCCCTGCGTCTGCGTCCGATCCTGATGACGTCTTTTGCGTTCATCGTGGGATTACTGCCGCTGACCTGGGCACATGGCGGATCGGCACTCGGCAACCGGTCCATCGGTACCGGTGCTGTCGGTGGTATGCTTACCGGGGTATTGCTTGGCGTATTCATCATCCCTGTGCTTTTTGTCATCTTCGAATCGCTGCAGGAAAGAGTTACCGGCGCACCGAAACATGTTAGCGAACCCTTTGAACTCCGTTCTGAATAACCAAGCTAAAAAAATCATGAAAATGTTACGTAACAGATATTTTATTTCACTCATCCTTTCCGCGCTGGTACTGATTTCAGCCTGCCGGCTGGGAAAGGAATACAAAAGACCTGACCTGGTACTGCCGGAAAAATTTGCCGACAGTGCGAGTTTCGGGGATACCAGCAGCATCGCCGACATTGAATGGAAAAGATTCTTTACCGACACCGGACTGGTAAGCCTGATCGACAAAGGCGTTCACTACAACAACGACCTGCAGCTGGCGATCGCCCGCATCGGCATTGCGTCCGAGCAGGTAAAGCAGTCCAAATACCTCTGGTTTCCAATGATCGATGCACAGATTTCCGGGCAATATGACTATCTCTCCAAGAATAGCTTGAACGGTCTTAGCACCAATACATTTCTTGGTTCCAGTCACCTGGAAGATTACAATGCCCAAATCGCATTGTCCTGGCAGCTGAATATCTGGGGAAAAATCAGCCGGCAGAAAGAAGCGGCACTGGCCAACTATCTGCAATCGTATGAAGCCGCCAAAGCGGTTCAGACACAGGTTGTGGCGAACATCGCCGAAGGATTTTATAATCTGCTGATGCTCGACAAGCAATTGGATATTGCTAAAAGGAATTATGCGCTTAATGATTCTTTCGCGCATATTACCGCGCTCCTCCGCGATGCGGGAGAGCAGACCACACTGGCTGTTCAGCAGGCCGAAGCGCAGCGGCTGACCACCGCCGCTCTCATCCCGCAACTCGAACAAAGCATCGTCATTCAGGAAAATGCACTGAAAACGCTTACAGGTGACATCCCCGGTCCTGTTCAAAGAAGTTCGATGCTCGAATCCTTTCATTTGCGGGACAGTCTGGAGGCCGGGCTCCCGGTGGCCATGGTAAGCCGCCGCCCTGATGTACGTTCCTATGAAATGGCCCTTGTTTCGGCCAATGCCCAGGTCGGCGTAACCCAGGCCGATATGTATCCGACCCTGAATATTACCGCCGGGGGCGGATTGGAATCCTTTAAAGCCAGCAACTGGTTCAACATTCCGAATTCATTATTCGGGCTGGCTACCGGCACGATCCTGCAGCCCATCTTTCACGGAAGACAACTGAAGACTCAGTTTGAGATAGCCAAACGCCAACGGGAAGTTGCCGTAATCCAATTCAGGCAGTCGGTATTGGTGGCCCTGGGCGAGGTGAGCAACGCGCTCGTGGAAATTGACAAGCTGAAGTCTCAGGAAAGACTTGTATCTGCTCAGGTGGATACGCTGGGTAAAGCCGTGATAAATGCCAATCTGCTATTTAAAAGCGATCTGGCAAACTACCTGGATGTGATTACTGCCCAGGCGAGCGGACTGCAATCACAGTTAAACCTGGCTACGATCCAGCGGCAGGAACTCAATGCGATGGTGGAACTCTACCGCTCCCTGGGCGGTGGATGGAAATAAGGATCTTTAAGGCTTATCTTTAGCAAAAGAATCCCAAACCAAACTCCTTTGCATGAACAGAAGGCATTTCCTGCGCAACGGATCGCTGACAGGAATAACCGTATCTGCCCTGGGTATCCCGGCCCTTGCAGCTGGCACCTCCACGAGCAATGGCCATACGAAACAACCTGTGATCGATGCAGACGATTTTCCCCTGCTGGAAATGACGGTGGACGGACTGCAGCAAAAAATGCAGTCCGGGCAACTGACAGCGGTCAGCATAACCAAATTATACCTCGACAGAATTCAGGCCATCGATAAATCCGGGCCGATGCTTAATGCGGTGATCGAAATCAATCCGGAAGCGATGAAGATCGCGGCCTTGCTGGACCAGGAAAGATCGGCCGGGAAACTGCGCGGTCCGCTGCATGGCATACCGGTGCTGGTAAAAGACAATATCAATACCGGCGACCAGATGATGACCACCGCCGGATCGCTGGCCCTGCTGGGAAATATAGCATCTGAAGACGCTTTTATCATCCAGCAACTCCGGATAGCCGGCGCCGTTCTGCTTGGCAAAACCAATCTCAGCGAGTGGGCTAATTTCCGCTCTACCCGGTCCACCAGCGGCTGGAGCAGTCGCGGCGGCCAGACCAAATGCCCCTATGTCCTGGATCGCAATCCATCTGGCTCCAGTGCGGGTTCAGGTACCGCTGCTTCCGCCAATCTGTGCGCGATCAGCATCGGTACAGAAACCGACGGATCTGTCGTATCCCCGGCCTCCGTCAATGGCCTGGTCGGCATCAAGCCCACCGTGGGCCTGTGGAGCAGGTCCGGCATCATACCCATTTCAGCGACGCAGGACACGGCCGGTCCGATGACACGCACCGTAAGAGATGCAGCGATCCTGCTCGGCGCCCTCACCGGTGTTGACCGCAAGGATCCCGTCACTGCCCAGAGCAGCGGGCATTTTCAAAAAGACTACACGCAATTTCTGAAAACTGACGGACTCCAGGGTAAACGGATCGGGATTGAGCGCACGCATTTGCAGGTAAATCCCGCGCTCGTAAAACTGTTACAACAGGCGATCGGGCAATTAAAAAAAGCCGGCGCCACCATCGTTGAAGTAGATCTTCTGAAAGACATGCCTCCGGGAAGCAATGAATTCGATGTGCTCCAATATGAATTCAAAGACGGTCTCAATAAATACCTGAGCGGCACCAAAGGGAATATTAAATCACTCGCCGATGTGATTGCATTCAATACGGCCAATGAATCGAAGGCCATGCCGTATTTCAAACAGGAGACCCTGATCACGAGCAATGCGAAAGGAGACCTGCAATCCAAAGCATATATCGATGCGCTCGCAAAATCCCTGTCGGTGCGCCTCCTGATCACAAACCTGCTGGCAAAGGAAAAACTCGATGCCTTGTCCGGCATCACCAATGGCATGGCCTGCTGTATCGACCTGGCAAACGGAGACTATGACAACGGACCTTCCCTTTCCACACCGGCGGCGATGGCTGGCTATCCACATATCACCGTGCCGATGGGCATGGCGTTCAATCTGCCCGTCGGACTATCTTTTTTTGCCGGGGCCTACAGCGAAGGTCCGCTCATCAGCATGGCCTACGCCTATGAGCAGTTGAGTAAGTTGCGCACAGCGCCCACATTCAAACCGGATTTCTTATTGTAAACTTTGAATGAAAGGAAAGAAAAATCAATACTGGTTGAGGTCCGGCACGTTCGCCATGATCCTGAATGTGCAAACCATCATTTTCAGTTTCGGCGGATTTTATTTTCTTGTACACCTGCTCGACAAAACCAGTTTTGGCGTCTGGTCCCTGTTCCTGGCCACCGTTACTTTTTTTGATATGTTCCGCGGCGGACTGGTGCAAAGCGCGCTGATCCAGTTTTTGTCTTTCAGCAAACCGGAAGAAGAATCGGAGATATTGTCAGCGTCGTTTTCCATGAGCGGACTGGTGATGATCATCTGCATTGCAGTGAATGCCGCACTCGCCGGTTACCTGGCCGATCTCTGGCATTACCCGCCGCTGGCAAAATTATTTTACCTCTACACCATCGTTTACCTGCTCAACGGAATACTATATCAGTTTCAGTGGATCGAACAGGGCAAACTCAGCTTCAAAGGCATTCTGGTTTCAACGACCATCAAACAGGCAGGCTATTTTCTCTACCTCGCCATCTGTTTCATCCGGCAGCAGGCGCCTTCCCTCACCAGCCTTATATATGTAACGGCGATTTTCACGGGCGTAGCCGTGATCGTGCAATATTTTTATGTCAGGCAGTGGCTCGGATTCGCATTTACCCGCCAATACCAATGGATGCTGAAAATGTTTCATTATGGAAAATATGTGCTGGGCACGTCGATCAGCGGTATAATCACCAACACGATCAACCAGATGATGCTCGGCGCCCTGATGTCACCCGCCACAGCCGGCGTATACAATGTGGCGATCAAAATCACTAACCTCGCAGATCTGCCGACGAACGCGTTGGGAAGTATCGTCTTTCCCCAGAGTTCCAAACGTTTTGCGCTGGAAGGAGAGGAGGCGAGCAAATACCTGTATGAAAAATCAGTGGGTACGATCCTCGCCATGCTGATCCCCTTTGTGCTGGTGATTTTTATATTTCCGGCTTTTGTGATCCATGTCATCGCCGGAAAACAATACCTCGAAGCCGTTCATGTGATCCAGGTAACGATGATCACCTGCCTCTTCAATCCCTTTGCCCGGATGTTCGGCACCATCCTGGATTCCATCGGCAAAACAAAATATAATTTCGGCGTGATCATCCTTTTTACCTGTGTTGAACTCGTACTGAACTATTTTTTCATCCGGCAGTTCCACCTGATGGGTGCGATCTATGCAACCCTGCTGGCCAATATTATCTTTTTCGTGGTGATGCAAAGCATCCTGCGGCGCGAACTTGGCGTGAAATGGTTCCACGCCTTTGTATATGCTTACCGCTTTTATCCTGAATTTTACGCAACCTATATCAGGCCCCGCCTGAAAAAGCGCAATGCCTGACCGCCGGCGTTTTGATACCAGCATATTTTTATCTAAATTTCCGGTTATTAAACCCTCAGATCCATGGAAGTTCAAAAAGTAGGAGACATCTCCCATAAAGAATTTATGGAAGAATTCTACAAACCCGGCATCCCCGTCGTGTTTAAAACAGCCTCAAAAAAATGGAAGGCGAATGGCCTTTTCAGTCCGGGCTGGTTTCGCGATAACTACGGAGAACGCACCACGGTGCTGAAAGACAAGACCTATGCGATGCGCGATATCATGGATATGGTGGAAGCCAGTTCTGAAGGCAAGCCCGCGCCCTATCCATTCATTTTCGACATACCGGTAGACCTGCCGGAACTCATGCCCCTGCTGCAACCGCTCAACCTTGGCTATGCCTATCCGAACTGGATACACAGCAAATGGTTTACAAAAGGTCACTGGGGCAGCGCTACCGAACTTTTTATCGGTGGTCCCGGCGGAAAGTTTCCCTATATACATCTGGACTATTATCACCTGAATGCTTGGATCACCCAATTGTACGGCGATAAACGATTCACCGTTTTTCCGCGCGGCCAGGAAGACTTTCTATATCCCAAAGCGGATGACCCATGGCGTTCCGATGTCAATATTTTTGAACCGGATTTCGAGAAATATCCGAAGTATAAAAATGCCACACCCATCCATTTTACTGTCAGCGCCGGAGAAACGCTTTTTATTCCTTTCGGCACCTGGCATACAGCCTATTCACTCACGCCCACCATTTCCGTGGCTTTCGACCAGATGAATGCAAAAAATTATAAGGATTTTTTGAAAGATGTCTGGGTTTTCAAGAAAAGAGAAGGCACAGCCAAAGCCCTTGCCATGTACGGCTATGCGTGGCTTGGCGGACAGAAATGCAAAATTGATGAGTTGCTGCATTCGTCGGCAGGCTAATTTGATCCGGGATGAAGATTGTAAAACAGCTGGTAAAGAAGATATTCGGATTAGGACCGCAGGTTGATGTAAAACCGCTCAAAAATCTGGTGTACGTAGGATCCAAACACCATGGATATACGCTGCCCCGTGATTTCCTGAAAAAAGACTCGCTCTGCTACTGCATCGGCGCCGGGGAAGACATTTCGTTCGACACCGAACTGAAACGCCTCTACGACGCAAGGGTATTTGTTTTCGACCCGACGCCGGAAGGCATCAACTATTTCGTACACCTCAAAGAATGGATGGCCCGCGGCGAAACCATTCATGTGGAAGGCGACGACGATTTTACCTATCGCGTGAACCCCGCACAGCTAAATGAAATGACCTATGTGGAACGGGGCGTCTGGAGCGAAAAAACCGTGCTTAAATTTTACGCGCCGACCATCGATAATTATATTTCCCATTCGGTCTATCTGTTTAAGGAATCGGGTGAATACATTAATGCGCCAGTGGACCGGATGAGTAATTTCATGAAGGAATTCGGCCATGGTTCGGTAGATCTGGTGAAGATGGAAATCGAAGGGGCGGAGTATGCCGTGCTCGATTCCATCGTCCGCGATAAACTCGACGTGAAAGTGATCTGCGTTGAATTTGACGAAGTATTTCTCAGCCGCGGAATCCGGTATATGTTCAGGATAAAAAAATCCTGCCGGCAGCTCAAAAAAGCGGGCTATATTCTGGTGCATTCGACCCCCTTGCTCAAGCGCACATTTGTACAAAAGGATATCTATAATCAGCTTAAAGCCAATGAATAACAAATGCTTATCACAAATCTTTCCTACGGGATCGTATAATCCCGCGCATTGCTGGTAAATTCCGTAAACATTTATTAAATTTAATCGACCTATAACCTTATCTATTGCGCCGGGGGTTTACCCCCACGTGGATACTAACCTAATCAGTCGTCATGGAGCTTTTTCGATACGAAATCGACGGAAAATATTCCGGCATTTCGAGTGTGCAGGAACTGTTTTCAAAACAAAACGCCCGAACGCCCGACGCGGTGGCCGTTGAATACGGAGTCAAACACATCACCTACAACATGCTCGCGGCACAGTCACACCGGCTGACGCTTGCCATACAAAACGCCTCTCCCCACAGCAACATCGTTGGTATCAGTACATCGCGCAGCATCGACATGGTGGCGGCTGTACTCGCGGTGCTGCAATTGGGAAAAGCCTACCTGCCACTGGATCCGGCCCTGCCGGTCGACCGCCTGCAACAGGTGATCGCCGATTCGGGCATTCACTGCGTGGTTTGTCCCGCGGCAGAATCTACCGCTTTCGAAGCGATGTCCGTCCGGACCGTCGCCCATGATGGGGCCCTTCCCCATGATGACCATCAAACCGCCAATCAGCAGGGCAGTCTGGCCTATGTACTGTATACTTCCGGATCCACCGGCAAACCAAAAGGCGTTTGCATGGGTCATGCGGCGCTGATCAACTTATTGCAATGGCAGGAGAAGCGTTCTGCCGCCGGCACCGGAACACGCACCCTGCAATACGCGCCCCTGAGTTTTGATGTTTCCTTCCAGGAGATCTTTGCCACACTGGGCACAGGCGGTACCCTGGTACTGATCGATGACGACCTGCGGCTGGACCCGGCCCAACTGCTGGCCTTTATCCGCGACCAGTCTGTGGAACGCATTTTTGTGCCCTTTGTCGCCCTGCAGTACCTGACCGAGGCCGCCGCGGCCAATGCCGTGTATCCGTCTTCGCTCACAGAAGTGATTACCGCCGGCGAACAATTGAAAATCACCGCACAGGTCGCAGGATTTTTTTCCGCCCTCCCAAAGTGCAGCCTGGATAATCAGTATGGTCCCACGGAATGCCATGTGGTAACGGCGAACCTGCTTACAGGCGATCCGAAACAATGGCCGGCATTGCCTTCCATCGGCAAGGCCATCGATCAGGTTTCCATTCATATCCTCGGTCCAGATCAAAAGCAGCTGCCCGCCGGCGAAACCGGGGAGCTCTGCATCGCCGGCCTATGCCTGGCGGAAGGATATCTCAACCGCCCCGAACTCACGGCAGAAAAATTTACCACCTGGATCGATGCGGACGGAAAAACTACCAGGATCTATCGCACCGGTGACCTCGCCCGCGTTGAACCGAATGCTGATATCGAATTTCTGGGCCGGCGGGATGACCAGGTGAAGATCCGCGGCTACCGCATTGAACCCGGTGAAATCGAAGTGTTGCTGACCGCACAGCCGGGCATCCGCCAGGCGGTGGTAGTTGCCAGGGAAGACAGTCCGGGTCAGCTGAGACTGGTTGCTTATCTCGTGCCATCTGCCGGGGAGAAAGATACGGCGGCCTTGCGGTTGGCAGTCAGTGCCCATTTACCGGAATACATGATGCCGTCTGCATTTGTGTGGATGGAAAATCTTCCGAAAACATCCAGTGGAAAAGTGGACCGCAAGGCATTGCCAAAACCTGATCATAAAAGACCGGATCTGTCCGTGCTGTATACGGCGCCTTCCACGCCCATCGAAAAAATCATCGCTTCCGTCTGGATACCCTTGCTGCAATATGATAAGATCGGCGTACACGATAATTTTTTTGAACTTGGCGGCAATTCATTGCTGGCGGTGAAAACCGTCGCCGCGCTGCAGCTGACACATAAGCTATCCCTCCCCGTTACAAAACTGTATCAGCATCCGACGATCGCGGCAATCGCTGCTTTGCTCGAAGGAAAGAAAACCGGAAAGGCGACGGCGGTACGCAAAAAACAGCGGCGCGAAAATCAGAACGAAGACGTGGCGATCATCGCCATGGCGGGTCGTTTTCCCGGTTCCGTGACGATCCCGGAACTATGGCATATCCTCGAGACCGGCACAGAAACCATTTCATTTTTTTCGAAGGAAGAGCTGGATCCTGCGGTTCCGAAAGAGACGGCCGATGATCCGGATTATGTACGGGCCCGGGGTATCCTGCGCGATCCCGCTGCTTTTGACGCGGCCTTTTTCGGTGTCAATCCGAAACTTGCCGAGCTCATGGACCCGCAGCAGCGCATCTTTCTGGAGATCGCTTGGGAAGCGCTGGAAAAGGCGGGTTATCTCCCGGTGCATTATACCGGCAGCGTCGGCGTTTTCGCAGGTGTCGGGAATAATTCTTACTACCTCAACAACGTGTTGAGCAACCGCGTGCTCGTGGAGCGCATGGGTGCTTTTCAGGTGATGACCTATAATGAAAAAGACTATATCGCTTCCAGAACGGCCTATACCCTGGACCTGAAAGGTCCGGCAGTCAGCGTTCATTCCGCCTGTTCCACTTCGCTGCTCGCGATTGCCGAAGCTGTCGAGAGTCTGCGCAGCGGACAGTGTGAGATCGCACTGGCCGGCGGCGCCTCCGTGACGGCACCGGTCAAAAGCGGGCATATCTACCAGGAGGGGGCCATGCTGAGCAAGGATGGTCACTGCCGTTCCTTCGATGCGCAGGGCGACGGAACCGTTTTCAGCGACGGCGCCGGCGTGGTCTTACTGAAAATGCGCGAGGCCGCCGAACAGGATGGCGACCGGATTCTGGCCATCGTAAAAGGTGTGGGCGTGAACAATGATGGGGGAGGCAAAGGAAGTTTTTCCGCACCGAGCGCCGAAGGACAGGCTGGCGCGTTCCGGATGGCGCTGGAAGATGCGCGCATCGAACCATCCACCCTTTCCTATGTAGAAGCACATGGCACGGCGACACCACTCGGGGATCCCATCGAGATTGAAGGGCTGCGGCTCGCCTTTGGCGAACAGGCGCGGAAACAGTTTTGCGCCATCGGATCGATTAAAAGCAATATGGGACACCTGACCGCCGCCGCCGGCGTGGCAGGTTTAATCAAAACGGTACTCGCCATGCAGCACCGGCAGATCCCTGCTTCCCTGCATTATAAAAAACCAAACAAGGATATTGATTTTGCCGACAGTCCGTTTTTCGTCAATACATCCCTGCGTGACTGGACCGGCACCGATACCCGCCGCGCGGGCATCAGCTCCTTTGGCGTCGGTGGTACGAACGTACATGTCGTATTGGAAGAATACCAGGCGCCGGTCGCCGTTTCGGGTGTGTCCAGGCCGCTTCAGCTCATCAGCTGGTCGGCAAAGACCAACGCATCGCGTGACAGATATACTGCCAGACTGGTTGACTTTTTGAATGACGGTGAACCGTCGATGGCGGATCTCGCCTATAGTTTGCAACGCACGCGCGCGGATTTCAAAAGCCGTCGTTTTGCCGTAGCCGGATCAACCGGTGAACTGCTGGAAAAACTCCGTGCATCCACCATTCCCCTGACGGAGGCGAAAACGCTTGAAGAAGGCGCCGGGGAAATCGTATTTGTATTTCCGGGACAGGGTGCGCAGTTCGTACAGATGGGCCTGGCCCTCTATCAGCAGGAGCCGGTGTTCCGGGATGCGGTGGATGAATGTGCCGGCTTGCTCAAACCATTGCTCGGCGAAGATATCCGCGCGGTGATCTATCCCGAAAATCCGGATGCATCTGCTACAGAAAAACTCAACGACACTTTTTATACACAGCCATCGCTTTTTGTGATCGGGTACGCCCTTGCCAGATTGTGGATGAGCTGGGGCGTTCAGCCGTCAGCCTTTATCGGCCACAGCATCGGAGAATTTGTCGCGGCGCATCTGTCTGGCATATTCAGTCTGGAAGATGGTTTAAAACTGATTGCGGCACGCGGTCGTTTGATGCAGGCCCTTCCGCGCGGCACGATGTTGTCGGTGCGCGCACCGCATGCCGACATCGAGCCACTCCTGCCAAAAGGCATTTCGCTGGCCGCCGTGAACAGTCCCGCGCTTTGCGTGGTGGCGGGAGAAACGGAAAAGATCAATGCTTTTGCACAGGCCCTGGAAGCCAGTGGCATCGCCAATAAACCACTGCATACCAGCCACGCCTTTCATTCTGAAATGATGGATCCGGTGGTGCAGCCCTTTCTTGAACTGGTAAAGACCATTCAGCTCCAGGTGCCGCGCATTCCGGTGATCTCTACCGTTACCGGGGTATGGCTGACGGATACAAATGCGATAGATCCGTCCTACTGGGCGCAACATCTTCGGTCTACTGTTCGTTTTTCGCAGGCAGCGGCTTTCGGTGTGGCGCAGTCATATAAAATATACCTGGAAGCCGGACCCGGAACCGTGTCCACCGTCCTGATACGCCAGCAACCCGGCACCAAAGGGATTCAGACGATTGCCAGCCTGGATGCCGCAGCGGGTCCAACGGCTTACCACGCATTGCTGCGGGCGCTGGGACAGCTCTGGTTGCAGGGCGTGGTGATCGACTGGACTGCGTTTTACCAGGGACAGCAGCGCGTGATACTGGATCTGCCTTCCTATGCCTTTGAAAAAACAAGGTTTTGGGTGGACCCTGTGAGTTGGGTAGCACCGGTAGTGCAGGAGCAGGTAAATATTGTCAATTACTCGAAGCCAATAGAAACGATTCAAATGAGAACAGATACCCTGATCGCGAAAATCAAAGAGATCCTGGAAAATGCTTCCGGGATAGAAATGGACCAGGTGACGCCCGATATGGGCTTCATTGAAATGGGCCTTGACTCATTACTGCTGACGCAAGTGACGCTGAACATCAAAAAAGAATTCGGTGTACCGGTCACGTTCCGGCAGCTCAACGAGGATTACAGCACGCTGGAAACACTGGCCGGCTATCTCGATAAACAGCTTCCTGCGGACAAATACCGCCCGGGTGCTGCAACGGCTTTTGTGCCGGCCGCCAATCCGGTTCATTCCGCCCAGACGCCGTCCAATGGCAGCGCGATGTCGCTCATATCACAGCAGATCCAGCTGCTGGCACAGCAGGTCGCGATGCTCCAGGGTGGATCAACCCCGCCCACGGCAACCACGCCGATCGCTGCTACCGTTTCAAAACCCGTGCTGTCCACAGACGGCGTGTCAGCAGAAGAGCTCGCTGAATTAAAAAAGCCCTTTGGCGCTACGGCCCGGATCGAACGGCAGGTGACCGAACTAACCCCAACGCAAAAAGCATTTCTCGATGACCTCACAGTGCGGTATACAAAAAAAACAGCCGGCAGTAAGGCCTATACCCAAAAACACCGGGATTATATGGCTGATCCCAGGGTGGTTTCCGGTTTCAAACCGCTCACCAAGGAGATCGTGTATCCCATCGTGGTGAACCGCTCCGCCGGCAGCCGGCTTTGGGATATCGACGGCAACGAATATGTCGATGCCCTGAACGGATTTGGTTCGAACCTGCTTGGCTATCAGCCGGAAGTGATCACGACGGCGCTGAAAAATCAAATCGATAAAGGCTATGAACTCGGTCCGCAGCACGAACTCGCCGGGGATGTCTGCAGGATGATCGTTGAGTTCACGGGTCAGGACCGGGCAGCCCTTTGCAATACCGGTTCGGAAGCGGTGCTGGGCGCGATGCGCATTGCGCGTACGGTAACCGGTCGATCCCTGATCGTGGCATTTTCCGGATCCTATCACGGCATCGTGGATGAAGTGATCGTGCGCGGAACCAAAAAATTAAAAACATTTCCGGCAGCACCGGGCATCATGCCGGAGGCTGTGCAGAATATGCTGATCCTCGACTACGGCACACCGGAAAGCCTGGAGATCATCCGGCAGCGCGCGCATGAACTGGCTGCTGTGCTGGTAGAACCGGTGCAAAGCCGCCGCCCCGAATTTCAGCCGGTTGAATTTTTAAAGGAGGTAAGAAAGATCACGGCAGCAGCGGGCACCGCACTGATTTTTGATGAAGTGATCACGGGTTTCCGGATGCATCCTGCCGGAACGCAGGGATTGTTCGGCATTCGCGCCGATATCGGGACCTACGGGAAAGTGATTGCCGGTGGCCTGCCCATCGGTGTCATTGCCGGTTCAAAGCTCTATATGGACGCATTGGACGGGGGCAGTTGGCGCTATGGCGACCATTCCGGTCCTGAATCCGGTGTTACCTATTTTGCGGGCACGTTTGTACGGCACCCGCTGGCACTGGCTACCACCAAGGCAACGCTTGAATACCTGAAGGCAAAAGGCCCGGATCTTCAGCGCGAAATGACCGATAAAACCAAGCGGTTGGCCGATAAACTGAATGAAATCTGTACGAAAAATGCGGTCCCCGCGTATATAGCCCAGTTTGGCTCGCTTTGGAAAGTGAAGTTTAAAGAAGAACTCCCTTATCTTGAGTTAGTTTTTACTCTGCTTCGGGAAAAAGGCGTTCACATCTGGGATGGATTCCCCTGCTTTTTAACGGCTGCGCATACCGAGAAAGAAGTTGATTTTATCGTAAGCAAGTTTGAACAGAGCGTGGACGAGTTAATTGCCGCAGGCTTTCTGCCTTCCATCGGAAGGGAAGAAAAAACAAAAGCAAAATACAAATCCGAAGACTTACCGCCTGTTCAGGGCGCAAGGCTGGGAAAAGATAAAGACGGCAACCCCGCCTGGTTCATCGCCGACCCGGGAAGACCCGGAAAGTACATGCAGGTGAATTAAATTTTAATATTTTGGACGCTGGCCATATACATACCCTGGATGAAGTAGAATTCAATCCCTTTGCCGGCCCGGAAATCATCCGGGTTGTCCCTTCCATTGAACCCCAGCTTGAAATCTGGGCTTCCTGCCTGATCGGTGGCGCGGATGCGAGCAGGGCGTACAACGAGTCGATTTCCCTGTCGCTGACGGGTGAGTTCAATACCCACGCGATGGAACTCGCGTTGCTCGCGCTCATGTCAAGGCACGAAGCGCTGCGTTGCTCTTTCAGCGCCGATGGCAGTCAGCTTTGCATCTACCGGGAAGTGCCGCTCACCATGGATTTTCGCGATCTGTCTTCCTCCTCTGCCGAACAACAGCAGGTGATCATCGACGACTTCGCGCACGAAGAGGCGGAAACGGCTTTCGATCTCGTAAACGGTCCCGTATTCCGAACATCCTTATTCAAACAGAGCGACCAGCTTCATTACCTCACCCTCACGGCCCATCACATCGTTTGTGACGGATGGTCGCTCGGCATCATGCTGCTCGAATTGTCAGGTCTGTACAATGCGTACAGCGAAGGGATCGAACCGAAACTGGCCGAAGCACCGAAGATCAGCACGTACAATGTCGATCAGCGGGCATTTATGCAAACGCAGGCCTATCAGTCGACTGAACAATACTGGATCAATCAATACAAGGGCAACGTGCCCGTCATGAATGTGCCCACGGATTATTCGCGCCCTTCCTGGCGTACGTATAAAAGCCAGCGCGATGATTATCCATTGGAAAAATCGCTGGTCCTCGCGGTAAAAGCGATGGGTGCCAAAGCCGGCTGCAGTCTCGTGACCACCCTTCTTTGCGCCTTCGAGGTCTTTCTGCAGAAACTGACGGGTCAGGACGAGATCGTACTCGGTCTGCCAGCTGCGGGTCAGTCTACGATGGAAGAACAAAACCTCGTGGGTCATTGTGTAAACCTGTTGCCGATGCGCAGCCGCCTGCCGAAAGATGCTTCTTTCAGCGCTTATCTGAAACAACGGAAAAAACAGATTCTCGAAGATTACGATCACCAGCAGTTCACTTTCGGCAGCCTGCTCAAGAAATTAAATATCTCCCGCGATCCGTCCCGCGTTCCACTTGTGCCCATTGTATTCAATATCGACATGGGTATGGACAAAGGTGTCCGGTTCAGCGGCCTGACCTATAAACTTCACTACAATCCGCGCAATTACGAAAGTTTCGAAATTTTTCTGAATGCCGCTGGTTCGGAAGATGCCCTGCTGCTGGAATGGTCTTACAATACCCAGTTATTTAAACCGGCTTCCATCCGGCAGATGATGGAAGATTTTGAATCGCTGCTGCGCCGGCTGGTGGTGGCGCCGAACGAAAAGGTAGACGATATACTTCTGCACCGGGAATCTTTCCAGCAGGAGAAATTTGATGAGTGGAACCATACATCGATCGCATTTCCCGATAATAAAGCGGTGACTGCCCTCATACGCGACGCAGCCCATCAGTTTGCTTCGAAAACGGCCATCCGTTTCGGCAAGCGGAAAATGAGTTATGCCGAAATGAATGAACAGGCCAACCAGCTCAGCGCCGTGCTGACGGAACAGGGCCTCGTGGCCGGTGACGTCGTGGGTCTGGCAGTTGACCGCTCACCCGATATGCTCGTGGCGCTGCTGGCGATTTTAAAAACCGGCGGGGTATATGTTCCGCTCGATCCGCAATATCCGGAAGACCGCATCCTTTTTATGCTGCGCGATGCGCGGGCGAAGCTATTGCTCACAAACCAGTCGTATAAAGGCAGGTTCCAGACGGATGCCAAAGAGCTGATTCTCGAAGATGTGCTGAAACGGATGACTTCGTTTTCGAAAGCGGAACCCGAAAAAAATATTTCTTCCGACGCGCTGGCCTATATTTTATATACCTCGGGCAGTACCGGAAAACCCAAAGGGGTGATGGTGACGCACCGCAACCTCGTAAACCTCTTGTGCAGCATGCAACGCATGCCGGGCATCAAACCCCAGGATAAACTACTGGCCGTTACAACAATTTCCTTCGACATCGCCGGCCTTGAACTTTATCTTCCGCTGATCACGGGCGCTGAGCTGGTCCTGATGAACGAAGCCGGCAGCAAGGATGGCAAAGCGCTGATGGAAAAAGCGATCGAAGAAAAGATCACCATCATCCAATCCACGCCATCCACTTATAAACTGATGCTGGATGCGGGTTGGGACAAACGCCTCGACCTGGCTGTGCTCTGCTGCGGAGAAGCCATGCCGGCCGATCTCGCCACCAAACTGATTCCCCGTTGCCGCGCCCTGTACAATATGTACGGTCCAACGGAAACAACGATCTATTCAACCGGCACACGCATTTTTTCAGGGGATGAAACCATCACCATCGGAAAACCCATCGACAATACCCGGATTTACATACTCAATGAAAGCCTGAGGCCCGTGCCGATCGGCGCCGTAGGGGAAATTTATATCGCGGGTGACGGGGTAGCCCAAGGCTATCTGAACCGGCCGGAACTCACAGCAGAAAAATTCGTTGCAGAACCGGCGCCTTTCGAAACAAAAAAAATGTACCGTTCGGGTGATCTTGGCCGTTATATGCCAAACGGTAATATCCAGTGCCTTGGCCGGGCGGACCAGCAGGTGAAGATCCGCGGCTACCGCATCGAACCCGGTGAAATAGAACAGCTGCTCATCAAACAGGACGGCATCAAAGAAGCCCTGGTGATGGCCAGGGAAGACAAGGCAGGCGATCAGCGACTGGTGGCTTATATCATCCCGAAAAAAAATACCGGCATCATCATCGAATCGGATGTGCCTGATCAGATGCGCGCCTTCGATATCCTCGACGTGCCTTCCGGTCAGCTGCAGTACTGGACCCAGGCGCTGAAAGACAGTCTGCCACCCTATATGATCCCAAACGATTTTGTGCTGTTGAGCCAATGGCCGCTGACGCCCAATTTCAAGATCGACCGCAATGCATTGCCACAGCCTGACCGCTATGCAAAAGCGGGCCGGAAAAAATATACGGCTCCCGTTACGGACGCCGAGAAGATCATTGCCGGTATCTGGGCCGAAGCGCTCGGACTCGAGCAGGTGAGTATCGACGAGGATTTTTTCGAACTCGGTGGTCACTCCCTGATTGCCGTGCAGGTGATGACGAAAATAGAACAGAAAACAGGCCACCGCCTGCCCATCACGGCTTTGTTCGAATCGCCGACCGTACAGGAACTCGGATCGATGCTCAACCTCGGAGAGAAAAAAATTTCCTGGAAATCGCTCGTGCCGATCCGGCCGGGTGGAAGCAAGCCGCCGCTCTATATCATCCATGGCTCCGGATTGACGGTGCTGATTTTTAAAGGACTTGCGAAAGGACTCGATGCCGATCAGCCGGTGTTCGGACTGCAGGCGCGGGGACTCAATGGCGTTGACGAACCGTTTGATACGATGGAAGACATCGCCGCCTATTATATTTCAGAGATCATGGAACATAATCCGACCGGACCCTATTGCCTGGCCGGTTATTCCTTTGGCGGCATCGTGGCTTTTGAGATGGCGAAACAATTGCAGCAGGCCGGCAAGGAAGTGATGATGCTGGCCATCTTCGATACCTACGCCGACAATTCCATGTACTTCGATCCGTGGATGATCAAGATGAGCAAGAAGTTTTTACGGCAGTTTCCAAAGATGAAATTTATCATGCAGTCGTTCCGGAAACATCCCGGTAAAACGATCCAGCACCAGTGGAAGGTGATCCGTGATAAATTCTACTCCCTGCTGGTGCCGGCGGGCATCGTAAAAAAAGTGCCTGCTGAGGAGGAATACCTCGAGCATGCGGACAAAATCAATCTCAAACATGATCTCGCCTTTGGTAAATATAAAATGACGCCGTACAATGGCGCCATCGATTTGTTCCGTGTCAAAAGCCGGCTATATTTCCTGGATGATCCCATCTACCTCGGGTGGAAGCCGCTGGCGCTGACAGGCATAAATATCTTTGAGATCTCCGGTGATCATAAAACTTTCCTGATGTCTCCGAACGACATGGAACTGGCGAAGCTGATGCGCAACGTGCTCAACGAACGGCTGCGCCAGCGGGAAATCAGAACCGATTTTAGTCCGCCCGCCTCCGTGATGAGAGCGATCTGATCCATGCCGACCGCCACCTATATCCACCTTCCCGCAGCGCCGTTTATTTCTATGCCCGAAGCCATGCCGGCCGAACATTCCGAAGATGTCTTCGTTTGGCGGGTACCCATCTTTCCGGGTCGTGATTTTGCCTTGCAGCTGGTACCGTTGCTTACGCGCGATGAAGTGGAAAAATCTCTCCGCTTGATACAGGAAGAGGACCGGCAACGTTTTCTCGTTGGCCGGGGCGTGTTGCGCATCCTGCTTGGACGTTACCTGAATGTAGCGCCCGGATCCGTTTCCATCGGCACCGGCGCGGATCAGAAACCCTTGCTCACCGGTGCACAGGCCGATGCCATTCATTTTAATGTATCGCATTCGGGAGACTGGATACTTATCGGGTTCGCCGCATCACCCCTGGGTGTCGACATCGAACGCATCGATCCCGCGTTTCATTTCGAAGAGGTACGGACGCACTATTTTACCCGCGAGGAGCTGCCGCTCACCGCAACAGCTGCCGGTTTTTATGAAACCTGGACGCGAAAGGAGTCGCTGATCAAAGCATTTGGTTCGGGGCTGAATGATCAGCTGCTGTCCTTTTCTACGACCCCCGGTGAACATGACCTGCAGGCGGTCGCTCCATCGATGAAAAACGATTGGACCATCGTCAGTTTTCTGATGAACGATCAGTATGCGATCGGAATCGCGAGCGCGGCCGGCAGGGGCGTTTTGCATTTAATCGATTTTCAACTGCCATCACCCGATGTTGAACCCGATGATCACCCGGAAGGACAGGAGCAGGAAAAATGACAACGCCAGGCATTGCCTGGCGTGTCGGGGAAAAGATCAGTCAGATTTTTTAAATGCTATTTGAAGGCCGTTACCAGGAAGGATTTCATTTCAGTCCAGGAAGCCGTATCCGCTGCGGCATTGTACGCAATCGGCATGTTGAATTTTTTACCGTTGGCGGTAGCGTCGGGATTTGTAAATGCGTGCGTGGCGCCTGCATATTCTTTGAATGTATACGGTGCGCCGACAGAATCCATCTGTTTTTTGAATTCGGCCCTTTCTGCCGGAGACACAAATTTATCGTCTCCACCCTGGCAAACGAGCACTGCTGCTTTCACTTCGTTTTTGATGGGTGCCGCGCCACCGAGTCCGCCATGGAAACTAACCACCGCTTTCAGCGGGCTGCCGAGTTTTGCCGCGTTCAGCACCACATAGCCACCAAAACAATAGCCGATCGCCGCCACTTTGCTGCTGTCGGCCTGTGCATATGTTTTCGCTTTTGCCACCGCCGCCTCGAGCCTTGATTTGGCCAGGGCAGGATTCATATAATAGGGCGTTGCGAATGCGAGGGCCGCTTTGGGATCTGCCGCGACGGCACCATGACCGTACATATCCGCGACGATTGCAAAATATCCAAGTCCCGCGAGTTGTTTGGCCCTTGATTCAGGATACTCATTTACGCCCCACCATTCCGGTATCACGACAACGATCGGCAGGGGACTTTTCTTTGCCGCATCGTAAGCGACAAATCCGGTGGCCTGGAGTGTGTCGGCCGAATAACTGACAGATTCCGTTTTGATATTTGATTTTTCTAGGATGCTGTCGCCGACAGCCGTGGCAACGGTGTCCGCGGAACTGCCACTGCTGTTGCAGGCAGCAAAACCCACGATGGCAAGCGCGAGTAAACTAAGTTTTACGGTTGGCATGACGTTATTTTGATGTTTTAACAATGAATGATCCCGTAAAGATACTGGCATCTGTTTAGAGTTTGTCCAGGAGATCGACAACTTTTTCTCTTTTCAGGATGAGATAGCCGATCCGGTCGTTGCTGATGCCTTCCTTGATCTGGTAGCTGAACTCGAGCTGATCCTCGTTTACATTGGTCTCGAAATATTTGAAAGCGATATTCGGGTAGCTGCGGAGGCCATCGCCGATTTCGTAGAGATGGGTGGATAAAACAAACAGGGAGCTTTGGATTTTAATCAGTCCGCGGATCACGGCATCCGAACATTTCATCGCATCCTGCACATTGGTGCCCTTGAACAATTCATCGATCAGCACAAGCCATTTCCGCGGGTTATTGATCTTGAGGATCGTATTTTTTATTCTCTGCACTTCGTTGAAGAAATAACTTTCGCCTTTGATGAGATTGTCCACGACGTTGATATTGCTGATGATGCCGTCGAAGAGGCTCAGTTCCATGTCGCTGGCGGGGACGCCCATGCCGAGATGGGCGAGATACAGTGCGCAGCCGACGGCTTTGATGAACGTGCTTTTGCCGGCCATGTTGGCGCCGGTGAGGAAAATGAAATTTTCTGCCCGCTCCATCGATACATCGTATGCCACAGGTGCAGAGAGAAGGAGGTGATGCAGGGAGTCGATCCGGAGCAGGGGCTGGTCGGATTCTACGAACCGCGGCAGCACGAGTTTATTGATCCGGCAGGCCATGCTCATCGAATACCAGGCATCGAGTTTTCCAAAAAGGTCAATGAGTTCGTGCGCGGCATTTTTAAAACGCATGCGGATATAATATCCGAACCGGATCACATCCACGGGTGAAAGCGGATCGGCGGCCCGCTTGCCTGCCAGCGCCATGAGCATGTCGCCGGAGGCAAGTTTTTTTATACGCTCACCAACGGCCTGCAGCATGGGCGGCGCATCGTTTTTTTCGATGATCACACCGATTTCCTGCATGCCCCGGATAAAATCCGCGAAATGTCTCACCGTATATCTGGTGAGTGAAAAATCAGACGCATGAAATATTTTATAGGAAAAAGCCGCCATGGGATTTTCCCCCGTAGGCAGATCGTCGATCGGTGTTTCGTAAAATCGTTCCATCACCATGATGGTCCCGTTGGTGATGGATGCCGGCCAGACCGATTCGTTGCGGAGGATGATGCCGAGGATCTGCTGGGTTTCCCTGATTTTTGTCAAATCACTGAAAGGCTGGCTGAACAACCGCGCCAACTGTTGCCTGCCACCGAGGGTGAGCGTATAATCCAGTTTACTGAAAACAGAAGGACTGTCTTCGGCACCGGTAAAAATTGAAAGATCGTTGAACGTCGTATTGTCAATATCCATATGAAAACACTACAGCAAAAATCATCACCCGAAATAGCCCCTGATCAAAACATCACAAAAGAAATCGCGCCCCACAAACCATCCACATCCCAAAAATCACCCAATCTCCCATGTATCCCAGTTAAAAGGCCAACCGCATCCCTTTCTGAGATTCATCAAAGCCATCATTTCCATAAACAGGATGGCCGTTTACAAAAGTATATATGATCCGGGCCGGGAACTGCCTGCCTTCCAGCGGACTCCAGCCGCATTTGAACAGGATATTGTCCGCGCGCACGGTGGTTGCCTGGTTCAGGTCCACCAGCACGAGATCTGCAAAATAACCCTCGCGGATAAAACCTCTTTCCTGAACATGAAAACAGGTGGCGACGGCGTGCGACATTTTTTCCACCAGCTTCTCCAGGGAGATCCGTCCTGCCTTCACATATTCAAGCATCAGCAGGAGCGAATGTTGCACCAGCGGCAAGCCGGCATGCGCTTTCATATAGGCGCCGGCTTCCCCTGCCAGCGGCACCAATTGCCCCTGATCGTTTCTGAAAAATCCTTTTTCGCTGAGCGTGTGCGGAGCATGGTCGGTGGCAATGAGGTCAAGCCGGTCGTCCAGCAGGGCGGTCCACAGCGCCTCTCGGTTATGGGGCGCCTTGATGGCGGGATTGCACTTGATCAGATTGCCCAGCCGGTCGTAGTCGTCCGCCGTAAAATGCAAATGGTGTACACATACTTCTGCCGTGATGCGTTTGTCGGCCAGCGGGATCATGTTCGTGAAAAGCTGCATTTCTTTTTCGGTGGTGAGATGGAAGACATGCAGCCGCGATCCGTATTTTTTTGCAAACTGAACGGCCGTCAGCGAGGATTCGAAACAGGCATCTTCATTTCTTATGCGGGGATGATCGGCGGCCGTGAGGGGTCTGTCGAGACTTGTATACTGGAGCAGGTTGTCCCGGATGATCTTCTCGTCTTCGCAATGTGTGGCGATCAGCAGTTCGCTGCCGGCAAACAATTTATCAAGCGTCAGGTAATTATCTACCAGCAGGTTTCCGGTAGATGCACCCATGAAGATCTTGAGACCGCAAACCGTTTTCTTCTTTTCGTTGGTACGCAGGGCCTCCACGATATTATCGTTCGAAGTGCCCATATAAAATGAGTAATTCGCGAGCGAATGCCTGGATGCGAGATCGTATTTGTCTTCCAGCAGGGCCTGTGTAAATACGGGCGGAATGGTATTCGGCATCTCCATAAAGGAAGTAACGCCACCGGCCACGGCCGCTTTCGATTCCGTATAGATGGTAGCCTTGTGCGTAAGGCCCGGATCACGAAAATGCACCTGGTCGTCGATGCATCCTGGTAACAGGTGCAGGCCCTCACCATTGATTTCGCTTGCTAAAACAGGTGACTGAATATTGCTTCCGATTTTTTCGATGCGCCCGTTTTTCACAAGCAGATCGGAAACAAATGTCCGCCCTTCATTCACGATGGAAATATTCTTTATCAGGTAATTTTGCATATCTTGGATCGGAATCGCTAACAATCTAACATGATGCAATTTATTAAAACCGTTGCAAGGCATGTGATAATTCTCTGCCTGCCTGTTTACGGTTTCTGTCAGTCGACCTACCTGCCCGAAGGTTCCAAACACGATCATTTTCTGGAAAGACTGGAAATTCTCCTTCAAACAAATCCCGACCTCAATATCTCCACCTCCAAACCCCTGACCCGCAAACTAGCCGTTGAGATTGCCGAAATGTCAGATTCCCTGCATAAATTTTATCCTTACGACGAATTTTATCATCTCTCACCCACAGACCAGGAAAACCTGCAACATCTGCTGATGAACAACAGCGAATGGGTGAGGGGAAGCAAGGAATCCTTTAAAAGCAAGCATCCCTTTCTGAATACCTTCTATAAGACAAAAGCCAATTTTTACGAGGTCAACGAAAAAGACTTTTTCCTGGCGATCAATCCTGAACTCCAACAGCAGCAATCGGTTGAAACCGGAAATCACCAGCGCGTATACCTGAACAGCAAAGGACTTAATTTCCGTGGACAGATCGCGGATCATATCGGATTCTCTGCAGAAATTACGGATAACCAGGAACGGGGTCCCGGTTTCTTCCAGCAACGCGTTACTGCCTCGGGATTTCCGGCCGTACCCGGGTTCGGATATTATAAACCTTTCAAGGGCGGTACCGCGTACGACTATTTCAACGCGACCGGATCCATCAACGTCGATTTTTGGAAATATTTTTCTGCCCAGTTCGGCTATGATAAAAATTTCATCGGTGACGGATACCGGAGTCTTTTTCTGAGTGATTACAGCGCGCCCTATCTTTTTCTGAAACTCAACACGAGGATATGGAAGATAAAGTATGACGTGCTGTTCATGCAGCTCAAGAGCCAACATCAGCTCGGCGACTATTACTATCCAAACAAATTTGCGGTGGTGCATCACCTGAGCTATAATGCCACCAAATGGCTGAACCTGGGTTTGTATGACAATGTCGTCTTTTCGCGCCCCGACTATTTTGATTACTCTTATTTAAACCCGGTGATATTCCTGGTGGCGGCACAGCAACAGAACGGCAGTCCGGACAAGACAACCGTCGGTTTTGATTTCAAGGCGAACATCGGGCATGCCACCCAGTTCTACGGGCAGATTGTGATCAATGAATTCGTGTTGCACCAGATCCTTCATTATGGCGACGGCAACTGGGTAAATAAACAGGGCATCCAGCTGGGATTCAAATACATCGATGCCTTTGATGTGAAGAACCTGGATCTGCAGCTCGAAACGAATATCGTGCGTCCCTATGTGTACTCTCACGATGACACCGTGTCGAACTATTCAAATTACAACCAGCCGCTCGCGCATCCGCTCGGGGCGAATTTTATCGAATTTATCGGCATCGCGAAATACCAGCCGAAGTACAAGTGGAACCTCGAGCTGAAAGCGATCTATTATAAACAGGGGCTTGATTCCGCGGGCGTAAATTTCGGCAGCAATATCTTCGAGAACTACAATACCCGGCCACGCGATGCGGGATTTAAAATCGGCAGCGGAACGCAGGCGAACTGCATCAACCTGTCCGGATTGGTATCCTACGAGATCAAAGAGAATCTTTTCATCGACCTGTCTGCCATGTACCGCAATTATAAACTCCACGACGTGGTTAACCCCAGCACCACGAGCTCTACGACTTTTACGGTAGGGGTAAGGGTGAATATGTTTAGGAGGGTTTATGATTACTGAGTTTTGATTCACGCGATATTTCACGCAAAGGCGCAAAGGTCCGCAAAGGCGCCAAGATAAATAGGTTTAGAATAGTAAACATTTTTGCGTCTTTGCGGAGCTTTGCGCCTTTGCGTGAAACAACTACCCCTCAAAAATCAACGAGAAAACAATCATCCTCGACCTTAATTTATCAATCGTGTTTGAATACAGGAGGCTCGGATCGCGGGCATGTTCGTTGATGATGCCATTCGTAATTTTTATTTCCGGAGACAGGATAAAGACGGGAAAGAAGAACTGGAAACCAAGTCCTGCTTCGATGCTCATATTGTAGGGCTTCAGTTTTACCAGGTCGTCGGCTTTGCGGGCGCCGGCATTGGACGCGAGGTCGTACTGATAATTAAATCCACCGAGCACATAGAATTTGAAATTGTCGATGCGGTCAGACAGGAATTTCGCCTGCAGCGGAAATCCAAGCAGGATCGATTCGATCTGTTTGGTGGCAACGGCTTTTTCTCCCGGCGCAGGATATTTGATATTGTAGGTAAGGTTCTTATAGGAGAACATCAGCTCGGGAAAAACGATCCGGAATTCAAGGTGTTCGCTGAAGCGGAAGGTATGCATGCCGGCGAGTCCGAAGCCGCCGGTATTTTCCGGGTTTACTGACAGCACGCTGTCGCTTTTCAGGAACTGCGGATGTGCGCTCACCTGGAAATGAGAGGTGTTATAGATCAGGGCGATGCCCAGGTGATAGAACTTGGTGTCGTGATCCGGAAGATTGATGCCATCGCGCAACTGCCCGAAAGCAGTCTGGCCGACAAAGAACGCTAGGAGGAGGAAGCCGCTGTATTTTCTTTTGTTCCGCAGTAAATCGTACATATTCCTAAACTGAGCGTTTTGCAGTATGTGTTAATAAATCCGGTTTTTTTCATGATCCCGGTAAATACCGTTCCCTCGGGAAAAGCGTTTACGGAGTCGTTCAGATATTGGTAGGCATCCAGGCTGCCGGAGGCCATTTTGCCGATACGCGGGGCGATGTACCGGAGATAAAACTTATAAAATCCGAGGAAGGGTCCTTTTTTGGGGCGGGAAAACTCTAAAATGACCAGTTTTCCACCCGGTTTCAACACCCTCAGCATTTCCCGCAATCCTGTTTCCAGGTGTTGGAAATTGCGCACCCCGAAAGCTACGGTCACTGCCTCAAACGTAGCCTCCGGAAAATTTATTGCCTCGCTGTCGCCTTCCTGCAGCGCTATCAGGTTGTTTAACTTGAGTTTAGCAATTTTATCCCGGCCGAGTGCCAGCATGCCGGTGGAGATGTCAATACCCGTCACTTGTTGCGGATGAAGTTTTTTTACCAGCAGCACCGGCATATCCGCCGTGCCCGTGGCCACATCGAGGATATGGGCCGGCCGGAGACTGGCTAATTCTGCGATGGCTTTGCGCCTCCAGTACCGGTCAATCCCGCCACTGAGCACCCTGTTCAGCAGATCATACCGGAAAGCGATCTTGTTGAACATTTCGGCCACCTGCTGTTTTTTTTCCAGCGGTGAATCCTTGAAAGGGACGATGATATCGTGTTCGTATTCGCTCATGAAGCATATTTGTGAAATCCTTTTTCAAGGTCTTCGATCAGGTCGTCAAGATATTCCACGCCGATGGAAAGCCGCAGCAGGTTCTCCGGACTTTTTGCGAGCGCGCCTTCAGCCGTTCGCCGGTGTTCAATCAGGCTTTCGACGCCACCGAGACTCGTGGCATGTTTAAACAAGTGCATAGTGCCTGCAAATGACAGGGCCGCCGACTGGCCACCGCGTAAAAGAATGGATACCATCGATCCGAAATTTCCGTGCATCTGACGCTGGGCGATGGCATGGTTTGGATGGTCCGTCAGTCCCGGAAAAAACACTTTCTCCACCTGCGGCTTGTCTTTCAAATAAAGCGCGATGGCTGCGGCATTCCGACATTGTTTTTCCAGGCGCAATGGCAGCGTGGCGATGCTGCGGTTGAGCAGCCAGCAGTCATAGGGCGATGGCACCACCCCGCCGATCACCTGAAATTCGCGAAGCCGTATGCTCAGGTCATTTTTTTCCTTAACGATCACACTGCCGCCCAGGATATCCGAATGACCGCCGAAAAATTTGGTGGTGGAATGGAAAACAAGATCGGCACCGTCTTCGATCGGTCGCTGGATGAGCGGGGTCGTCCAGGTATTGTCGCAGGCCACCAGGATATTGTTTTCGTGTGCAATCTGGCAGACCCGGGCGATGTCCGTGATCTTCAGCATGGGATTCGAGGGCGTTTCTGCGATAATG
>CAZZYD010000006.1:0-31812 GCA_964658175.1 uncultured Puia sp. | reverse complement strand
GAGCTGTTGATGAGCGGATGTCTTTTAATACAACGCACGATGGCTTCGATGAACAGCGGTGTCAGCGTGAGTTTGGTCCCTTCTCTTTTTTCAAAGGCATCTTTCTGTTCGTCGCGCCATTTTACCAGGTTGCTGACATCGGCTTCCGAAAAACTGGTGACATGCGCGCTGATGTCTTTGCTCCGCACCATATGTTCGGCGATCATTTTGCGCATGCGGTCCATCTCGATGATCTCCGCATTTCCGCTGTACGGCGTTTCCGGTTGTCCGGCGCCGGTAGTGCGATCAGCTACTTCTGCCGCTTCCGTCTGGTCGAACGCGCTATTGGATGAACCACCTGTTACCGGTTGATGGGTGCGACCGCCCGCGCGGCCGGAAATATATTGTAAGATGTCTTTTTTTGTAACACGCCCCTCGTTACCCGTGCCCGCTATTTTTTCCAGTTCGCTTACGGGCACCCCCTCATTGCTCGCGATGTTGAGCACCAGCGGAGAATAAAAACGGTTGCCGGCGGCATGGCCATTGCCATTGCCATTCTGTGATGGCATCGTTGACGGACGGGATTCGTTGACAACCACCGGTTTTTCTTCGGCTGCCGGAGGTTGCGGTGTTGGCTCCTGCGCAACAGGCGTGGTTTCTGCTGTCGATGTTTTGATCCGGGCGATGACCGCGCCGACGGGCACTACGTCGTTTACCTGGAAAAGAATTTCTTCCAGCGTACCCGCAGCTGTAGACGGCACTTCCGTATCCACTTTGTCGGTGGCAATATCCAGCACCGTTTCATCCTGCTGCACGACATCACCCGGCTGCTTATACCATTTGAGGATGGTCGCTTCCATGATGCTTTCGCCCATTTTCGGCATGATCAGGTCAACAATCGCCATGTAGATAGATGAATTTGAATTGCTCCAAAATTAGCTATTAATTACCGACCGGAAGCACCCTTGTCAGGAGGGGTCGGACAAAATAAATTTTCTTAACAAGTTCAGCACATTCGTCGCTGTCAGTTGCATGTTCCGGTCGCGGTCGAAGCGGAGATTCAACTTTTGCGTCACGGTCTTTTCCCGGTTACCCACGGCGATCCAGATCGTGCCCACGGGCTTTTCGGGGGTTCCCCCGCCGGGTCCCAGAATGCCGGAAGTTGCTATCGCGTAGTCAGCGGAAAACAGCTGAAGCGCGCCTGTGATCATGCCCCGCACGGTTTCTTCGCTGACAGCGCCCACGGTCTGCAGTATTTCCACCGGTACCTGCAGCACTTTCGTCTTGATCGAATTATCATACGGCACGATCGCGCCTTTGAAATAGGCGCTGGCGCCGGCAATGGATGTGATCAGATGGGCGATATAACCACCGGTACAACTCTCGGCTGTGGCGAGCGTGCGGCGGCGCGATTTCAGCATTTGGCCGATGGCAGCCTGGAAAGGAATATCCTCGTCCGTGGCCATCCATTCGGTGGTGCGTGACTTAAGATCAGCAAACAGCGGATCGAGCTGCCGGATCAGCTCGCTTTCGTTTTCGCCCGTGGCCGTGAGCCGCAGGCGCACCATGCCGTAGTTTGGAAGGTAGGCGAGTTTTACATTCTGCGGAAGGGCGGATTCGAAGGACTGGATGTGCTCCGCCAGAAAAGATTCCCCGATGCCCACTGCCAGCAGGGTTCGGTGTGCGATGGCGGGGAGTGCGAAATGTGATTTGAGCCAGGGGATCACAAAATCAGTGATCATCCCCTTCATTTCGTGCGGCACGCCCGGCATCGATATAAAAATTTTGCCTTCACGCGTAAAGAGCATGCCTGGCGCCGTGCCCCGCTTGTTCTGGATGATGGTGGCAGCGGCAGGCACTTCCGCCTGTTTCAGGTTCCGGTCGATCATGGGACGCTGAAACACCTGTTCGAAAAGATATTTGACATTGGCAAGGGCTGCGGGATCGACCACCAGGCTTGTCTTGAAATAAGCACAGAGCAGGTCTTTGGTGATATCATCCGCTGTGGGACCAAGACCACCGGTGATGAGTATGATGTCATGCTGGGCAGACTCCTGGTCCAGCGCGTTCCATATGTCGTCCCAAACATCTCCGACGGCTACGCGCCGCCGCACCCATACGCCGGATTTATTGAGTTCCTGCGCCATCCAGGCGCTGTTGGTATCGATTACCTGGCCGATGAGTAATTCATCGCCGATCGTTATGATAGATGCATGCTTCATGTAAAAAATGTTGCCAGGCGTTCCCGCAATGCCGGCGGCATCACGGATTTCTTAAAGGTGCTGACTTCCACAAAATAGAGGATGACCTTGCCTGCGGTAATTAATTTCTGATCCTCATTGTACACTTCATGCTCGAATACGATGCGGTGGTCGGTGGGCAATTCGCGGAGGGTGGTCTTCACGGTCAGCAGTTCGTCGTAGTGCGCCGGCCTGAGATATTTCACCTGCATTTCCACCACGGGCATCATCACGCCCAATGCCTCCATGGCTTTATACGTAAACCCCAGATCGCGGATCGACTCGGAGCGGCCCACTTCAAAATACTGGGCGTAATTTCCGTAGTATACCACGTTCATCTGGTCGGTCTCCGCATAGCGGACCCGTATTTTCGTTTCTGCAATAAACATGTGCTGCCGCTTTAGGATCTTATTTACCCATCATCCCGTCTACGCTCACCCGGCCCGGACCAACAAGCATCAGCGTGAAGACGCTCAGAAGATAGACCACCGCCAGTTCCATTACTTTCAACGACTGCCCGCGGTGTACAATAAATACGGCGACTGACAGGTTGATCAGCAATACAAATGCAGCCAGCCGGGTGAATAAGCCAAGGATGAGGAACATGGAACAAAACAATTCCGCGAAAATCGAAAGGCCGAGTGAAATCCTGCCGCCGACATGAAAAGGATCGGGAAAGTTTGCACTCAGCGATCCGTAATTCGACACCTTGCCCAGGCCGTGATTTAAAATGAGCATGAAACCAATGCCTACCCGCAGGATCAGGAGTGCCAGATTGAACGCAGTATCTGAATAGGCTGTCGACAAGATTTTTTTCATTTGCGGGATTTAACTCAAAAGTACTGGATTTGTCTTTTTTAAAACGGGCTCCGATAAAGAAATGTTAATCATTCCAGTTATCCACATCGGTTTGGAACAATCTTTGGTAATGGGTGAAATATTTAGAAACTTTAACGCTTGACAAATTTCATCCGGATGAAAAGAATTGTTTTTGCCTTTTTCATCATCATTCATTATTCCGAAGCCCAAGCCCAGCAAACTTTATTTCTCAATGATCCCCAGGCCTCGTACAAACAGGCCCAGGAATATTATCAGAAGGAATATTATAGCCTGGCCTATCCGATCTTCAAGGGACTTGAACAGGATCAGGCGAACAGGTTGCAGCCCAATCCGGATTTTGAATACCAGAACATTCATTATTACACTCTGGTCTGTTCCCTGAACCAGGACGATAGTGCATCGGTATTGCCCGCGCTCCAGTTTGTACATCAGGAAAAAAATGCCGCCCGGTCCGAAATGCTCAGCTTTCACCTGGCAGAATATTACTTCAGGCATGGCCAGCTGGATGCCGCATTGAAGATGTATGAGAACGCGGGGATCGACAACCTGAGTAATACGGACATCGCCAACCTGAAATTTCACCAGGGGTACGCTTATTTTTACAAGAAAGACTACGACAAGGCCAAACCGCTCTTCGATGCGATCCGGCAGATCCCCCGCGATCCGAATTATATCGATGCCAACTATTATTATGGTTTTATTTCCTTCTACCAGAAAAAATACTCGGATGCCTCGACCGCTTTTTATGTAGTGGAGAATAGCCCGAAATACAAGAAGGTCGTGCCTTATTACATTGCGAATATCTACCTCATCCAGGGGCAGAAAAGCAAAGCCATCACCTACGCCGCATCCAAACTGGACGCCGGCGATCAGTACTATGATCTGGAACTCCGTCAACTGACGGGCCACGGTTACTACGAACAAAAGGATTTTCAAAAGGCGCTTCCTTATCTTGAAACCTATATCAACCGGTCAAAAAAGTGTCCCGCCAGGATATTTATGAACTTTCCTATTGTTATTATCAGACCAAAAATTATCCGAAGGCGATCGACGGTTTCAAACAGCTCGGTGGCACCGAAGATTCACTCGCGCAGAACGCCATGTATCTGCTGGGTGACAGTTACCTGAAAACGAACCAGAAAGCAAATGCACGCAATGCCTTTCTCTTTTGCGCCTCCAACAGCAGCAACCCGGTGCAGAAGGAAATTTCAGAATTTCACTATGCAAAACTTTCCTATGAACTCGGTTATTTTGATGTAGCCCTGTCGGGATTTCAGGGATTTGTCGCGCACTATCCGCAATCATCCTATAATAAAGAGGCGAAAGAATTGCTGTTAAGCGTGATGGCCAGCACCAGCAACTACAGGGATGCGATCAGTCTGATGGACAGCGTGGGAACTAATACGGCGCTCGTGACCCGGCTCCAGGCCAGAATTTATTATGGTCGCGCCACCGAACTGATCGGCGACGGCCAGCTGACCACCGCCAATGATTTGCTGGATAAAGCACTCCGGGCGAAGAACAACTCAGACCTCCTGCCGCAAATCAATTTCTGGAAAGGCGAAGTCGCCTACCGGCTGCATAAACTCGACGATGCGATTCCCTATTTTTATGAATACCTGAAAGCGCCGGTGGAAGATGGTGAAGTAAGTGCCGTGAGCGCAAAATACGATTTGGGATATTGCTACCTCAAAAAAGAAAACTACCGGCAGGCACAGGGGTTTTTTGAACAGGTGGTCCGCAATCCAAAGATCAATGCATCACCGCTGGAACAGGATGCCTATATCCGAACGGCAGACTGCTACTACATGGACCGTGATTTCAAAACAGCGCTGTCAATTTACAACAAAGTGCTTGACTATTCCTGGCCGTCTTCGGATTATGCGACGTTCCAGAAAGCGATGGTGACCGGTGTAAACAATTCCAATGACAAAATAAGCCTGCTCAACGGGCTCATCCGGAAATATCCTGCGTCGCCACTGATTGCAGATGCAAACATGGAAATCGCCAATACCTATCTCAGCAACGAACAATTCCGCGAATCCTTACCCTACCTGAAAAATGTGCTCTCCGTTACCGGCAACGACGCGCTCAAGCCCCGCGCCTACCTCCGGTCAGGCATCGCCAACTACAACCTGAACAACAACGCAGAAGCGATCAGCCAGTACAACCAGCTCATCAAACAATATCCCAATTCCCCCGAAGCGCAGGAAGCCCTTGATAACGCCAAAAGCCTGTATGTGGAAGAGGGCAGGAGCAGCGAATACGTGAATTTTGCGAAGAGCATGGGCGTTAATGTGAGCTCGAGCCAGGAAGACCAACTGGCCTATGAAGAAGCGGAGGTGCAGTTCAACAACGGAAATTTCCCAAGTGCGCTGCAGAAATTTGAAGACTACCTTGCGCGGTTCCCAGACGGAAAATATTCACTGGAAGCGAATTTCTACAAAAGCGAAATGTATTTCAACCAGAAAAACTGGCCGAAAGCAACGGTCGGATATGAAGTGGTTGCCAATAAAGCGCCGAATAAATTTGCCGAAAAAGCATTGCTTCAGGCGGCGCGTATCAATTTCTTTTATCTGAAAGATTACGCCAAAGCGGAGATTTATTACAGCAAACTCAAAGATTTTTCGAGTTCGCAGGAAAATAAGACAGAGGCCATGCGCGGCCTGCTTCGCAGCCAGTATGAACTGCAGCACTGGACGGCCGCCACCGACAACGCAAAAGACATGCTGGCGCAGAAAGGACTCGGAACGGATGACCGCGTGCTCGCCAATATGGTGCTGGGAAAATCTTTTCAGGGCAGCGGTGACTGTGCTTCGGGACTGCAGTATTTCCGAACAGTGGCTGCGCTCAGTCATGCAGCCTACGGTGCCGAAGCGGGATACCAGGTGGCGGATTGTTTGTATGGACAGAATCAGTTGAAGGATGCCGAGAAGGCAGCCTTTGAAGTGATCCACAAATCTGGCTCCTATGAAGAATGGGTCACAAAGTCTTATCTGTTGCTGGGTGATATCTATCTGAAAGAGAAAGATTATTTCAACGCCAAGGCGACGTTTCAAAGCGTTGCTGAAAACGCAAAAATAGAAACCCTCCGCGTGCTGGCTGAACAGCGCCTCGACCAGGTGAAGCAGGAGGAATCAAAGAATAGTAAAATCAGCAATGACAATAACTGAGATGAAACCACACCAGCAGATCTGTCGCACGGGTATTTTTGTATTGCTTTGTTCGCTGGCCGTCGTTTGGGCGCAGGCGCAGGATACAGCACGCAGGAAAACGATCAATATTACATCCACGTTCAAGCCTGCCCTGAAGGACGCGGCCAAAATTAATTTCGAAGCAAGCGCGCCTGCAACGGACAGCAGCCGGCCGGTGCTCCAGTATAATCTGCCTTCCCAATATTTATTTCTGACCTACCAGCCGCCCGGACTGAATCCGGTGGCACTGGCGGGTGATACGCTCAAAACCTGGAACAACGATAACTATATCAAGGTAGGTGTTGGAAATATCCATCTGCCCTATGTAAAGGCGGGGTTCAGTTTTGGCGATAAAAAAACAACTTTCTTCAATGTTTTCGCGGATGCCTACAACTCCAAGGGAAATGTGGACTATCAGAAAAACAGCCTGGTAGCCGTCGGCATCACCGGCACGGTGAAAACGGCCAGCAACCTGGAGTGGGATGGTAAGATCGGTTTTAAGGCCGACGGATATTACCTGTATGGTTTTCAGCCTGCCAACCTGCAATTCGACAAATCAGATTTGCAGCAGCGGTTTCAGACTTTCCAGGGTAAAATCGGTTTGCGCAATACGGTGCCGTCTGAATATGGCTTGACCTACAATCCGAATCTTTCGGTTTCCGTTTTCAGCGACAACCATTCACCCAAGGCGACGGAAGCCAATACGGTCCTCGTGCTGCCCTTGCAGAAAAGCATTGGTGAACATTTTGCCATTGACCTCGCTTTCACCGCCGATTTAACGAACTACCGCCTGAACAGTCAGTCGACCCTCAACAACAACCTGTTTTATGTGTCACCGGCCGTCGTGTATAAATCAGATAATTTCTCCCTGCATGCTGAAGTAACACCGTCCTGGGATCAGAAAGTCTTTCACCTGCTGCCCAATTTTTCCGCGGACTATACGCTTCCGGATAAGAAATTTACTTTGTTCGCTGCCTGGAGCGGCTATTACGACAAGGGAAGCTATCAACGCTATGCATCCATCAATCCGTGGCTCTCACAGCCGACCGACCTGCTGAATACAAGGGTGCAGGAATTTTATGGCGGATTCAAGGGATCGCTGACCAATCATATTTCCTACCTCGCCCGCGCGGGATATGTGGAATCCCGGAATATGCCCCTGTTTGTAAATGACGGTGTGGACGGAAAAACTTTCGACATCATCTATGAAACCAAACTGGATGCTTTCCGCACCCACGGAGAAATTACGTATACGCAGGCCGAAGTTTTTAATGTTACGCTCGGACTCACCACCAATAACTATAAATCCAAATCGCAGCCCCATGCCTGGGGTATGCTGCCCCTGGAATTTACGGGAACGCTGCGCTGGCAGCTGATCAAAGACCTCTGGCTGAAAGCCGATCTGTGGGCCTTCCGCGGCGCCGACTACCGCAATTTCCAGGGTGGAAAAAATACCGGCGGCGGTGCTTTTGATGCCAATGCCGGACTTGAATTCCGGATCACCCGCCAGCTCAACCTCTGGCTTCAGATGAATAACCTGTTTAATAATAAATATCAGCGCTGGAATCAGTACCCTGTCTACGGATTCAATATCTTAGGGGGCGTGATTTTTTCATTTGGAGGATAATCAATATGTACAGCATCCTGAACAGGTATTTGTTTCAGCATAAGAGTCTGCCGGTCCCGGGGATCGGTACCATCTACCTCGAAACCGGCACGGCCAGCATTGATTCCGCATCCCGGATGGCCATTCCACCCACCCACCTGTTGCAGTTCGACCGGTATTTTGACGCGCCCGATAAAAGCTTTTTCGCCTATCTCGCCCAGCAGCAAAATATTGCCGACTACGAATCGCTGCGTCAGTACAACGAATTCGCCTACCGGCTGCGGGATCAGCTGAACCTGCAGCAATCAGCCGAGTGGAATGGACTGGGAGTTTTGTACAAAGATGAAGAAGGAAATATTCTGCTCCGGTCGGATTTTTTGAATCCTTCTTTTCTCGAGCCCGTATCCGCCACCAAAGTCGTGCGGTCTGACGCACAGCATACCATGCTGGTCGGAGACCAGGAACGGACGAGTGATGAAATGCTGCACTGGTTTTCTGAAGAAGCGGATTCAGCGCCCGGAAAATGGTGGCTGCCTGCCCTGGTGACAGGGATCGCGGCAGTCCTGCTGATCTTATTTCACCTCTCTTCGCATGGCTGGAAAATGGATGCCGCCGGCAACCAGCAGATTTTGCAAACGGAAAAATAATGATGGAAGATCACATAGCGCCAGCCGCCTCTCATGCGACCGCATGCCCGGTTTGTCAGTCGGCTGATTTACATTTTGTGCTGAAAGCCGAAGACTACACGGTTACCCACGAAAAATTCGAGGTTTGGGAATGCAGCCGCTGCAGCCTGCGTTTTACGATGGATGCGCCGGATGACGCGTCCATTGCGCGCTACTATCAATCGGAGAATTATATTTCCCACAGCAATACGAATCAAGGACTGGTCAACAGGCTTTATCACCTCGTGCGGAAAAAAACCCTTCATTCAAAATACCAGCTGCTCACCCATGCCACCGGTAGAAAAACCGGCAATCACCTCGATATCGGGGCGGGTACAGGCGCCTTTGTTCGGTATATGCGCGAGCATGGCTGGCAAAGCACCGGTCTCGAACCGGATGAAGCGGCGCGCCAACAGGCCCTGCAATGCAACCAGGCCAACCTGATTGAAGCGGCCGCACTCTACCAGTTGCCCGCCGATCATTTTGACGCCATCACCCTATGGCATGTGCTGGAGCATGTGCACGACCTGTATCCCTACCTGCAGCAAATAAAAAAAATCGTGAAACCGGGTGGAAGGATTTTTATCGCCCTGCCGAACTATACCAGTTACGACGGAACTACCTACGGTGCGCACTGGGCTGCATACGATGTGCCGCGGCACCTGTATCATTTTTCTCCGGCTGCCGTGGCGTACATGCTGAAAGCCGCGGATCTGCAACTGGTCGACAGCAAACCCATGTGGTTCGACAGTTTCTATATTTCCCTGCTGAGTGAAAAATACCTCACCGGCCACGCCCGGCTCATTCCCGGGTTTATGACCGGGCTTTTTTCAAATGTGAAGACGGTGGTGGATACGGATAAATGCAGTTCGCTGATTTATGTGGTGGGGAAATGAGTTTCTCGCAAAGACGCCAAGGTCCGCAAAGACGCAAAGAATTATTTATTTCGTTTTCTAAATTTGCTCCCTTCTTTGCGCCTTTGCGGACCTTGGCGTCTTTGCGAGAAAAACTACTCACCAACAATCTTCACCTCATAAATGGTTGGCCATAATTTTCCCGTCACGTACATTTTATGTCGCACGGAGTCGTAGGCGATGCCATTCATATATTCGGCCTGCCCGTATTTTACTTTTGCTTCTTTATCCAGCTGGCTGAAATCAGCTTTGCCAACCACCATACCGGAGCTGGCGTCGATCTTGAGGATTGTGTTGGTTTCATATACGTTGGAATAAATAAATCCATGTACCCATTCCAGCTCGTTGATCATGGCCACGGGACCATTGTTGTCCGTTACGGTGATGATGCGGTTGATCTTAAAAGTATTTGGGTCCAGAAAGGTGATATTGCTGCTTCCGTCACTCATGATCAGCGATTGTCCGTCCGTGGTCATGCCCCAGCCTTCGGCGCTTGGAAAGCTGAAAGTGCCGAGGGGTTTGTATGTTTTGCCGTCGTAGATAAATCCCGTTTTGGTTTGCCAGGTGAGTACATAGAATTTTCCATTCAGCCAAACGGCGCCTTCTCCAAAATATTTTTTCCGGTCGAGGGAAGTCAGCACCTGCAGTTTGCCCGATTGTGGATTTACCGTTCCAAAAACAGATTTTGTCTGCGGCAGATCCGCCGGTGCACCCGAGCTTTCAAAAAGTTTTCCGTCGTGGACAAAAAATCCTTCAGTATAAGAAGTGGTGTCGTGCGGCAGCAAATTCATCACGGTATACGTGAGTTCCTGTGGCGCGGGGTCGGAGGTTTTTTCGGTCAGGGTCTTGCTGCTGTCAGCAGATGTGTGATCCTTGCAGGAGGCCAGTGCTGTCAGCAGCACAAGAAAGTAGAATGGATGTTTCATATATGTGCATGGCAAAAATAACCGGCAAAAACCTAATATCCTGTCAAATATTGAAAATGGTATTTTGCAGCTCCCGGCGCTTTGCACCGCGTTTGGTATATTTGGGACCAGATCAATATCTTATGGCGGATTTCATAAAAACCTTTTTTTTCCTTTTTGCCGTCATTGATCCATTGGGATCGGTTCCCGTGTTCCTTCACGCCACCCGCAGCTTCGACGACGCTGCCAAAAAGAAAATCGCCATCCGCGCCAGCATCCTGGCGGCGATGATCCTCGCATTTTTTATTATCTGCGGTCAGCTGATCATGGAGGCCATGGAAATTTCGATCCCGGCTTTCAGGATCGCCGGGGGGCTCGTGCTCTTTCTCTTTTCCCTGACGATGATTTTTGGCCAGCATGGCAAAGAAGATAATACAGGTGCGCAGCCGGATGCCCGGAATGTGACCGTTTTTCCGTTGGCCATGCCTTCCATCGCGTCGCCTGGCGCCATCCTCGCCGTGGTGCTGCTGACCGACAATCATGTATTTACGGTGATCCAGCAGGCAAAAACCCTGGGGATCCTGCTGGTCGTGATTTTTATCACCTGCCTGCTCTTGCTGGCGGCGCGAAAAATACAGGAGCGTATTGGCGACGCGGGCATCAACATCATCAGCCGGGTGATGGGCCTGCTCCTGGCGGCTTTTGCCATTCAAAGCATCCTTGATGGGATTAAGGAATTCTTCAGTCTCTGAACGAACAAAAAAAAAGCCCGGAGTATTCCGGGCCGCTAACTTGCTTTGATCCAAAGGTCAGATCAGGGATTCGATCTTCTTCACAAAATTTCCTTTGGGCTGTGCGCCGACCAGTTTGTCGACCACCTTACCACCCTTGATGAAAAGAATCGCAGGGATGGAAGTGATGCCGTAGTTAACGGACAACTGCGGATTCTGATCCACGTTTACTTTCCCGATATTGATCTTACCATCATATTCTTTTGACAGTTCTTCGATCACCGGACCGATCGCGCGGCAGGGACCACACCATTCAGCCCAAAAATCGATGACCGTGAGTTTATCTGAAGCAATTACTTTCTCCTGAAAGTTTGCATCCGTGTATTCCATTGCCATAACGTTGATTTTATTTTAAGTAAAGTTCTGCTATTTTATTGTAAAATTTTGTCGTTGCAACGACATCCATATTTTCCTGACTAACTGTAACATGGCAGGTATATTACAAATTTGTCACCAAACTAGGTTGACACGATCTGAACCTCCATTTCAGGGCTATTTTGCAGAAAAACAGCCAATTCGTCATTCATCTCAAAACCATTTTCCATGGTGAACATACTCACCCGGAAATTGCTTTTGGTCTCTACAATATTGAATTTCAACGAGGATTTACCCGGATGCCGGCGAAGGTTCTCTGCCACGAACTGGATCATCCGCTCATTGACATGGCGGGCTTCCATATCAAGGATTACCTGTCTTGTCAGGTGTTGTTTGATGCTTTCCAGCAGCATCATCTTTTCTACCTTAAATTCAAATTCCGCCCGGTTATAACGGGATTTGAAGCTCCCCGTGATAAACAGGTTTTTCCCTTTTTCAAGGTAATTGGCATATTTCGCATAGTCCTCGCTCCAGAGCATGAATTCATTCTTGCCGGAATAATCCTCGATCACCAGGGATGCGAACTGCTTGCCGGTCTTGGTCACCCGGTGCTGGGCATCCACGACCAGGCCGGCCAGCCGGAAGGTTTTACCCGGATTGGCCTGCAGCGTCACCGCATCTTTCACTTCCAAAAATTCGCTCAGGGGCGTGATGCCGTAATGATCTATTTCAAAGTGAAAATGGTCCAGGGGGTGCCCGCTCATGAACATGCCCGTGACGTCTTTTTCATGATCCAGCAGTTCTGTCAGGTTCCAGGGTTCACAATTGGGAATTTTCGGAGAGGCGACGGACAGGCTGCTGTGGGCGTCGCCAAACAGCGTATTGCTGTTCTGGGTATGCTGCGCCTGGAATATATTCCCGAAGCGGATGATCTTTTCCAGTCCGGTGCTCGTGTCGCCCGGCGCCATATAGAAGTACTGCGCCCGGTGCAATTCGCGGAAACAGTCGAAGGCGCCCGCATACGCGAGACTTTCCAGTGTTTTTTTGTTGACAGAACGCTGGTTGATGCGTTTGATGAGATCGACCGCGGAAGAAAACGGTCCGTCTTTCTCTCTTTCCTCGATGATCGACAATACGGCGGCTTCGCCGACGCCTTTGAGGCCCCCGAGCCCCACACGGATCTCTCCCTTGCCGTTCACGGCAAATCCTTTCTTGGATTCGTTCACGTCAGGGCCAAGCACTTTCAATCCCATCCGTTTACATTCCTCCATGAAGAAAGTGATCTTTTCGATGTTGCCGGAATGATTGAGCACGGCCGCCATATATTCCGAAGGATAATGCGATTTCAGGTAGGCGGTCTGATACGCTACATAGGCATAGCAGGTGGAATGCGATTTGTTGAACGCATATTGCGCAAAGGCTTCCCAGTCGGTCCAGATCTTTTCCAGGGCTGTTTTCGCATGACCCTTGGCGGTAGCGCCGGTGATAAACTGATTTTTCATTTTATCCAGGATCGACTTCTGCTTTTTCCCCATCGCTTTCCGGAGCACATCGGCATCGCCCTTGCTGAAGCCGGCCAGTTTCTGCGCCAGCAGCATCACCTGCTCCTGGTATACGGTAATGCCATAGGTGTCTTTCAGATCAACTTCCATTTCGGGTAGATCGTAGCTGATCGATTCCCTGCCGTGCTTGCGATCAATAAAGTTGGGGATATATGCCATCGGACCCGGTCGATAAAGAGCATTCATGGCCGTGAGGTCGTCAAATTTATCGGGTTTGAGATCGCGCAGGTATTTCTGCATGCCCGGACTTTCAAACTGGAAGGTGCCGATGGTTTCACCGCGCTGGTAGAGTTCGAATGTTTTTTTATCCGTGAGCGGGATCAGGTCGATGTCGATCGCGATGCCATGATTTTCTTTAATGAGTTCGAGGCTTGTCTTGAGGATATTCAGGGTGCGTAAACCAAGAAAGTCCATTTTGAGTACGCCTGCGTCTTCGATGATACTTCCCTCGATTTGGGTTACCAACAGTTCGGAATCTTTTTGCGTGCAGACCGGAATGATATTGGCCAGGTCTTCCGGCGCGATGATGATGCCTGCGGCATGAAGACCGGTATTGCGCACAGAGCCCTCGAGCCTTTCGGCCTCATGCAGCACTTTGCTGCGCAGGTCGTCGCCGTGATAGATCTCGCGGATCCTTTTGATGCCTTCTTTGTCGTCGGCGAAAATGCCTTCTTTTTCCTCGAGAGAGGCTTCGCCGTCTTTAACCGTCAGCGGTGCATGGAGCACCCGTTTGAGGGTGATGCCGGGCCGTTCCGGCACCAGCTTCGCGAGGGCATTGGATTCGGACAGCGGGAGGTCGAGCACGCGCGCCACATCCTTGATGCTCATTTTGGCCGCCATGGTGCCATAGGTAACGATCTGGGCCACCTGGTTTCGGCCATATTTTTTCACTACATAGTCGATCACTTTCTGGCGTCCCTCATCATCGAAGTCGGTGTCTATATCCGGCATCGACTTACGGTCGGGATTGAGAAAGCGTTCAAAGAGCAGGTTGTATTTGATCGGGTCGATATTGGTAATGCCGATGCAGTAGGCCACGACACTGCCGGCGGCCGATCCGCGACCCGGTCCGACAAACACGCCCATGTCCCTGCCCGCGCGGATAAAATCGCTGACGATCAGAAAGTATCCCGCAAAACCCATGGTCCGGATCGTAAACAATTCAAAATCGATGCGCTCCTGAATTTCCGGCGTAATATCTCCATACCTTTTTTGACTGCCCGCCATCGTGATGTCGCGGAGGTATTCCCACTGGTTGAGGTTATTGTCTTTGTGCAGCTGAAATTCTTTTGGTATGGGAAAAGCAGGCAGGAGGATATCTTTTTTCAGGTTGAGCACATCCACTTTATCCGCCACGAGGTTGGTATTGTCGATTGCCTCGGGCACATCGTGAAAAAGTGCTTTCATTTCCGCGGTCGTCTTGAAATAGAACTGATCGTTAGGGAATTTGAAACGGCGGTTTTTCTGGTTGCTGTCATCGGCCAGCACGTCATCGAATCCCGGCGTCTGTTGTTTTTCTCCGGTGTTGATGCAAAGCAGGATATCGTGGGCGTTGTAGTCGTCCTGATCGGTATAATGGCTGTCGTTGGTGGCGATCACCGGCACTTTGTATTTCTTCGCCATGCGCAGCAGGAACTGATTGATGGTTTCCTGTTCAGGAATATTATGCCGCTGGAGTTCGATGATATAGTCGTCACCAAAAATATCCAGCCACCATTTGAATTCTTTTTCTGCTTTTTCTTCCCCGTCATGGAGAATGGCCTGCGGTACGTGGGCGCCGATGCAACAGGTGGTGGCGATCAGTCCCTCATGGTATTTTTCCACGAGCTCTTTATCGATCCGCGGGTATTTGCTGTAGATGCCCTCGATATAGCCGAGGGAGGTAAGGCGGATCAGGTTTTGATAACCTATCGCATTTTTTGCCAGTAATACCTGGTGGAACCGGTGGTCCTTCTGTTCTTTGGTAAATATCTTGCGGTGACGGGTTTCCACCACGTAAAATTCGCAGCCGACAATGGGTTTTACCTTCAGGGAGCCGTCTTCATTTTTATGTTTGTATGCTTCGGCCACGAATGCAAAGGCGCCAAACATATTGCCGTGATCGGTGATCGCGAGGGCCGGCATTTTATCGGCCACCGCCTTTTTGTATAAACTCTGGATCGATGCCGCACCGTCAAGCAGGGAATATTGGGTATGGACATGTAAATGCGAAAATGCGGTCATAGCTGATGTGTTCTGCTGCAAGTAACTAAAGAATCGGGAGGTCGGGAAAGAGAGATTTACACAAATTCCAAACTTGGCTTATCTTTACCCACCCCAGTATCTAACAACATGATGAAAAATCTGTTCACTATTATATTGGCCTTTGTCTGCAGTCTTTCGGCCTGCAAGGTCTTTCGTCCCGCGACGACCACGAACCAGGCGGCGGGATCCTCCGATCAGATTACCTATCTCCACGATGACGGGCCAACTGCGGCAGAAGTGCCCAAAAGTTTCCGCTCCGAAAAAAAGCATGTCAGTACAGAAGAGAAGAAGAAAGAGGTATCCGAAACCTCCAATGGCAGCGGCTATAGCAAGGCGCAGTTTAAATATGCCATCCTGACCAATTCCCCGGTTGAAATGATGACCAATACCCGGCTCTTGTCTTTTATGGACGACTGGTACGGCACCCAGTATCATTTCGGCGGCAGCACGCGCGACGGGATCGACTGTTCGGCATTTGCAGCCCAGCTTCAGTCGGATGTATACCAGATAAAAAACCTTCCCCGGATGTCAAGGGATCAGTACAGCGCCCTGCCCCATGTAAAACAGGCTGATCTACAGGAAGGCGACCTGGTTTTCTTCCATACTTACGGCAGGGGTCATACGGTTACGCATGTGGGCGTGTATTTATATAACGGCCACTTTATCCATGCCTCGGTATCAGGCGTGATGATCAGCGACCTTACCCAGGGCTACTACGCCCAGCATTATATTGGCGCCAGCCGCCCGGATGGACGCTAACGCCGTGTTTGTCAGGCGAGTAACCGTGAGCGCCGGCATGCATGCGCAAAAATGTCATTTTTCTGCCAATGGTGCCTGTTTCACTATTCTGGTACAAAATTTAAGGTTACCTTGGTGCCCCCTCTTCCTGACGGGGTGCAACAAATTCATTAATCAATAAATCAATACAATCATGGCTAAAAAGGCAACTGTTACCCCTCTTCATGACCGGGTAATTGTGAAACCTGCTCCTGCAGAAGAAAAAACCAAGGGAGGCATTATCATTCCGGACACGGCCAAGGAAAAACCACAGCGTGGTACGGTAGTGGCTGCTGGTCCTGGCAAAAAGGATGAACCCGTTACAGTTAAAATCGGTGATGTAGTACTTTATGGAAAATATTCCGGTACGGAAATCCAGATCGAAGGCGATGACCTGTTAATCATGAGAGAGTCCGATATTTTAGCTATTCTCTAATTTTATTTTCAAAAACAAACATTATGGCAAAACAACTTTTCTTCGACATCGATGCGAGGAATAAAATGAAAAAAGGTGTCGATATTCTGGCGAACGCCGTGAAAGTGACACTCGGTCCCAAAGGACGCAATGTAGTAATCGAAAAGAAATTTGGTTCTCCCCAGATCACCAAAGATGGTGTTACGGTTGCAAAAGAAATTGAACTGGAAGATCCAATCGAAAATATGGGTGCACAGATGGTGAAGGAAGTGGCTTCAAAAACCGCTGACATCGCCGGTGACGGTACAACAACCGCTACGGTGCTTGCCCAGTCAATCATCAGCGAAGGTTTGAAGAACGTAGCAGCAGGCGCCAATCCAATGGACCTGAAGCGCGGGATCGACAAGGCGGTGGTTGCCGTAGTCGAAAATCTGAAGAAACAGTCTCAGACCATCGGGAACGATGCCAAGAAGATCCAGCAGGTAGCTTCCATCTCATCCAATAACGATGAAACCATTGGTAAGCTCATCGCACAGGCTTTCGCCAAAGTAGGCAAAGAAGGTGTGATCACGGTAGAAGAAGCAAAAGGAACCGATACAACGGTAGACGTTGTGGAAGGAATGCAATTTGACCGCGGCTATATCTCTCCGTATTTCGTTACGAACAGCGAGAAGATGGAAGCCGAACTGCAGAATCCGTACATTCTTATTTATGATAAGAAGATCTCTGCGATGAAAGATATCCTGCACATCCTCGAGAAGGTGGCCCAGGGCGGTCGTCCGCTGCTGATCATCGCTGAAGACCTCGAAGGGGAAGCACTCGCTACCCTCGTGGTAAACAAATTGCGTGGTACCCTGAAAGTCGCTGCTGTAAAAGCGCCCGGCTTTGGCGACCGCAGAAAAGAAATGCTGCAGGATCTGGCGGTGCTGACCAAAGGAATCGTGATCAGCGAAGAACAGGGTTACAAACTGGAAAACGCAGACCTGACCTATCTCGGAACAGCATCTTCTGTTACGATTGATAAGGACAATACCACCGTTGTTGGTGGCAGCGGCAAAAAAGCCGATATAGACGCCCGCGTTAACCAGATCAAATCACAGATCGAATCCACGACCTCTGATTATGACAAGGAAAAACTGCAGGAACGCCTCGCTAAACTGAGCGGTGGTGTGGCTGTACTGTATATCGGTGCTGCAACCGAAATCGAAATGAAGGAAAAGAAGGATCGTGTTGACGATGCATTGCACGCAACCCGTGCAGCCGTTGAAGAAGGAATCGTTCCGGGTGGTGGTGTTGCGTATATCCGTGCCGTTGAGTCACTGGAGAAACTTGCATCCGCCAACGAAGACGAAGCCACCGGTATCCAGATCATCCGCCGGGCGATCGAAGAACCCCTGCGCCAGATCGTTCACAACAGTGGACTGGAAGGCAGCATCGTGGTGCAGAAAGTAAAAGAAGGAAAAGCTGACTATGGTTTCAACGCCAGAACAGAAGTATACGAAAACCTCCTGAAAGCAGGTGTGATCGATCCTACCAAGGTGACCCGCATCGCGCTGGAAAATGCGGCTTCTATTGCCGGTATGTTGCTCACCACAGAATGTGTGGTAGCTGATAAGCCGAAGAAAGAAGAAGCACATGCACATCCGGGTGGAGCACCAGGCATGGGCGGTATGGATTACTAAAATCTCTCAAAAGGACTTTGTCTCTCGCAAAGACGCAAAGGATCGCAAAGGCGCAAAGATTTATTCTTTGCGCCTTTTTTTTATTCCTCTCTTTGCGCCTTTGCGATTTTGTACGTCTTTGCGTGAAACAGAAAACTAATCGTAATTTCTCCCCGTAAATTCCATCATGAAAGCATTTTTATTCACCTATGTTTTATTTTCATTGTTCCACATGAACACACCGAAAACATACCTGGCCCTGGGTGATTCCTATACCATCGGTCAGTCGGTGCCCGAAACGGACCGGTATCCCGTACAGGCAGCCGCCCAGTTCCAGGCGGCGGGCATAGAAATGAAAGCGCCGGACATTATCGCCGTTACGGGATGGACCACCGCCGACCTGCTCAAGGCCACCGCCAGCCATCCGGTCGGGGACGGCTACGACCTCGTAACACTCCTGATCGGCGTAAACAACCAGTATCAGCACAAATCCATCGACACCTATAAAACGGAATTCACCACACTGCTGCAACAGGCCATTGCCTACGCCCGGGGCAATGCCGCAGCGGTCTATGTGCTGTCGATCCCGGATTATGGCGTGACGCCATTTGCCCGTGGTGTTGACAGCCAGCGGATCAGCGATGAAATCGCTGCATTCAATGAAGCGAACCACGCCATTGCGGATCAATACAAAGTGCACTATCTTTTTATCACTGCGGAAACCCGGCGCGCACTCCAGGATGAAAGCCTGATGGCTTCAGACGGGCTTCACTATTCAGGAAAGGAATTGCATGTATGGGCGTCGATGCTGGTGAAGGATGTGCTGAAACGCGGGATATTGAAAGGATGATTATTTTTTATTGAGGTCGGCGATGGTCTGTTTCTCCAGCAGCTTGAGGTTGGCATCCCTGACCTGGATCAGTACATCCCGGAGACCACATTTCTTTTCATCGCAGTTCCAGCATTTTTCGTAAAAATAAAGGCTCACACAGGGAAGCAGGGAAATCGGACCGTCGATGAGGCGCATCACGGTGGCCAGGGTAACATCGGAAGGGGATTTCGCAAAATAATAACCGCCACCCTTTCCTTTCTTGCTCTCCAGAATACCCGCTTTTCGCAGCTCCAGCAGAATATTCTCCAGGAATTTCAATGGGATTTTTTTCTTTTTGGAGATCTCGGCAATGAGTACGGGATCCTTGCCGGATTTTTCCGCCAGATACATCAGGGCCTGAAAAGCATATTGCGATTTTTTGGAGAGCATGCGTTTAGTTGACGATTTTGCGCGCGTGTACAGGTATAACAATTTGCGGGCGAAAGGGTTTAGTTCAGAGGCCCAGCACGTTTTTTATGGTAAATATCCCCTTTTTATCCTGAATATATTCAGCTGCCCGAACCGCGCCGGACGCGAATCCCTGGCGGTTGTGTGCCGTATGCACAATCTGGATGTCGTCGACCGAACTCCGGTAGCTTACTTCGTGGGTACCAGGCGCCGGGTCGATGCGTTCACTGAGAATGGGAATCTGCGCCGGGTCTGTGCTGGCCTCGTTCACCCATCCTTTTTTGCCCGGCAGGGCCGCCAGCAACTGCTCGGCGAGACTGATCGCCGTACCGCTGGGGGCGTCTTTTTTCTGTGTGTGATGGGTTTCTTTGATGTCGACCCGGTAGTCAGGGAAGGCGCTCATCAGCGCGGCCAGCTGACGGTTGATCTCAAAAAAAATATTGACGCCGATGCTGAAATTGCTGGCATAGAGCAGCGTCCCATTGGCCGCTTCACAATCTCTTTGCACGGACTCAAAAGCGCTGAGCCAACCCGTAGATCCGCAAACCACGGGGATGCCTGCCTGAAAACAGGCATGCATGTTGGCGGCAGCCGTCTCCGGTCCCGTGAATTCAATGGCCACGGAAGCTTTGCGAAGATTTTCGGTGTTGAGGTCCTGCGGATTGCTGCGGTTGATTTTCAGCACAATGTCGTGGTGCTCTTGCAGGGCGATGGCTTCGATGGCCCTGCCCATTTTGCCATATCCGATCAGTGCGATTTGCATGGTTGAAAATAGTGGAAAGCCGGCGAATATTATTGAATTTGGTTGAGCTCTTTTAATTTTGCCTTGTGGATGTCGAATACCACGCTCACGCCCGCAGAGAAATAGGGCCAGGGAACAAGGTTGGGTTTTATTTTAAAGCTCAGGTCGCTGCTGACGCTAAAATCCCGCAGGTGCGCATCTACGGTTGCATCCACCACCTGCAATCCCCAGAATAAAAGGAAGAAGAGGACCGAATAGTCTTCGTTTTTGCGGTAGGAATCCCGCACCGAAATAATGCCCGCGGTATTGGTGATATAAGGCCTGATGGTGGGGTCTACTTTGGCCAGGCTGTCGCCCTGGCTGTTGTGAATGGATACGGCGATCGCGTACTGGAATTTTTCGTACCATTTTCTATTGTAAAAATACAGGTAGCCGGGAATGCCGACCGCCGCATATACCAGTGGCAATTTCCAGTATTTGTGGTTGTAAATCTGCCCCCCGCCGGGAATGATGGCCGAATACAGCGAGGCTTTTCCCGGATCGTGTTTTTTATGCAGCAGACTGTCTTTGTTTACGGTGATTTCACGGCCGCCTTTTTTTACGGTCGTATCCCCGATACCATATTCGGTTGAATCCCTGCGCCCATGTTTTTGCGCCAGCGCGGAACCGTGAATAAAAATGAGGAATATGATAAGGCATGACAAAAAAATCCGCATAAGGATAGGCTTAATTTACCTGCACGCCCAGCTGATCAAGAATTTTATTTAGTTCCTGCAGGGAATAGTACTCGATGGAAATGTTTCCATTGCCTTTCTGGGCATGATTGAGTTTTACCCGTGTGCTGAAATGTGTCGCTAAATTATCTTCAATTTTTCGGAAGGCTTCCGGCAGTCCGGCTTTTACCGATTCTTTAACAGGGGTTTGCGTCTTGTATAATTTGCGAACCAGCTCTTCCGTCTGACGTACGGAAAGAGAACGGTTGCGGATCTCCTGAAAGAGATATAGTTGTTTGTCTACCGTGTCTACATTGATCAGTGCGCGGGCATGCCCCATGGTCAGCACATTGTTGCGAAGGGCTACCTGGATATCGGGTGGAAGTTTCAGCAGGCGGATATAGTTTGCCACCGTGCTTCTTTCTTTTCCCATGCGCTCAGACACCTGTTCCTGCGTGTAGTTCAGGTCGTCCATCATACGTTTATAGCTAAGCGCGATTTCCATCGCGTTGAGGTCTTCCCTTTGCAGGTTTTCGAGCAAGGCCAGTTCAAGCAGCTGCTGGTCATTGGCCTGGCGGATATACGCAGGGATATCCCTGATGCCCGCTATTTTGCTGGCGCGGAAACGGCGCTCGCCGGCGATCAGCCGGTATTTTCCATTGGCTAGTTTCGAAACAGTGACCGGCTGGATAATATCATGCAGTTTGATGGAGGCAGCGAGTTCGTTCAATGCCGTTTCGTCAAAATCCCGCCGCGGTTGTTTGGGATTGGTTTCGATCTGGTCGAGTGATATGCGAAGGACGCCCGTCAGGTTTTCGGCGGCTCCGGGATTGAGCATGCCGTTACCCGCTTTGAAATCCGTGTCCATATTCTGCAGCAGGGAACGGATCCCTTTTCCGAGCGCCTCTTTGTCTTTTTTATTGGGGGTATTCATAGTTCGTTATTCCAGGATCCTTTCTTCCTGTGTCATCTTCGTCATGTTATTCTTCTGGAGGACCTCTTTTGCCAGGTTCAGGTAGTTCATAGCCCCCTTGCTGTAGGCGTCATAGAGGATCACTGGTTTTCCGACGCTGGGCGCTTCACTGATTTTGGAGTTGCGGTGAATGATGGTATTGAAAACGATCTCATCAAAATGTTTACGCACTTCGCTCACCACCTGGTTGCACAAGCGAAGTCTTCCGTCGTACATGGTCATCAGAATGCCTTCGATCGCCAGGTCGGGATTGAGGCGGCTCTGCACGATTTTGACGGTATTGAGGAGTTTGCCCAATCCTTCCAGGGCGAAGAATTCTGTTTGCACCGGTACGATCACGGAATCGGCGGCCGTGAGCGCATTGACGGTGATCAGTCCCAGGGAAGGAGAGCAGTCGATGATGATAAAATCATATTCGTCGCGGATGCGGCTCAGGATATTGCGCAGCACACTTTCCCGTTCGGGATAGTTGATCATCTCGATCTCGGCGCCGACCAGGTCGATATGCGAAGGGATGAGGTCCAGGTTGGGCACTTCCGACTTCAGGATCACATCCCTGGCCGGGGTCTGGTTCACCATGCAGTCATACAGACTCTGGGTGATATTGTGCAGGTCGAATCCGATACCGGTGGTGCTGTTTGCCTGCGGGTCGGCATCCACCAGCAGGGTTTTAAATTCCAGGACGGCCAGACTGGCTGCCAGGTTGATTGCAGATGTGGTTTTTCCAACCCCTCCCTTCTGATTGGCGACGCCAATAATTCTTGCCATATGCTCCTTATCTGTTTAATTGCCGTTCCTCGTAAAGATGTATCCAATCGCCAAAACCACAAAATTTAGTTTTACCCAGGCTCCTGTTTTAAAGCTGCAAAAATACAACCTAACTTGCAACTCATGTATCTTATCATTTCAGGTACCAATCGGCTGGACAGCAATACCATACGGGTAGCAGAACGCTACCGTACCCTGCTGGCCGAAAAGGGCATCGAAAGCGGCCTGCTGTCCCTGGTCGGCATCAATGTGCTGGAACGCTCGCCGGCAATCGAAAAAATTGAGACGGAATGGCTGATCCCCGCGAAAAAATTCATCTTTATATCGCCCGAATACAACGGAAGCATACCCGGCGTTCTCAAATGTCTTTTTGATGTGTCGGATATCAAAAAAGTATGGCCCGCCAAGAAGGCGCTGCTGACCGGCGTGTCTACCGGGAGAGCCGGAAATCTCCGGGGCATGGACGACCTCACGGGCATTCTCCACTACCTCGGCGTCTTCGTTCACCCAAACAAATTACCCATTTCCGTTGTTGACAAGCTGTTTGGCGAAACCCGCATCATGGACGACGCAAAAACCCTGGAAGCCATCGGCCAACAGCTCGATGAATTCATTGCATTCTAAAAATTCTTAAACCGCTTTTTCATGCGAAATCCCGGAGTTCTATGGATTTTAGCCGCCGCCATGGCGCTGATCGATCTTTATGTTTTTCAGGTATTGAAAATGCTGAGTCAGAACGCGTCTCCGAGAACGCGTATGGTGATCGCCGTTATTTACTGGACCGTATCGATACTGATTATCCTCACCCTGGTCATCAGCCCGCTGATCAATTTTCGCGCGTTGCCGAAAAATTTCCAGAACTATCTGTTTATCGCCATCGCCGGTATCTTTTTCGCCAAACTGCTGGCGTCGCTTGTTTTTCTGATGGATGATCTGCGCCGCGCGATTCAGTGGGCGGCAGGAAAAATTTTTTTCCGCAATACGGAAGTGGACAGCGAAAGCAGTGATGGCATCAGCCGTTCTGTTTTTATCAGCTGGCTGGGGGTTGCGGTCGGTGGCTCCCTGTACGCTTCGCTGCTGTATGGATTTACCAATAAATATAAATACAAACTCACCCGGGTGCCGCTGAAATTCGATAACCTGCCAACGGCTTTTCGCGGATTAAAAATCATCCAGATCTCCGATGTCCATTCCGGAAGTTTCACCAATCCCGCGGCCGTGGAACACGGCATCGATATGATCCTCGCTGCAAAACCCGATCTCATCCTGTTCACCGGCGACCTGGTGAATGACCGCGCCAGTGAAATGCACGATTATCAGGCGATGTTCAGCCGGCTTCGCGCCCCGATGGGGGTGTTCTCCACGCTGGGTAACCACGATTATGGAGATTATGTAACCTGGGATTCGCCCGAACAGAAAACGGCCAACCTCGAAGCGCTTAAGAAACTTCAGGGAGATATGGGCTGGCGCCTGCTGATGAACGAACATGTGGTGCTGGAAAAAGACGGCCAGGAGATCGCGCTGATCGGTATCGAAAACTGGAGCGCGAAAATGCGCTTTCCAAAGCACGGCCGGATGGAGCAGGCTTATGCCGGTACCGAAAAGTATCCGTTCAAAATCCTGATGAGTCATGACCCCAGCCACTGGGATGCCCAGGTGCGCCCGCAATATGGCGATATCGACCTCGCGCTCGCCGGCCATACGCATGGCATGCAGTTCGGCATCGAAATTCCCGGCTTTAAGTGGAGCCCGGTCAAATATATGTATAAGGAATGGGCGGGACTTTATGAAGAGGGACGGCAGAAACTCTATGTCAACCGCGGCTACGGATTTATCGGATACCCAGGCAGGGTAGGTATTTTGCCTGAAATCACGCTGATCGAGCTGGTATAATTAAACCTTTCACAATTCTGCGTGTCTGAACCCGTTAATACAGCTGTAATTAACCCTTTCATGACCATCCGCCGGATTGTGCTTTTTCTTGTGCTTGTACTCGCCGGCCCTTCGCTCTGCGCCCAGGACCTCCTGGCCGATTCGTCTTTGACGGAATCGGAGAAAAAATTCCTGGATTCGCTGGATAAAGAACTGACGGCCCTGATGGACGCGGGCAAAAAACCGGTGAGTTTCGTGGACCTTTCCATCACGGCTGCTTCCAGCTATTATGATTTTAAGGAACCAAACACCCAGACCCTCAGCAGCAGCGCCCAACTCACGTTCCTGCCTTCCGCTGCCTACTATCATAAATCCGGCTTTGCCCTGGGCGGCACGGCCTGTGGCATCTATGAATCCAGCCACCTGAATTTCTACCAGTTCAACCTCAGTCCTTCCTTCGCCTACAGCAGGAATAGATATTTTTCTACCGGTATCGCCTACACGCATTTTTTCAGCAAGGACTCACTGGGATTTTATACCACGCCGATCAACAATGAATTGTTTTTTAATGCCAGCCTGAAAAAAGGATGGCTGCTCCCGGTTGTCGCCGTTGGCTACGGATGGGGAACGCAGGCTTCCTACCGGAAAGAAATAAATTATGTGAAGGCGTTGCGGCTGCGCGCCATCCTGCGTTATTTAAATAATCACCGGAACGAAAAAGTGCGGGATCTGGCGATCTCTTTTTCGCTGAAACATAATTTTACCTGGCATCATGTGGGATTCAGAAAAGCCTTTCTGCTCGTTACACCGCAGGTGATGATTACGGCCGCCACCCAGCAGTTTGGTTTCAACACCAGCGATTCCTACGGCTCCCACCTGGTCACCAGCAACCTGCTGCCGAGCAACAAGAATCTCAAAAACAGTACGGGACTTGGCTGGCAGTCGGCTACTTTTTTACTCAAAGCGGATTACAGTATCCGCAATTTCTATATTCAGCCCCAGTTCATCCTCGATTACTATTTACCGCAAACGAATGATCAGCGGCTGCGCACCATCGGCGGGATCATGATCGGTTATAATTTCTGATCCTCCGATTAACAACCTGTTAAAATTTTTTAACAACACAACGCTAGGGACAATGTTGCCGTTAAGATAACTTTGGCAGGAATTTAAAACAATCATCAAATATGAAAAGAGTAGCCGTTATCCTTTTTGCCGCCATGTTTTTTTTCGGATATCAGGGTAAAGCGCAGGGATTTCACCTCGGCGTACTGGCCGGAACGAACGCCGCTACCCTGTCTGGGAGCGCCTTTGATCATGGTCTGAAACTCGGCTATTTTGTGGGCGCCTATGCTGAACTGAATTTGTCTAAACAATGGGGCATCCAGCCGGAAGTTTTTTTTAATCACGTTCGCTCGCAGACTGCCTCAGATGCAGCGGTGGTTGAACCGGGAACACAGATTCTTTCAGGTGTTGACTTTAATGTAAGCTATATCACCGTTCCCATCCTGCTGACATTTAAACCCATTCCACTCTTAAGTCTGCAATTCGGGCCGCAGTTTGGTGCAAAGATCAATGAAGACGGGATCGTGGCCAGCGGGAAAGATGCTTTTAAAACAGGGGATTTCGCCCTCACCGGCGGAGCACAGCTCAACATCGCGCGGTTGAAAATCGGCGCCCGGTATGTAGGCGGCATCACCAATGTCCAGAACCTGTCCCAATCCGGCACCTGGAAAAATAACGGATTCCACGTGTACCTCGGATTCACCATTCTATAAATTTTACGGGAAGAAAAGATTCGGCGGACCGCGGAGGTCCGCCTTTTTTATTTGAAGCCGTCTCCAACTGGCATTAAACTTGAACCTCTTACGGACGATCACCAAAAAGCTCAAAAACAGTCCTCAGGCTGTTACTTTGTCAGCCCCAACCATTATGAACGAAAACTTCTTTTTTCAGCGTCCCGAACAGGAAATGGATTTCATGCCCATCATTCCATTAAACGAAAGTGATACGGATGGGCTGGCAGATATAGAGATTCCCGCAGAAATTCCCATTTTACCCCTGCGAAACACGGTGTTGTTCCCTGGCGTGGTGCTACCGATCACGGTCGGTCGCGATAAAAGCATCAAGGCTGTCAATGATTCCTACAAGACTGACAAATTGATTGGCGTGCTGGCGCAGAAAGATATTTCTGTGGAGGATCCCGGCATGCACGAACTGATGGCCATCGGTACCGTGGCTAAAATCATCAAGCTGATAAAAATGCCCGATGGCGGCACCACCGTTATCTTACAGGGGAAAAGAAGGTTTCAGGTAACGGCAATGACCACCGACGATCCTTATTTCAAGGCACGCGTTGAATTGCTCCAGGAAGAAGAGGCGCCGAAAGACCAGGATTTCGAGGCATATGTGTCCAATATCAAGGACCTCGCCGGACAGATCATCGGTCTCTCCCCCAATATTCCGACCGAAGCTTCCATGATCCTCAAAAATATTGAAAACCCTTCCTTCCTCATCCATTTTATTTCGAGTAACCTCAATACGGAACTGCAGGAAAAACAGGAATTGCTGCAGATCAACAGCATCAAGGCGCGGGCGGATCTGCTCATGCAGCTCCTGCAACGCGAACTCCAGTTTGCCGAGCTGAAAAATAAACTCACCAACAAAACAAAAACGGAACTCGACAAACAGCAGCGCGATTATTTTTTGCAGCAGCAGCTGAAAAGCATCCGGGATGAACTCGGTGGCGACAGCAACGAACGCGAAGTGCGCGAGATGCAGAAGAAAGGGGAGGAGAAAAAATGGCCCGCAGAAGCCAAAGACATTTTTCAGAAAGGCATCGAGAAACTGGAGCGCATGCATCCGAGCACACCGGATTTTTCCATCGTGTACAATCACCTCAACCTGATGCTCGATCTTCCGTGGAATGAATATACGGCTGACAGCTATGATCTGAAGAAGGCATCCAGGGTGCTGGACAATGATCACTACGGTATGAAAAAAGTGAAGGAGCGGATCCTTGAATACCTCGCCGTTTTAAAACTAAAAGGCGACATGAAAAGTCCGATCCTGTGTTTTATCGGGCCTCCGGGCATCGGCAAAACCTCGCTCGGCCGCAGCATTGCCAACGCCATCGGTCGTAAATATGTGCGGATCAGTCTGGGTGGACTCCATGACGAAAGCGAAGTGCGCGGTCACCGGAAAACATATATCGGCGCCATGCCAGGGCGTATTCTCCAGTCGCTGCGCAAGGCAAAGACTTCCAATCCCGTCATCATCCTCGACGAGATCGATAAAGTAGGAACCGATTTCCGCGGAGATCCCTCCTCGGCGCTGCTCGAAGTACTTGATCCGGAACAGAACCATACTTTCTACGATAACTACCTCGAACTGGAGTACGACCTGAGCAAAGTGCTTTTTATTGCCACCGCCAATGACATCACGCATATACAACCCGCCCTGCGTGACAGACTGGAAATTATCGATCTCAGCGGATATGCCATCGAGGAGAAAGTGGAGATCGCCAAGCGTCACCTGGTCCCGAAACAGAAAGAAGCGCATGGGTTAAAAAACCTGCCGCTCAAGATCAGCGACAAGCTGATGGAAAAAGTGATCGCCGATTACACCCGTGAAAGTGGCGTACGCGAACTGGACCGGCAACTCGCATCGATTATGCGGTATGAAGCCAAGGAATTTGCCGTCAGGGATAAAATTCGCCCGACGCTGACCGAAAAAGAACTGGAAAAAGTGCTCGGAAAACCGAGGTACAGCAACGACCTGTACAAGGTTGCCTATATGGCCGGTGTAGCCGTGGGCCTTGCCTGGACCTATGTCGGTGGTGATATCCTGTTCATCGAAACGAACGTCACGGAAGGAAAAGGCGAGCTGAAGCTTACGGGCAATCTTGGCAATGTGATGAAGGAGAGCGCGATCACGGCGCTGTCTTACCTCCAGGCCAATGCAAAAAAATACAATATCGATCCGGAGGCATTTACGAAAAAGAACCTGCACGTGCATGTGCCGGAAGGTGCGGTGCCCAAAGATGGTCCGAGTGCCGGGATCACGATGATGAGTTCCATCGCGTCTGCCATCACAGGCCGGCGCATCAAACCCTACCTGGCCATGACCGGCGAAATTACGCTGAGGGGTCAGGTGCTGCCAGTGGGTGGTATCAAAGAAAAGGTGCTGGCGGCACGCCGGGCCGGGATAAAGGAAATCATCCTTTGCTGGCAGAATGAAAAAGATATTCTTGAAATCGATTCTGCATTTATCAAGGGCGTGAAATTCCATTACGTGAAGACGATGCAGCAGGTGCTGGAGCTGGCGCTGGCGTAGACTTAGCGCACCGTCATCCTTCGCAGTGACGGAAAGAACAACTTCAGATCATCGCGAGCATCGCGCCGCTAAATATCCTGGTCCCATAAATCCCAACACCATCCCAATCATCCCAGTCCACCTTAACAGCAATTTCACAAATCGTTAGTAAACCAAAGCAATTTTGCTACGTTATATATACAACAACAAAGATTTTCATGTTGGTTGTTTTAAGGGTTAAAAAAGTTCCTCCATATCTATGGAGGAATTCTTTTTTTAGGAAGTTCCTCAACCCTTTTGCCAGATAACAACTTCTCTCGGCTGCGTTCAGTCAGCAGTTTATCCCGGTTGCAGTGATTTGTTTTTTTCAGCTTTGAATGCCTCCATCGGGGTGAGTCCGAGGAGTGAAAACATGGCATTGTCCGCCTCGAAACTGGGGTTTGGCGTGGTCAGGAGTTTGTCACCCGCGAAGATGGAATTGGCGCCCGCCATAAAGCAGAGGGCCTGGTCGGAAATACTCATGCTGTTGCGACCCGCGCTCAGGCGCACCATGGAGGCCGGCATCAGGATCCTGGCCGTAGCGATCATCCGCACCATATCCCAAACATCCACCGGCTGCTGGGCTTCCAGCGGCGTGCCGGCAATGGCTACCAGCGCATTGATCGGAACGCTTTCAGGATGCTCGGGCAATGTGGCCAGGGTATGCAGCATCTGGATTCGGTCGATGTGATTTTCACCGAGGCCGATAATGCCCCCGCAGCAAACGCTGATTCCCGCCTGCCGTACATTTTCCAGCGTATCCAACCGGTCGTCGTACGTTCGGGTACTGACGATTTCCTCATAGTGAGTGGCAGAGGTATCGAGGTTGTGGTTGTATGCGTATAACCCGGCATCGGCCAGTTTTTTGGCCTGTGGTTCGGTCAGCATCCCCAGGGTGCAGCAGACTTCCATGCCCATCGCATTCACGCCTTTCACCATATCCAGGACGCGGTCGAAATCTTTGTTGTCACGGATTTCACGCCAGGCGGCGCCCATGCAGAAACGGGTTGACCCGGCCTGTTTGGCTTTCCAGGCATATTCCAGCACATCGCCTGTTTTCATCAGCGCCTGTACGTCTACCCCGGTATTGTAGCGCGCGGCCTGCGGACAGTAGGCACAGTCTTCCGGACAGCCTCCCGTTTTTACTGACAGCAAAGTACAAACCTGTACTTCAGCCGTATTGTTGTAGGCGCGGTGAAGGGTGGCGGCCTGGAAAATCAGTTCCAGCAGCGGCGTATCGTAGATGGTCTGTACTTCGGCTACGGTCCAGTTATTACGGATCATGATGTTATGGATTAAAGATGATAGCTCAGGTTGGTTTTCGGCGTCAGTTGCAACAGGGTTTCGTAGATCAGCAGGATGGTCTGTTCTATATCGCGGCGGTGCAGCATCTCAACGGTGGTGTGCATGTAACGCAGGGGAATAGAAATCAGTACGGACGGGCATCCTTCATTGGCGTAGGCGAATGAATCCGTATCCGTTCCGGTACTTCTCGACACGGCCCGCAGCTGCACCGGAATGGCTTTTTTCTCCGCCACTTCCCGGACGAAAGACAGGAGTTTGTTGTGAACGGCCGGACCGAACGCAAGGGACGGTCCTTTTCCGCAGGTTACATCGCCTTCCACGATTTTGTTAACCATCGGCGTAGCCGTATCATGCGTAACGTCGGTCACGATTGCTACATCTGGTTTTATCCGGCGGGCGATCATTTCAGCGCCGCGTAGTCCCACTTCTTCCTGTACCGCATTGACGATATAGAGTCCGTAAGGCAGCGTTTTTTTATTTTCTTTCAGTAACCGGGCCACTTCAGCGATCATAAAACCGCCGATCCGGTTGTCAAAGGCGCGGGAGATGAGTGAATCGTAGGAAAGCTCTTCCAGCCCTTCGCGGTAAGTCGCCACGGAACCCGGGTGGATGCCGAGCGCTTCCACTTCCTTGCGGTTGCGCGCGCCGCAGTCAAGAAACAGGTTGTCAAGCCGGGGTTGTACCTCTTTTGCATCGGGATTGCCCATGCGTGTATGAATGGCGGGCCATCCGAATACGGCTTTTACCGGCCCCTTGGTGCCATGGATGAGGACGCGCTGCCCGGGGGCAATCTGATGATCCACGCCGCCATTTCTTTTGAGATACATCAGTCCTTCCGGATTGATATAGTTGACGAACCAGCTGATCTCGTCCGCGTGCGCTTCGATGACGACGCGGAAAGGAGCTTTTGGGTTGATCACGCCGACAGCGGATCCATACGCATCGGTCAGGTGCGTATCAATATACGGTTTGATATAATCCAACCATACTTTCTGGCCTTCGCTTTCAAAGCCGACCGGCGAAGGGGTATTGAGGTAATGCTTGAGAAAGGCAAATGATTTGTCTGAAAGGATCGATTTTTTTGCTGCGGTCGCCGCCGGTTTCGCCATGAATCAGTGGGTTTATGACCCAAAAATAATCAAATTGGCAGTAACAGCATCAGAAGCCCGGAAAGCATCATCAGGCCATCCAGCACAAAGTAGTAGAGCAGATCGGAGAAATGCTTTTTCGCATAGCTGTAAAGGGCAGAAAGGATAAACCCGGGCACTAGCAGGATCACCATGCCGGCAGGCGACACGAAATGAGAGGTAAGCACGACCCATACCGTCAGGATCAGAAAAATACAGATCGCCAAAATAAAAAGCCGGTCAATGGCTTTTTCGCTGAGCACCGTGACGAGGCTCCGGATGCCGGCGATTTTATCTTCTTCCCGGTCGCGAAAATCAAACAGGATGCAAATCGGATAGATCAGGAAAAACCGGCTCAACGCATACAATGCCAGCAAGGTGCTGAAGTGGGTAGCCGTAATCGCAACGGGCAGGATGGTGGTCACATAGGTCCACACCGACGCAAGAAAAATGGTTTTCCCTACCGCGATCTTGCGCAGGAAGCGGAAATAGGGGAGTGGTACTTTGGGTGCTGAATACAGGAAGGTGATGCCGACCGCCACCAGCAGCGCAAACCAGTGCCGGTAGATTAG
>CAZZYD010000005.1:0-33717 GCA_964658175.1 uncultured Puia sp. | reverse complement strand
ATCTGCGAGTAAGGCCAAGTAGTCTTGGATCCCCGTCGCGCCGTTGCGCATCCGTAGCGCCGTCGCGTGAAACAAAACTTTTGTAAAACAAACACTGCGCCTTGGTGGATCTTTGCGCCTTTGCGTGAAACAAACTGATAAAACTTATTTAACTTTCCACACACTTCCAAACAATGGGTGGATTCCTGCGGTGCCTTGTTTCGCTGTTTATTTTACTGTCTGCATCGCGGCTGACAGCCCAGCTTCCCAAAGTGGTGGTCGCCATCGGCGCCAACAAGATTTTTGGATTTGACCCGTCCACCGGCGTGATGGGCAAATGCGAGATGAACGTGTATGGAAACGGATCCTGCGTAGATACCACGAACGATAATTATATATATTCCATTGCGCGGTATCAGGACACATTGTATTTCAATGATCATCACGGAAAACTGTACCGCACGACCGGCGCACTCAATGCTGCCTGCACGCCGTTGCCCGTTCGGGTGAACAGCGTGGCCCTCACCGTAGATGCCGATGGAAACCTCCTCTGGGTGACGTTTGACGACAGCCTGATCCGGTATAATCCCCATAACGGCCGGCGCGAAAGCCTCGGACAACTAAACTATGCACCCGGCGGCGACCTGATTTTTTACGAACGAAACCTGCTGATGTCGACGGTGGATGGATTTTTGGTGCAGGTAAATATGATCCATCCCGAACAAAGCACGCTCTTCATGGACTTCGGCGGTATTGACGTATATGGTTTGGCGAACCTTTCCAAAACCTGTACGCAAACCACCATTCTCGGCTTTTCATTTAACGACCGCACGGGTCTGTCCGACGTCCTCATCATCGACCTGACCGCAAAAAAAATCCTGGGCAAATCCTGCAGCATCGACGGAATGGTGCTCGATGCAGCTAGTGAGGAGGAACTGGGTGGTTGTGGTCTGTCAAATACGATTTTTCCCGGGAAAGATACCGTCGGTTGCGATGGCGGATCCATTCTGCTGAATGCGGCGCATGAAAATGTTCATTATCTCTGGGACGATGGAAGCGAGCAACAGACCCGCGCCGTGGACAAAGCCGGGAAATACTGGGTGACGATCGACTCGGCAGGATGTGTCGCATCAGATACCATTCATACATCGTTCAGCAGCATTCCGCCCGTAAGTTTTAGCGGAGATACAGATATCTGCAGATCGAATCCACTGACGCTGCATGCGGTGGGCGACAACATACGTATCATCTGGCAGGATAGCAGCACGCAGTCGGATTATACGGTGAATGAAACAGGATTGTATACAGTGGATGTGCGCAATTTTTGTGGCGAACAGATTTCTTCCAAATACGTCTCGGTGGAAGACTGCATCTGCCAGTTGTATGTGCCCAATGCCTTTTCACCAAATGGAGATGGGATCAATGAATTGTTCCGTTCCATCAACCGTTGTCCGCTCAACGGAAAACCGGTTCACTATACCCTGCGCGTGTTCAACCGGTACGGGCAACAGGTTTTCTCGACCCGCGATCCGGCGGGTGCGTGGACGGGTTCTGCGAACGGATCGAGTCAACCGTCCGGAACCTATATCTGGGAAATCAGTTTCCAAAATGATCTTTCATCACCCGTGCGTCATTTACAGGGAAGCGTGGAACTCCTTCGCTAGCCATATTTTATTTCGGTCTCCGAAATTCACGGCATCACGGACGGCTGCAGGGACAGTATATAATTTATACGCGACCTGTTGGTGACACTGTCATTTCCTGACTTGAGATCGCTTTCCAGGTACACTTCGTAGGCAGGAACAGCAAGCGACTGTTTTACCACTTCGATGGATTGCAGCGCGGCGGGTATGCGGGCGCCGAACCAGCGCGGATCGGCTTGTTGTTTCCAGGTGACGAGTACGCGGACCGAGTCGCTGCCCGCGGTTTTATTCCCGTAGAGCGTTGACATCGTACCTAGGGATTTATTGACAAAAGAAGCCAGCACCCGCAATCCCATTTCATCGAATCGAAATTTAGCGGGGATCGCCGCTTCCGTGTTGCGCAAATCGCCGGAATCCTGGTGATCCTGACAGGAGAAAAAAAACGCTGAAAGGATCGTCAGCAAAAGAATTATTTTTTTCATGGATCAATGATTGATGGGTGAGGTAAATACAAAATCACGATCGGCCACGGGTTGGTGACAGTTCACGCATTCGCTGGTAAACAGGGCCGTTTTTCCGTACGGCAACATCTTCGTCGTTTTAAATCGCGCCCATCCCCATCCTGCTGTCGAAGCGTATTTCTGGGCATCCTTGATCATGAATTCCACTTGCTCGAAGGCGCCGGTCCGGATCGTACTGTCCGCACCGCTCACCTGATTCCAGGCCACTTTGGCGAAGATGCTTCCCTTGGGCCAGGGGTTTATGTTATTTTCCCTGACGGCCTTCACAGCAATGTCATTGCCAAGAATCACGCGCATCGTACCGTTGTCAAAACGTTCGGTTGTACTGATCGGGAGCCAGTTTTTGTAATCTGGAATAAAGGATACGCCATTCAGCGCCACGGGCAACGACGCAGTGCCCGGCCAGTGGGTAGCCTGCAGCTGCTGGTCATCCAGTTCACGCAGCGCGGCGGTGTCGGTTACTTTCACGACGGGTGCCAGGGACGATAGATAGGCTTTGAGCACCGCGAGATCCTCAGCAGAAATTTTCGAATCGGGATGCACGCGTTCATAGCTGCTCAGTGGCATCGCGCCCGCAATGACCTGGTTGACGGCTTCCCATATTTTTCCTTTTTGTTCGGCGGGTTTCAGGTTGTTCCAGGTTGAAAAGTTCAATCCAAGTCTTCCCGCCTCAACATGGTGAGCCACCTGCCAGTATACCGGCATCACCTTATCATACCACCGGAGATAGGTCTGGTTCGAATGACAATCATAACAGGCGCGCACGAGGATCGCCTTCACTTCCGGAGGCGCGTCGATGTCACCCGTAACCGGCGGATTCGACAGGGGCGGCCGGAACAATTGGAGCAATCCGAAGACCAGCAGCAGTAAAGCCACAAGTTTATAAAGTCTTTTGCGTGGCCTGGAAGAAACCATGATCATGCCGTCTGGTTTTTTATGGCAGACGGCTGAAGGTAGTCCAAAATTCCAGCGGAAGCTCAGGCCAGTATCTCGTCGAGGTTTGTCAGCGCCATGCTAAAGCCGCCTTCAAAGCCCATTTCCACGATCTTCTGCATATCGGCGTCTTTATCGAAGCGGATGGTCACAACTACTTTTGAACCGGAATCCGTCGGAATAAATTCGTTGAACCAGTGCATGGTCGGAAAATCGGGAACCGGATGGCCGTCCTCATCTGAAAATATGCTCGTCGCAGCAAAACTTTTCAGCGGGGTGATGGCCGTAAAATCGACCCGGTTCCAATGTCTCATCCCTTCAGGACTTACCATCGCGTACACCCAGGATCCGCCGACCCTGAAATCCATTTTTTTTGTTTCAGCTTTCCAGGGTTTTGGCGCCCACCATTTGTCCAGGAGTTCACTTTCTGTCCATGCCTTCCAGACCATCTCGGCAGGTGCATCGAAGGCGCGAACTACATGAATTGTTTTTTCTACGGGGTCTTTGGAGACCTGCATTTCTTTTTTCATGATTTTTTATTTTGCATTTTTTTTAAAACTTCATCCAGCGATTGGAATTTATGTTCCCACAGCATACGGAATTGCCCCAGCCATTTATCCACTTCCTTCATTTTTTTTGGATGGAAATGGTAATAAATCTCCCGTCCGATCTGCTCCTGCTTTACTACCTCGCATTCCGTGAGGATACGGATATGTTTGGAAACAGCCTGTCGGGTGAAATCGAAATGTTCTGCCAGCATATTCGGCGTCATCGCCTGTACAGCCAGCAGGGCAAGGATTGCCCGGCGGGTCGGGTCTGCTATGGCCTGGAAAATATCTCTGCGCATGGTATTAGCAACTGATTGGTTGCAAATATACGCGCAATGATTCGGTTGCGCAAATCACTTGGTGACTGAGATTACTGGGATAATGGGGGATTGGTGGGATTTGGTCTTCTTACGCCTGCTAATCGACGAGTTGACAGCAAGAATATTGACGACATAGTACCCTGATGCTGAGCCGTTGCCGGTGCGGATATTCAAAGAATCGCCGATGGGCTACCCGGCCGATTAAGGATGACGGTGCGGATTGCGCGCTGAAGGACCTTGGCCGCTATTGCCCATACGTATACGTGATGATGACAGAAGATGGCACGCCGTTCAGACTGCCCACGCCCTGCACCACACGTGCCTGCGCATCCTTTACCCAGGTGTAGGTGGTGACATCGCTGCCATTTACCGTGTATTGATCGGGCAAATTTTTAGACAGGAAATCACCGGCATTGTTAAACAACAGGAGACCAGCCAGGTTGGACGCAAGGCCCAGATTATATAAAGGGTTAAGCTCCGTGCCATAGGTCCACCGATTGCTATGATTGAATTCCTGTTGCCCGTTGCTCACGGAATAATTTTCTTCATTGAGGAGGTTTCCTGCTGTTACGGTACTGCTGTCGACCTGCGTGAGTGAATAACCGGAAGCTGCCGAAGCATCGGGTGAATACCATTCGATATTTATATTCCCGGGATACCTGCTTAAGAGATGATACACAGAGAAATCATTTGCCTCACTGCTGGAAATTGAATCGACAATAACCTGGCCGTCTGCATAGGTCAATATATGATGTGCGCCGCTGGGTGAATTCCCGGGGAAGTAGAACTCCTGCTGATACTCCGTAGGTGGCTGATTGTTGCCGGGAAGTGTAAATGATGTATAAATGCTGTCTATCGAAGGGGTTCCGGCACTGCTGTCGTAAATCACTGCGCGGATCACCACCAGCTGGCTGTCCAACCCAAATATGAACTGTTCATAAGTATTTACATGTGACTGGGGATAGTAGGTGCTGATGGAAACGGGCACCGGACTGAGGATTACCGGTGGTCTGGCAATGACATCATCACTTTTTTTACAACTGTACAGGCACAGCAAACAGAATATTGGTAAGCAGTATTTCATAAGAAAGCGATTGCTACCCAAAATAGCAATAATTGGCCTGACTTGCAATCCTTACCTAATAAAGAAATGTGATCAAATTGGAACCGCTTTACCCTGCTTGTTTGATTTTGATCACATGCAGTTTTGCCAGCAGACGGATCATGGGGAAAACGGGGTCGATTTCGTGCCATTTCCGGCCGAAATTCACTGAGCTGGGAAACTGATGGTGATTGTTATGATAGGATTCACCAAGCATCAGTACGTCCACATGGAAGAGGTTGTGGGCAGTATTTTTGAGTTTGTAATTAGTATATCCGTATTTATGCGCATACCAGTTGATGATCGCGCCATGAAGCGGCCCCAGCACCAGCGCAAAAGGGAAAAGCAGCCAGAGCCACGACAATCCGGCAAACTGGTAAAAAAGCCAGGCATACACAGCCGTCCAGAGCAGTCGTGAGAAACTGGAATGGGCAAACCGGTCAAACCAGTTCCAGTCAGGCAAATTCTTCAGGAACCTGTCCTCTACTATCGTCTTACCAGAGAAAATATCCGAATAGATCGTCCGGGTTTTCCACATCATATCAAACACATTTTTCGAATAGGAAGGAGAATGCGGGTCGAGTTCGGTATCGGTGTAAGCATGGTGCATGCGGTGCATGATGGCATAGGTCCGCGGACTCAGGTAAGACGGTCCCTGCGTGAGCCAGGTGAGTACAAAAAATGCCTTTTCCCAAAAAGGCGTCATGGTAAAAGCGCCGTGGGCGGCATAACGATGCTGGAAGAAAGTCTGGGCGAAAAGGGACGCGTACCAAAGAAAAATAAAAGCAAGAATTATGATCATGTGGTGCCGCCGGACGGTCAGTTTTTGCCCGGCACTGCAATAAAACAAAAAACGATCCATTTTGTTGCCAAAGGATTGCCAATACGTTCTTTTTCTTTTCTGATGAGACTAAGTGTTTTCTTGGTATTTCCCTAATATTGGCCCTGAGATGGCGATACGCAAGATCATACATATCGATATGGATGCATTTTACGCTTCGGTGGAGCAACGGGACCACCCGGAATACCGGCACAAGCCCATTGCGGTTGGCGGTTCTCCCGAGGGTCGTGGCGGCGTAGTGGCCACGGCCAGCTATGAAGCACGGGCTTTTGGCGTGCATTCGGCCATGCCGTCGAAAAGAGCGCAGCTTCTGTGCCCCGAACTGCTCTTTGTCAAGCCCCGTTTTGAGGCCTATAAAGCGGTGTCAACCCAGATCCACAGCATCTTCCGCCGGTATACTGATCTGATCGAGCCACTTTCACTCGACGAAGCCTATCTTGATGTGACGGACGACAAACTGCAGATAGGATATGCCATCGATATTGCCAAAGCGATCCGGCTCGCGATCCGCGACGAGCTTCAGCTCACGGCCTCAGCAGGTGTCTCCGTAAATAAATTCGTGGCAAAGATCGCCTCGGGCATGAACAAACCTGACGGCCTCACATTCATCGGCCCTTCTTCCATTGAATTATTTATTGAACAACTTCCCGTGGAGCAGTTTTTCGGGGTGGGAAAAGTAACGGCCGCGCGGATGAAAAGCCTGGGCCTCCACACCGGTCTCGATGTAAAACAACTGGATGAAAATGAGCTCATCCGGCTTTTCGGAAAAACGGGTCGATTCTATTTTCGCATATCCCGGGGCATCGACGACCGGCCGGTAGAACCAAACCGCGAAACCAAGTCTTTGGCGGCAGAAGATACCTTTCCCGAGGATCTGGAAACGGCAGAAGACATGATTCGCGAATTGGAGAAAATATCACGTATCCTCTACAACCGGATGGTAAAAAACGACCTGGGCGGAAGAACCATCACCCTGAAAATCAAATACAGCGATTTCAAACAAATCACCCGAAGCCGTTCACTGCCGCTGCCCGTTATGGATCGGGAAACGATCCTGGCCATTGCGACGGAATTGTTGCTCAGCACCAACCCGGCCGATAAAAAAACAAGGCTGCTGGGTATTGCCGTCTCGAATTTCGATGCACCTGAAACAAAAGAAATGGGGGAAGGGCAACTGAGGTTGTTCTGAGATCCTTCGCCAGTGCCGAATCATTCATTTAACGCATGTGCGTATCCGCACGGTTCAGGATGACGGTGCGGATGGTGGATGTTTTCCGTATTTACTTTATAGTACACTCAATGCAGATTCCCACCCTTTTCCAGGGGATTCGGCGCAATTTTCTGGCCGGTGCCCCGCGCGGTCGTTTTTAATTTTTCTTTATTGATCTTATCCCGCATCGCGGACCTGAACACCTCACTCGCATTTTTCAGTAAAATGATCTCCGTACCGTATTCGCGCGCATAGGGATTTGAGATGCTGTCTTCGAGCTTCGCGCTGGAAAACTGATGGATAAATGCGTGTTGCATTTCTTCCGTATCATCGGTAACGAGCAACAGATGCTGAAAATGGAATCCAGTGGGCAGCCAGTATAAAAAACTCGCATTGGTACTGTAGGCCGGCGGAAGTCCAAGGGCGGGTCCGTAAAAACTCAGCGCTCCGGCCTCTCCGTAATTATCACAAAACAGCAGGGTCTGCGCTTTTTCATTGCTGTCGAGCCGATTGTACACAGCGGCCGTTTTTGTCGCCATCTCCTTCCAGGAAAGCATGTCCGCGAAATCCTGTGGTAATGGATGGTCTTGTAAATCTTCCCAGCGAAGCGCGCCGGCTTTCCTGGCGATGCCGGTCCTTGAATAATAATCCGCCAGTTGCTGCGGCGGTAAAAACGGCAATCCAATGGTAATATAAGGATAGCCGAGAACGATGATCAGCATGACCAGCGCATAACGGAAATAATATTTTTTTCCTGTCGCCCATCTTTCCAGCACCACGCTGCCAAAGCCAAACAAGATCGGATACGCGCCCAGGGCATAGTAGGACTTGCCATGTCCTGCCAGCAAAATGAGCAACACAAAAAAGGTTGCCCATCCGATAAAACGATATGGCCTGCCCGCGGCAGAAAAACTAACCCAGCACAGACCCGCGATCCAAATAGAAATTCCGGGCAGATTCAACAGCACCTGATCTTTTAAAAAATCGGTATGACTCACATACTGCAACTGGGTGCGCTCCAGTTCTTTCATATGATAGACCACCGGAAAGCCATGCTGATATTGCCAGTACAGGTTTGGTAAAAAAATAATAAAGGCGATCAGCCCGGCATACATCACATGCCGGTTCAGCAATGCTTTTCGCTGCGAGGTCAGCAAAAGTCCTGCGATCAGGCTGATACAATAAAATGAAACGGAATATTTACTCAGCATGCCGATGCCAGCTGCGATGCCGGCAATATAGATGCCTTCCGGTTTACCGGTTTGAATGTACCGGATCCATCCGTAGGCCATGGCCGTCCAGCAAAGGATCTCGGGTGCATTTGGCTGGAAGAGATAAAATACTCTGAGATAGGCACCAAAAATAAAAGGCAGTACGGCGAACAGCAGCGCGAAACTTTTTCCACCCAGGGCAATCACCAGCCGGCCGACCAGGATAAAAGTAAAAGTTCCGAATAAGGACGGCCAGCATTTGATCCAGAAAAATCCATCACCCAAAAGATTGGTCAGCCACGCAAAGACTGAAAGCAATGGCGGCACTTCCATAAATCCCCAGGCCAGGTGCCTGCCTTCGGCCAGATAGAGAAATTCATCGCGGTGCGGTTCGTACACCGGATGTTGTATCAGGAACGGTAGTAAACATTTCAGGGCTGCCAGCAAATACAACAGCCGGTATTCTTTCCGCATGCGGCCACATTTTTGAAAAGATAAGCATTCAGATTCTTTCCTGAAAAAGCAACATTCCATGGGTCCGGATCGTTCCGCTATCCATGAAGTTCAGTTCCATAAAATCAGCCCCCGCCCTTTCATTTTCGATGGGCTGGATCATCGTGGTTACGGGTATAACGTCCTGCAACAAAAATGGCGGACCATCAGTGACGGTTCCCGATAAAGGCACCAGAAAACTGGGCGTTCACATCACGGCGGCGCAGGGCCAAACCTATCCGGCAGCCTATGCGCAGGCAAGATCTGCCGGGGTGGATTGCGTGCCCTATACATTTCAATGGACGGCCGTGGAAGACAGCAGTGGGTACGATCCGCAGGGGCTCATGAGCGATATCAATGGATTTTACAGCAATGAACCGGTGTCGCTTTCGCTATGCCTCTCCCCGATTGCCGCTAACCGCCGGGATATTCCGGCAGACCTGGCATCGCTTGCCTTTGATGATCCGGTGATGATCAGCCGGTTTAACCAGTTGCTCGATACACTGCATCAGCGCATGGCGTCCACCCAATTGCGTTACCTGCTGATCGGAAATGAAGTGGATAATTATTTCTCGCAGCATCCAGAAGAGTGGTCCGCCTACACCCGTTTTTGCGTGGCGGCCCGCGCGCATGCGCGTTCGCTGTGGGGCAACAGTCTGCTGGTCGGTTCCGAAACAACGCTGGGCGCATCGATTGGAGTGAATCACCAACCCATCGATTCCCTGCATGCCGCGATGGATATGGTATGCCTCACCTATTATCCGCTGAACAACGATTTCAGCATGGAGCCTGTGGCCCAGATGAATGTTGATATGGAAACGATGTTCGCCATGCATCCCCACCAGCAGATCCTGCTGCAGGAATTCGGTTATGCCACCAGTGCCGTTTGTGGAGGATCGGAAGCGGCGCAGGCTGATTTTGTGCATCAGACTTTCACCTGCTGGGACAAACACGAAACTCAGATGGTCTACCTTGCTTTTCTATGGCTGAACGATTTGTCTGATGCAGAGTCGCAGGCCGTAACGGCATACTATGGACTCAATGCTACGCCGGTCGAACAAAAATTTACCGCATATATCCGGAGTCTTGGTCTTTGCAACAACGACGGATCGGCCAAACAGGGGTTTGTCGCGCTGCAGTCAGAAGCCGCTTCCCGTGGCTGGAAACCCTGATGTCATTTCATCACCGGTATCAGCGCAGCGATGATCCGCATGTTGGCATTTTCGCGGGTGGTGACCGCAGGCAATACCTCCGCCCGCGCATAAGCAGCCCGCATCCAATTCATTTGTTCCTCACTCACCCAGGGCTTTTGCTGGCTCTCCAGGTACTGTGCCCCGGAAATCCCCTGGTGATTGATATCATGTGCCCAGGCACTGACCACGGCATTGACAAGAATAAAATTCGGTACCGTATTGTCTATTTTCGGTTCAAAAGCCAGGATATCGCGGAGCGCCGTGTCGGCCTGCGCAGTGTCGTTTTTCTTTTTATAACATGCATAACTCATCCACTCTTCCAGGCGAAGGTCCTCCTCTTTTGCGTAAGGTTCTCCGACGCCGAGGTGTTCGGGCCATTGTCTGGCCTGGCTGATAAAGCCCAAAGCCTTGTCGTATGATTTTTCTTTCATCCATTTTACCGCCTGCATCAGTTTTGCTTCGCGGTACAGTTCACGGCCTGTCGTCGCGCCTTCAAAAGGGATGATATTTAGTTTCGACAGCACCTGGTCGCCCTTTTCGTATTGACGGTTGAGCAGGAGCGTCCGGGCGTACAGCATGCCCATGATATAATCGGTTGTATGTGACCGGTAGTAAGTCCCCGCAATGGACTGCGCGGCGGCGTATTGATGGTGGGCGATATGATATTCTGCCAGTGCTTTCTGGTATCGCCATTGCGGATCGAGCTGCACGGCGCGCTGAAGGTCTGCCAGACGGGAGACGCTATCTCGTTCACCGCCGGTCATCGACCGGAAAAGATAAAACGGCGCAAAGCCCGGTTCATTTTTACACTCGGCAAGCAGGCGCGCGGATTCTTTGAGCCGGTTGCGGTCCTGGTAAATCAGCGCGAGCTGATATTTAAGAAACCAGTGCGGCGTTGTTTTAATCAAATTTTCCAGCAGCCAGCCTGTTTCGGACCGGAAAGGAAATGAGCGCACGGGATCAAGCTGCTGAAAATCGATTGCGGAACCGGACAACCAGGCGATCCATAATTTCAGCTCCGCATTGGCGGGACCCGCACGAAAAACCTGCAGCGCAGTTTCCGATAATCCCAGTTGCTGGTACCAGATGCCGGTCTGCAGCAAAATTTCAGCCGGCAGTTCGGAGCGGATACCTGAAATAAAAAGATCCATATGGGCCTTGTCCGGTGTCCACAGATAATGTTCGAATCGCAGGATATGACTGAGGGGATCATAGCGGCCGATGGTTTCCAGGACTTCTTCAGCTTTTTTTTGCTGCCCCGAGAGCCGGTACAGCACTGCCTGCAACTGCAGGGCTTCCATATTGCTGGCGTGCGCGTCCAAGGCTTTCATCGTATACCCGATGGCGCGCGGATATTCTTTTCTTTTGAGATAGATCCGCGCCAGTTCCGTGCAGGCGGCGCTCCGAAATCCGGGATCGAGGGAAGCGATGTCGAATCCGTCGCGGGCATCGGTTTCCCTGCCGAGTTTTTCGTTGACGAGTCCATAATAAAAATTGGCGGCCGGATCTTCGGTATCGATCTGCAAAGCCCGCAGCAGCAGGGCCAGCGATTCCCCATAGCGCATATTCCGGTAATAAAGTTGCGCCAGGGCGCTGAGCGCCGGTAAAAAATTGGAGTCGGCACCGAGCGAACGCTCAAACAGACTTTCTGCCTCGGGATAGCTTTTCATGTCGGCGGCCTGTTTTGCGATCACATAAAAACCATATGCGCTTTGTGCACCGGCTACTTTCACGGTTTCCACGGGGCGCGACAAACTGTCGGCAGATGCAGCGGCGTCATAACGGAGCAGCTGATTCCCCAGGATCACCTGCAGGCTGTCCGGGTTCAGGTTTATTTTGAGCGAATCAGTGTAAAGCTGCAAAGGCCGCAGCGATAAAAAGCATTGCCGGATCGTATGACCGGAAACGTTGGTATACAATGTATCGTGAATCGGTTGAACCGGGGAGAAGGATATTTTCAACCACCCGTCTTTATAGCGGATATTTAAGGCTCCAAACGGATTGGCAATCACGAAGCCTTTGGTGCCGATCACCGGATACCATGATTCCGTCCATTGTTCTGTTCCGTAAGATGCAAACGAAATGTGTTTGAAAGGCGTCTGGCTGCTGGCGGCCGTATTTTGATTGAAGAGCCGGCCGGATTGGAGTTCGACATATTGTCCGTCAAAATCGGTGAGCAGCTTATCCCAGATCATGCCCTGGCGCGATAATCCCCAGATCCATATTTTTTTGCCCGGCTTATCGTCGTGCGCCGCATAGCGCACCATGCCGAAATCGTCGTCGTGCCAGTAAGCCCCGGAGAACTCCGTGTATTTTCCAAACACATGATATGATTTGTAGCCGCCGAAATCATTGTCCTTGTAAAATGAAAGGTTCTTCCCATTGGATTTATCTATCGGCCATTCACTGTATTCCCCGTTGTGTCCGAGATATTTGTTTCCGGGATAAATGAATTCAAGATTCCCCGCTGCTTTCAGGCCGGCATTCATCCAATGATAGTAAGGCTGTTCCAGCGGCGTGGTATTGTACCAGATGGAACGCGTCGTAAAAACTGCCTGGTCCTTTGGCAGGTTGATTTCCATCCTCCAGTAACTGTTCGACAACAGATCCAGCGACCCGATAAAACAACTTACGCTGCCATCGGCATTTGACCGCGTCTGGTAGTCCACCGGTGTCGCGCAATTCGGCGTGTGGCCGATGATGCCATAGTTGGCTTCGAGTCCTCCGCTGGTCCAAGGTCCGCGCATCGCCACGTCGCGAAATTTCACGGCGTGATTGTAATAGAGGAATGAACGTCCTGTTGATTTTTCGATGGATGCCCAGATCTTGCCGCCGATTTCGGGTAAGATCAGCAGCCGTAGGTAGTCGTTCTCCAACTCCACGACTTTCCACTTCTTCTGCACCGCCTGATCCGTAAATCCATCAAACCGGAAATAGGGATAGAGTTCCGACAACTGCGGCAACGGACTTGGGTCCGAAAATGGATAGGTCGGGAAAGTTTTCAGGTATTCTTTTACCTGCGCCGGGGAGTTCTGTGCCTGGGTGGTGATTGCGCATAACAGCATGCCCAGAATAATGGTCTTTTTCATGTGTTGCTGCAAACATACTACCGGCCTGCCTTAATTGATGAATATCAAGAAAATAAGCGTCGGTTTCATTCGTTATCATATTGATATATCGGCAATCCCTTTATATATTGCTACTGAATCAGACCCTCTGCAGCCGGCTGCCGGTCGGGTTCAACCCTTTCAACCCCATGTACCAAAACGCAACCAGAAGGTTTTGCCAGCTGCTGCTGCTCTTGCTTATGGCTTCGCAGTCAGTCAGCGCGCAGCTTACAGCCAATTTTTCACTTGATAAGACAGGCGGTTGTGCTCCATTGGTCGTCAACTTCACCAACCAAACGAGCGGCGCCTCGGCGAACACGGTCTATCAATGGGATTTTGGGAACGGCAATCATTCCTCCCTAGTCAATGGCGGCGCCATTTACAACGATGAACAGACATACACGGTAACCCTTACGGTCACCGACGGCGCGAACCAGTCGAGTCATACTGAAACCGTGACCGTATACAAAACGCCGGTCGCGAATTTTTCCGTGGCACCGGCCAAAACCTGTCTCGGCGCCCCGGTGGTTTTCAGCAGCAGCTCCACACCCGGCAGTGGAACGATCAGCAGCTATGCCTGGGATTTCGGGGATGGCAGTACCGCAATCGGTTCAACCAGCGTTCAGTCTTATACCTATGCGACGATGACCACGGCTTCCGTCGGTCTCACCGTCACCAATAATTTCGGTTGCCACGCCAGTGTCACCAAACCCAATATCGTAACGATCATTCAGGCGCTCAACGCAAATTTTTCTGCCGATAAAAAAGTCCTTTGCCTGGTCACCGACCCGATCCAGTTTATCAACGCAAGCAATGGTCCGGGCTCCCTTTCCTATACCTGGGATTTTGGTGACGGCAGTTCGAGTAATCAGCAAAATCCGCAACACATCTTCAACAAAAAAGGTTTTTATAATGTGCAGCTGACCGTGCACAGTTCGGAGGGATGTACGCAGGTATACCAGCAGTCCAATCCGATCAACGTGGCCAGCTACAGCACTTCCTTCGATATACCTGCGCCGATCTGCAATGGCAGCACCGTGGTATTTAATAATACCAGCGCGCCCGCCGCAGACAACAGTGTCTGGTCGTTGGATGGAACGCCGCAATACGCCTTTGGCAATCTGGGATATACTTTTTATACCAGTGGAAATCATACGGTCTCGCTGGCCAATACGTTCGGTACCTGCCCGCAATCGGCGAGTAAAACGGTTTCCATAAAAGATATACCGGTGGCAACAGCATTTCTTTCGACGATCACCGGCAAATGCGGCTCTCCCGTTCCAGTCAATTTCAAGGACCTGACACCGGATGCAGTGAAATGGGAATGGGATTTCAATTATAATTATAATTATCCGCAGATCAGTTCCACGCTTCAGGCGCCGAGCTTCACCTATACTTCCGACGGCACATTCAATGTTTTTCTGCGCGTAACCAATGCCGCGGGTTGTACAAACAACACTACTGAATATGTAACCATCACGCGACCGACGGTATATGTCGGCGGTGGACAAGCCACACTCTCATCCTGCGCTTCCCTCATGACGAATACATTTTCAACGACCTCTTCAGAGCCACTGACGATCACGAAGTGGAGCTTTGGAGATGGCGGCGTGTCGACGGATAAAAATCCAACCCATACCTTTAAGAACAACGGATCGACTTATACGGTAACAGTAAATTATACCACCGTAAACGGATGCACCGGCACCAGTTCTTTTATACAATATCCGGTGTACCCACCCGTTCCCGTAAGTGTCTATGCCACGGGCACGCTGGCTACCTGTGTAACAGCACTCACGGCCAGTTTCGGCATCAACAGCAGCGATCCGCTCAAAACACTGAAATGGACGTTTGGAGATGGCAGTTTTTCCACCGACCCCGCTCCTACGCATACCTTCACCGCCATCGGGAAATATACCGTCCGGTTCGACTATACCACGCAGGCCGGCTGTACCGGCACCACGTTTACGAGTACCCTGGTCGTGGATCCGAAAATAAAAGTTGATTTTAATCCGTCCCCCAATCCCGTCTGCGGCAACAATGCGGCAAACTTCATTACCACGGCCAATATATCCGACATCAACAGTTACAGCTGGGATTTCGGAGACGGCGGAGGACCCCAGTATGCCGGCGCTTCCACCAGCCATTCCTTCGGCGCCGCCGGAGATTATAACGTCACCCTGTATGCGAGAAATATCGGAGGCTGCGATACCAGCATTACGAAAAAAATCACCGTGAAACCGCCCTTCGCGGTGCTCAACGGCCACTCAGACCCCACCTGTGACGGCACGCGGGGTGATTTTACATTTACACAGTCTTCCGTACAGGCCAGCACCGTTACCTGGAATTTTGGAGACGGCAGTTCCGCCACCACACCCGGCAATCAGACCAGCATCAAACACACGTATAAAAAAACGGGAACCTATTCCGTTTACCTCACGGCCACCAACGGCACCTGCACCCTTGCTGCCTACGACCAGAATAAAGTATATGTGTTGGTTAAACAAAGTCCCACGCTTACGGGGTCGAAGCCTTCCGTTTGCGCCAATGGCGCTGAAACCATCAGCATTGCGAACCTCGACAGGAATCCATACCAGACGGACGATAATATTTACTACTACAACTATTATTCGAGCTATGGAATTCAGGCTGAACAATACCGTGACCTGACAGCATTCAACGGCTACCGCTCGGGTGGCCCCTTACGATGGACGACGACGTACAGCGAATCGATCGGCAACTTTCAATCAGGCGAAAAAGACCTGCGGTATATTCTTACCAGCGCCGTTTTCGGATGCCAGGATACGACCAACTTCATGCCGCTGACAGTGAAGGGCGCCACCGGCGGTTTTGAAGTGATCGCCGACAAATTATGTTACCAGTCGCCGGTAACGCTGATGGACACCTCGCATTCGACGGCTGACAATCCCATCCTTGCCTGGCAATGGAATTTCGGTGACGGAACATTCGTTACCAATAAAAAAGGCGGCACTGTCACCCATGTCTATACAGATCCCGGGTATTACAATGTAAGCATGCAGATCACCGATGCGGCCGGCTGTTCGTCGAATATTCCTTACACCCTGCCGGTGCAGGTCAACGGGCCGAAAGCATCGTTCTATCCATCAGGCACCGATGTGCACCTGAATACCAATGTTTCTTTTTACAACACGACCAACGATTACGGAAACAGCAGCACCGTATACAGCTGGAATTTCGGAGATGGCAATACATCGAGCGACCCATATCCCTCGCATACTTATCCGATACCGGGCATCTATGTGGTGACGATGTCGGCCAGCAATCCATCGTTGCCCTGCGCATCCGTCGCGACACCGGTAACGATCATCGTGCGAAATTTCAATCCGAATTTTGCTTTCAACACAAGTTTTGTATCGGGCAGCTGCGCGCCGGAACTGGTTTCGTTTACCAACACGTCATCGAATTATATCCGCGTGACCTGGGATTTCGGCGACGGTATCACGGCAGACAATGTCAACTATCCAAGTCATATTTACCAAAAACCCGGCAAGTACATTGTAACCCTGTTCGTGTATGGGTATAACGGACTTACCGGTACTTATATCGATTCCGTATTTATCAAACAGCCCGCCGCCACGCTGGCAGCGAATCCGCTGGAAGTATGTATCGGCGCGAATGTCGGTCTGAAAGCGAAAGGCACCGATATCGCAGGTTATGCCTGGGATTTTGGAGACGGGACGGTTTCGGCGGCCGCCACCGATTCTTCCACCCACCAATACCTCGTTTCCGGTGTCTATCAGCCCGCCGTGATCGTGCAGGATGCGAACGGCTGTGCCACGGGTGCTGAAGCGCCCGCCACGGTGACGGTCCGGCCGAATCCGGTATTGACCGTGACACCCAGCGATCCCTTCCTGTGCAAAGGATCGGGCATCTCCCTGTTCGCGTCCGGTGGCGATACCTATCGTTGGACACCCGCAGCCGGACTCAGCAATCCATCCGTTGCCAATCCATATGCCGTGCCGGCAGTGAGCACGACCTATACGGTCCGCATTGCGGATGCCATGGGATGCAGCGACAGCGGCAAAGTGAATCTGCTGGTTGTTCCACCCGGAAATCTTCAACTGACGCCTGATACGGCGATCTGTCTCGGAAAATCCGTGCAGCTGGCGGCGAGCGGCAAAACGAATTATTCCTGGATCAACGAAACGACAGGACTGAGCAATACCGGCATACCCAACCCGATCGCGAATCCGGAGACTACCACGGTATACAGCCTGCTGGCGACCGACCCGCATGACTGTTTTCCGGTAAACAAAAATGTCACCGTAACGATTCTCTCCCTGCCGACCGTCAATGCGGGCAATGATGTGCAGCTATGGGCCGGCGAAAATACCACGCTGACAAGTGCGGCAAGTCCGGACGTAGCCGTATGGAGCTGGTCGCCGGCGAGTTACCTTGCCTGCAGCAACTGTGGAACGACACTGTGCACACCACTGGCATCCACCCAGTACAAGCTGACCGTTACCAATCAAAATGGCTGTCAGGCTTCGGATGTACTGGATGTAAAAGTGGACTGCGAAGAAAATAAGGTTGCCATTCCAAATGCCTTCACGCCTAACCATGATGGCATCAACGATGTGTTTGCCATCCGCGGCATTTCCATCATCAAACATCTGGTGATCTTCGGCCGATGGGGAGAAAAAGTATTTGAGAAAAATAATTTCATTGCCGGTGACCGTGGTTCCTGGTGGGATGGAAATTACAAAGGGCTGGATGCCCCCGCCGGCTCTTATGTTTATTTCGTTGAGATGGAATGTGCCACGGGTGGGGCATTCACAAGGAAAGGCTCGGTGGTGCTGATCCGGTAGTACCCGCCCGTGAAGAAGGTTCATAACCTGTTTACACCTGACAAATAATGCGGTTGGCCGATGATTCATCGGCGACCCGGTTGCTACCGAACCAAATCCGTATATTCATTTGTCTTCATTTTTTCACCATTTTACTTCCACATGAAAAGCAATTATTTGATCCCAAAGTTTATTGTGGCCGGGTTTTGTATGCTGATGGCCAGCCCAATGGTTAGCGCGCAGATACAAAAAGGATCAGTTTTTTTAGGTGGCGACATTCAGTTTGCCAATTACAAATCGTCCTTCAGCACAGCACAACCAGATGAGCAGTCAAAAAATGCCGATTTTAATATCAAGGTGGGCAAGGCCTTCAACGACAATTCTTTTTGGGGTGTTTTATTGCAATATGCTCCGTATTCCGAAACCAATAATACTATGCTTGCCTATCCCAATACCTCCGCTCATACCTATTCGGCAGGCGTATTTTTTCGCCGGTATAAAAACCTCGCAAAAGACTTTTACTTTTTTCTGGAAGCGGATGCGGGCTTTACCTACAGCAAACAGACCGACAGAGACGATCAGCAGAATATCCAGACCACTTTCCGCAATTCAAGCGTTCAGATTGGCCTTGCACCAGGACTATCCTACCGGGTTTATAAAAAGCTATACCTCGAATTACTCATCCCGAATATCGTTTCCATAAACTACCTGCATGAAAAGCAGGACGGTCCTGTCAGTAACATTACGCAAAATACCTTCGGCTTCAGGTCAAGCCTCAGCGATACCGAATCACTGAATTTTGTAGGCGTCGGGTTTAGTGTTGTTCTGTGACAGCGCCGGAAAAGGTTTGTTGCCACCATAGTCGTCAATGGAATGCTTTATCTTGTCGTCAAATTTTGATCGATGGATAAAGAGGTAGTCAGGAAAATGATCGCTAAAGCGATGCATGAATACAGCGGGCTGGAAGCAAAAATCGGGGAATACGAAAAAGTAAAGAGCACTTATACGGCGCGTACGCACGACGACGATGCTGCGCTCGCCAGCCGGTATGATGAACTGGAACGCTGGTATGATACAAGTTCCGAGAAATTTACTCAGGACAACCCGCAGCTGGTGACCTACCTGAAAGGCACCGAGCAGAGGTTTGAAGACTATGCAACGGATACCGGTCCGAAAAAATATTACCGTGTTGCCCTGGACGACCAGGATCTCATCCGGATTTCTCCACTGGAAGGATAATAACCGCGTTGACGGTTTTTATTCGTATTTCTTGAAGATGGATGTGGCCGTATGGCCGCCAAATCCAAAGGTGTTGTTCAGCGCATACCTGACAGGCTGGTAAACCGCTTTTCCCAGGATGATCCTCAATCCTTCCGGCACCTGCGGATCGAGGTTCTGCGTATTGATGGTCGGTGGGATCACATCTTCTTTCACGGATAACACACAAATGATGCTTTCCATCGCGCCGGCGGCACCCAGCAGATGGCCGGTCATCGATTTGGTGGCGCTGACTGCTACCGGCTTTTCCTTAAACACCTGATAGATCGCCTGGAGTTCGCTGAGATCACCAATGGACGTAGACGTCGCATGGGCATTGACGTAGTCAATATCGCCTGGCTGCAGTTGTGCATCTGCAAGCGCTTTTTGCATGCCGAGCCGCGCGCCGAGCCCTTCCGGATGCGTGCCGGTCAGATGCCAGGCATCAGCGGCCATACCGCCTCCAACCACTTCCGCATAGATTTTGGCGCCCCGCTGCAACGCGTGGTCAAGCTCTTCCAGCACGAGGGCGCCGGCGCCCTCACCAATCACAAAACCGTCACGGTCGCGGTCGAAGGGTTTCGAAGCCGTTTCAGGAGATTCATTATTTTTCGAAAGAGCCTGCGACGCACTGAATCCGCCGACACCCGCAGGGGTGATGGCCGCTTCCGATCCGCCCGTGATCATGATGCTGGCTTTTCCAAGCCGGATGGTATCGAAGGCATTGATCAGCGCCGTGTTGGACGAAGCGCAGGCAGATACCGTGCAATAGTTTGGGCCGTATAATCCATGCCGGATGGAGATGGCGCCGGCCGCGATGTCGACGATGATCTTTGCAATAAAGTAAGGGTTGAACCGTGGCGTGCCATCTCCCAGGTAAAAATCCTTCACCTGGTCTTCAAACGTTGCGATGCCGCCATTGCCGGATGCCCAGATCACCCCCACTTCATATCTTTCTTCCGGTGACATGGAAGCGAAATCCAGTCCTGCGTCGCGGATGGCATCATCGCTGGCCGCCAGCGCATACTGGGAAAACAGATCGTATTTTTTTATTTCTTTTTTTTCGAGGTATAGGGTGGCGTCAAATCCTTTTACTTCACAACCAAAACGGGTCTTGAATTTCGACGTATCGAATTTTGTTAAAGGAGCGGCGCCGCTTTTGCCCGCCACGATATTCGACCAGGACTCCTGCCAGGTATTGCCGAGCGGCGAAATGGCGCCGAGACCGGTGATGACAACTCTTTTCATAATCCGCAAATTTACGCCCCTTTTCCGGGATCACAAATATACCGAATGGTATTTTGTTGAAGGAATAGCGGAAAAAACAGATATTTAAGCATTGAGTAAATAAACGCACCAACAACAGCCTGCATGAAAATGACAAACGATCCCAACCGGCGGAAATTCATCCTTGACAGCCTGAAATCAGCGGGTGCGCTTCACCTGCTGGGCCGGTCCGCTTGGTCGGATCATCCCGACAAGCCATCAAAAAAAGACATGACGGTGCAGGAAGTCATCGATGCCATCCTGGTGGCAGGCGCCCTGCAACCGATTCCGGATACGGTCGATACCATCAAACACGGAAAAGGCGATCAGCGGGTGTCGGGGATCGTGACCACCATGTTCCCGACCATCGCCGTGATAGAAGCCGCGCATAAAAAATCGGCGAATTTCATCATCGCCCACGAGCCTTCGTTTTACAATCACCGCGACGATCTCCATTATATTAAAAGCAACCGCGTGCTGGAACAGAAACTGGCGCTGCTCGACAAATACGATATCGCTATCTGGCGTTTTCATGACTATTGCCATTCGCTTAAACCAGACGCCATCTTTTACGGCGTATGCAAAAAAATGAACTGGGTCCCATATATGGTGAACGAAGAGCGACTGCTGACGATCCCGCCCCTGTCGTTGCAGGGCCTCGCGGCCCGGTTAAAAACATCGCTCTCCGCAAACCATGTAAGAGTCATTGGTGATCTGCAACATTCCTGCAGCAAAATCGCCCTGCTGCCGGGCGCATCCGGCGGACAAACACAGATATCCATGGCCGAAAACCTGCAGCCCGATGTGCTGATCGTCGGCGAAGTGTCCGAATGGGAAACGGCAGAATACGTCCGCGACAGTCATCTGCTCGGTGGAAATACAGCCCTCATTATCCTCGGGCACACGATCAGCGAGGAACCGGGCATGGAATGGGTGGCGGACTGGCTGAAGCCCATCGTTCCCGGTATACCGATCCAACACTTACCATCAAACGATCCGTTCACCTGGCTTTGATTGGCATTCGCAAAAATCGAACTGGATAGAATATCCATCTCGTTTGATACACATTCCAAAAATCTCACGCATTCCAGAATCCCGGTCCCTGGTATACCTTTTGCCCTGCTCCATTGTACTTTCCATATGTCTATACATGGAAGCACTTAGCATAGAGGGGAATGCGACCGCAGATGTTCCCATTTTAAAAAAATATACTAGAAGAAAGAATCAGTTCCCGAATTTTACCATACCGGCATTCGGAAAAACACCAACAACCATCCTATTCAATTAATACATTCCATACAGCCCTGTCTGCAGGCAGCCATCAACGGCGCCAGAAACCCTGCCCTCGTGCAGCCGATTCCCGTCTCCACCTCGGCGATCGTCAGCGCGGCAAAACGGTGTGTAGAGGCCGGAGCGGATTCCATTCATTTTCACGTACGCAATGCCGTTGGTCTGGAAAGCCTTTCCGCAGCCGATGTATCAGTGCAGGTAAAAGCCATCAATGAAGTATTGCCGGAAGTGCCGGTCGGTATCAGCACCGGCGAATGGATACAGCCGGATCCCGAAAAACGGATCGACGCGATCAGGCATTGGGATTATCTGCCCGACTACGTTTCAGTGAACGGACATGAGGAAGGTTTCGAACATGTGGTGCTTGCGTTGCGCAGAAAAGGAATTCGCATTGAAGCGGGGATCCGGGATGCCGACGCCGCGCGGGCTTTCGTACAGTCGGGCATGTTGTGTCACTGCTTCCGTATATTGATTGAACCCGTATCGCAGGATCTCGCAAAAGCCATCGCCTGCATTGAAGCGATCGAAGAAATTTTGCTGGGGGAAATTTCCAGTCAGACCGTGCTGCTGCATGGCGTAGACGAAACTGCGTGGCCCCTGCTTGCCCTCGCGGCGAAGAAAACCTATGAATCCCGCATGGGGTTTGAAGACGCGCTGTTACTCCCTTCGGGACAACCGGCTCAAAACAATGAAGCCCTGATTCAAACGGCCATCGCCCATTATCTTCCCAATGCGGCTGCCCATCAGAAGAAAGCCTGAATCTGTTTTGGGAAATGCCCCAGCGCGCTTTCTGAGGGCCCGATCTCCGGATGCCATAGCTTCTCCCATTCAAAACTATAGTATCCCGGATAGTCATCGGCATCCAGCAGCCGCACGGCATCGCCAATCGGTGAATCGCCTGTTCCCATTTCCACATACTGGATTTTCCCGTCCGGCATTTTAAGGTCTTTGATATGCGTATGCCGGATATAAGGTTTGAGTTTCGCATATACATCAGCGGGAGCTTCTTTTGTCACCGTCCACATATTGCATACATCCCAGATCATCCCTGTATTCGGATGCATTGCCTGCTGCATGATGTATAACAGATCTGCAGACGCAACGCAATCGCCATGAGATTCCAGCAAAACGCTCACCCCGGTTCCCTTGGCATAGTCACCGAGTTCAAGCAGGGCCGAAACGATGCGCTCCACCGTGGCCGCGCGCTCTGCTCCCTGCGGAAGTGTGTTGGGAAATACCCGGATAAACGGGCAACCGAGTGTGTGGGCAAGATCAATGTACGCTTTCGCCTCACCTAGTTGTTTCTCCCGTTCGGCGGGGATGGCATGATGCATTTCTGCCGAAGATCCAAGATCCACAAAGGACAGCTGGTGATCGCTCATCTGCTGTTTGGACGAAGAAATATTCGCCGGACTGAATTCCACACATTTCCTCAGATCCAGTTCGCCGTGGATGCCCCGGAACTCAAGCCCTTGGTATCCGTTGGACCTGGCAAAAGTCATGGTCTCCTGGAAAGTCCAGGCCGGACAACCCAGGGTGGAGAATGAAAGTTTCCGGGCGGAATGCCCTGCCCCTTTCCATGGCCGGACTATACCCAGGGCCGCGGTGGCGGCCGTGACCTGGATAAATCGTCGTCTGTTATATGAAAGCATTTCGATCGGTTTAATATAATTGTCCTGTCAATGTACATCATAAAAAAATATTGTCCGCCAGCGGCGCTGTTTAATTATTGATCCCCAGATCATCCGTCTGACCGGATTTGTCTTCCACCTTGTTCAAGGACATCGCTTTTGAAACCAGGTCAATAAATTCTTTCCGGTAACCGGCGTCATCGGCCCCGCGGGCGCCTTTTGCCAGGTTCAGTGCCTGCCTGAAAGAAGCATCTTCGCTGAACGTGGAATGCCGGAGCAGCATGCCGAACTGGGCCACGGCTGACACAAAACGAAAATTATCCGAAGTGGCCGACAAGGCCGCAGGTTCGTCCGTGACGGCATGAACGATCAGCCGGCTGGTATCTCCGTCCGGCTTTTTGTACCTGAATTTGATATTGACCAGTTCGCTTGAAACCACCGGCAGCATACCGGGCATCTGCTGGTATTTCAACGGATCGGTCGATTCGATAAACGGACTGTGAACACCGGCGGGAACGATTTCATAAATGGCCGTAACGGTATGGCCGCTGCCGAGTTCGCCCGCGTCTTTTTTATCGTTGTTGAAATCTTCTTTGGCGAGCATCCGGTTTTCATAACCGATCAGGCGGTAGGCCTGTACTTTGGCCGGATTGAATTCCACCTGGAGTTTCACATCTTTTGCGATCGTGAACAGGGTGCCGCCAAATTCACTGACAAGCACTTTCTTGGCTTCGCTGATATTGTCGATATAGGCATGGTTGCCATTTCCTTTGTCGGCCAGCTTTTCCATCTTACTGTCCTGGTAGTTGCCGGTTCCAAACCCGAGTACGGTCAGGAAAACGCCACTGGTGCGTTCCTGTTCGATCAGTTTTTCCAGTGCGGCATCGCTGCTGACGCCGACATTGAAATCGCCATCGGTACAAAGGATCACCCGGTTATTCCCCTTAGGTTGAAAGTTTTGCTTTGCCACCTGGTAGGCGAGCTGAATGCCTTCACCGCCCGCGGTTGATCCACCCGCTTCCAGGCGGTCAATGGCCGCTTTGATTTTTTCTTTTTCCATGCCGCTGGTGGATGGCATCACGAGTCCGGCATTGCCTGCATATACCACCAGCGATACGCGGTCCTGCTCCCGCAACTGATCCACCAGCATGCGCAGCGATTCCTGCACCAGCGGCAGCTTGTCGGGCTCGATCATGGATCCGGAGACATCGATCAGAAAAACGAGGTTGCTGGGTGGCAGTTTATCGACTGCCATTTTTTTACCCTGAAGCCCGATCATCAGTAATTTATTTTGTTTGTTCCAGGGACAGGCGGCCATTTCTGTATTGATGGAAAACGGGTCATCCCCTGTCGGTTGCGGATATTCATAATGAAAATAGTTGATGAATTCCTCGATGCGCACGGAACCGGGAGGCGGCAGTTGACCGCCTTGCAGAAATCGACGCACATTGCTATAAGATGCGCCATCCACGTCGATCGAAAAAGTGGAGAGCGGGTTGTCGGTGGCTTTTAAAAAATGGTTTTCGGGCAGCTCATCATATCCTTCCCTATTCCAGTTCGTCGTGTCGCCATGCTGATTGCGCCGGTCGAATTCGCTGGTCATCCTTTCCGCGTCATTCGGCTCATATCCTACTGTCGGCGAAGGCATATTTTCGATCGCGACACCGGCGGCCCGTCCATTGAACGATTTGTCAACGTAAAGACCCGGACTTGCCGTACTGATCGATCCGGTAACATCTTTTCTTTTCGCGACGCCATATCCAGTCACAATCACTTCATTCAACGCGGTTCGGGAAGTTTTCAGGCGAACGGTGAGAACTCTGGCTGTATCTTTCACATGGACCTCCTTCGCATCGTATCCCACGGCTGTAATAAGCAGCCGTACCGGCAATGCACTTACGACAAGTTGAAAATGGCCGTCGGCCGCCGACACGGTACCTGACCTGGTTCCCTTAACGGAAATTGAAACGCCGTTCAATGGCTTTCCCGTCTGCGCATCGAGCAACAGGCCACGTACCGTGAATGACTGAGGCGATTGAAACGCAAAACAAAGGATCAGCGCGAGGATCCCTGCTGAAATTAAATAACGCATATGATTTGATTTTCTTTCCAGATGCCGTAATTTTCTACATTGCATAAATTATTTTGGGATTTTTAAAAAACATATCGGATCCGGATGCCGGCGACCAGGAACTGGTGAGCCGGTATCAGTCCACCGGCGATCTGGAGCTCTTATCTGCCCTGTATCAGCGCTATATAGACCTGGTCTATGGTGTGTGTTTAAAATATCTGCCGGATGCGGAAACGGCCAAAGATGCCGTGATGGCGATCTTTGAATCATTGATTCCCAAACTGCAAAAACACCCCGTCACTTATTTTAAAGGATGGCTGTTCACCGTCGCCAAAAATCACTGCCTGATGCAGTTGCGGTCGGGGGCCAAAGGAAAAATCGTGGATTTTGATGCGGACCGTATGCAAATGACGGAAGAATCGCATCTGGAGGACGTGATGGCCGGCGAGCAGCGCCTGCAGGAATTGTCGGACTGCCTGAACGGGCTGGCGCCGGCGCAGAAAGCCAGTGTGGAATTATTCTATTATCAACAGAAGTCTTATAAGGAAATAGCGGTGATCACGGGACAGGAATCGGAAAAAGTGCGAAGCCTGATCCAGAACGGGCGGAGAAACCTGAAAATTTGTATGGAACAAAAATCAATTCGTGCGGCGAATGAGTGAGCATGAAAAAAATACGGTTCGTTTTTCCACCGGCATGCTTGAGCAGTATGCCCGGGGGGAACTCAGCGCGGCGGAGCGTCATGCCATCGAGAAAGCGGCACTGGAAGATCCGTTCCTGGCGGATGCCATCGAGGGATTGGAAAACCAGGTAAAAAAAGATCCGGCATTTAACTTTACCAATGACGTACTCGAATTAAAAAAGAAAATGCCGAGCCACCGGAAACGCGTGCTGCCGGTATGGTGGCTGGCTGCTGCTGCTGTACTGATTCTTGGCGTGGCGGGGGTATCAGGTTATATCCTGCTTCGCCATTCGGAAAAAATAACGACGCCGGTGATTGCCAGCCGGCAGGAACCCAAAAAAACGACGGACAGCGTTTCGCCGTCGGCTGCACAGGTGGATGTTGCGCCTGCACCGGAAAAATCAAAAGCATCGGCGCCGGATGTAAAAAAGAAGATCAGCCTACCTGGAATTGCCCAGGCTTCACCCGTTGCCGAAAGCCGGTTATCTCGCGCATTCGACACGGTTTCAGTACAAGCCGATAGCGCGCTGGTGGCTGACAAAGAGCTGGCACGAAGGCTTGAGGGAAAAGTTTCTGGCCTCTCCATCAGCAGTGCGAAAAATAAAGAACGGTATGTGCGGGGCCAGGTTACGGACAGCGCCGGCAATCCGGTCGCAGGCGCATCCATCCAATGGAAAAATCGGGGCGCCACAACAGATCAAAATGGATATTATTCATTTTACCTGCACCATGCCGACAGTATCGTTCAGGTATCTGCCGTAGGATATCAGTCGCGGAAAGCCCACATAAGATTTGCTGACAGCTCGCAGAACCGAATCGCCCTGAAGCCCAGTTCCCAATCATTGAATGACGTGGTGGTTACGGGCTATGCTACCACCCGCGAGCGCGAGCTTACAGGATCCGTGACCTCTGTTAAACCCGCCCCGATGGTTCCCGACTCGGTGAAAAACATGCTGGCATTTCCTGTGAGTGGCTGGAAATCCTTTCAAGCCTATCTCGACCATAATAAAAATTTTGATAAGCTCGACAGTACGCTGCACGGCGAAGAAATGATTTCATTTATTGTAGCTGCCGATGGAAGATTGTCCGATTTCCGCATCGAGGAATCGGTTTCAGATGCACATGATGCCGAAGCCGAACGGCTGATCAGATCAGGCCCTGTGTGGAAGATCAGCAAAGGGAAGAAGCAGAGGGCGAGTGTGGTGATTAGATTCTAACAGTTTACTTCACGCGACGCCGCAACGGATGCGCAACGGGTTCACGCCAAGACGCCAAGGTTCGCCAGGGCGCAAAGCGTTCGCTCTTCGCGCCTTGATCATGATCTTCAATACACAACTCTTATCCTTTGCGTCTTTGCGTGAATCAGAAGACCGCCGCGCCGTCGCGTGAAACAAAACCTACCCTTTCAGCAACCTACCCCTCAACCTCAAAAACGGTCTTTCCACCACCTGCTGCAGCAGAAGCGCCACGATCAGCGTGCCGGCAATAGACAAAGGGATCACCGCATTGCTTTTAATGTCCATTCCCGCTTTGCCTGCGACGAGTTGCGTAAGATGGATCGCTATTTTATGGCTGAGATAAAGTACGTAGGAAATGGCTGCCAGCTTCGCCGTAAACCGGGACTGCCAGCGGTACAATACGCTCGACGGCATCACCGCCCCGAGCACCATCAGTCCGTACCCCAGCGCTATTACCGGAAAACCAAATACCGTGGCCGGCCAGGAACGCTCTTCGATGCAAATCCAATAGGCCGCTGCCAGCACGAGCAGGCCTGCGACCAGAAACGCATTTCCGAATCCGGAGATCCGGGAGACAAACTGCGGGCGGTAAGCGAGCAAGGCTGCGATAAAAACACCCACCAGCAATCCGTCCAGCCGGGTGTAGAGCACGTAATAGATATGCTTGTACCAGAAAATATATAAATCGTCGCTGCCGATATTTGGCTGGATGAAATGGTTCCAGCTCCAGATGCGGATGAAGATCCCGAAGGCAAAGAGAAAAGCGAGTATGTATTTTCCTTTGCTGAATCCCTTCCAGTATAATAATCCAAGCAGTAACAAGGGCAGCAACAGGTAAAACTGCTCTTCGATACAAAGCGACCAGGCATGGGAAAAAGTGCCGCTGGTATGAATATTCAATCCGTAGTTCTGGGTGAAGGTCAGCATTTTCCAGAGTGCAGGCAGGGCCTCCCTTTCCCTTACAACGGGCAGAAAAACGTAGAGACCCAGCACAGCGAGATAAGCCGGTACGATCCTGAAAAAACGTTTGATCACAAATACCCGCAGGGAAAAACTGCCCTCATTTTTAATCTGGGCAAACAACTGTGACGAGATGAGAAAACCGCTCAGCACAAAAAACAGGTCGACGCCGGTCCAGCCAAATTTGCCGGGCAATTCCGTCCACGCCGGATGACCAAAAATGCGATAGTGAAATAATAATACAAAGGAAATTGCGAAGGCCCTCAGGTGGTCGAGGCCGTGCAGGGTATGTTTTGCCAATGAAATCGTTTGTGCGGCAAATATACCCTTCCGGTGTTGAATCAGGCCGCCGGCTGTAAAAGTCCTGACTGGATTGAATAGGTTTTATCCGGACTATAAATAAAAAGGCAGCTGCCGTCCTTGATCTTTTCAATCACTGCACGATGGAGTGCAGCGGGTATGGCGGGACAACCTTCACTCCGGCCGATATACCCATACCTGCGGGCCTGCGCATCGCTCACATAACGGGCGGCATGCATCACAATGCCGCGGCTGAATGCCTGGTCGTTGATGCCCGGCTCCATCCCCTGCAGGCGAAGCGAATAACCATGGTGACCACGATAAGTATCACCGGTGATATAAAATCCCAGGCTGCTCTGCAGGCTGTTCGGCCGGTTGGAAAAACTGGTAGCGAAAGCATCCCCCGAATTGCGACCATGGGCCACGAAAGTATTGAACAGCAATTTTCCTGACACGAGGTCGATGACGAAGAGGCGTTTGGCGAAAGAGGGCAGGCTGAAATCAATGATGGACATCACGCGCTGATTTTTTATCGCCCCGCTGCTCTGCAAACGATCAAAACCCTGCATCGCTTCGCCATAGGCTTCCCGGGTGAGACCGAGACTTCCCAGCGAAAGACTGTCGTATAAACGGGCAAAATAAGCGAGGCGATAGGAACTGGCGTCTATGTGGTGGACATCTGCCGGCTTATCAGCCAAAAACAGAAGGCCTGATGCAAAAAGCATCAGGCTTCCGATCATTTTTTTTAATCCGGCTTTTGTTTGCAGGTCCATAGTCACAGGTTATGATTGGAAATTACCATGATTAACCGGGCAAACAAATCAAGGTTTGGTTTCGGCCGGGGCTTTATGTATTTTTTAACAGAACCTGTCACCGGGCTGTATTGAGCCAGGCGGCGCGCAGGGCCAGTTCATCGGCCGTAGGCGAAGTCATTTCCTGCAGCACATTGACTTTTTCTGTTTTGACGAACATCACTTTTTCGCGGATGGATACGGGCTGTTTTTTGCCGGTGCTGTCCTTTCGGACCACCTGCATATTGAAATCATCCCCTTCCTTGAGCACGGATTTCAGGCTGTCCATCGTAGAGCTCACCCCATTGGCCTTGATCGGTACATTATTGATAGATAGCAACTGGTCGCCGATCTGCAGCCCGAGTTTACTGCCAAAGACGGTGGCCCGGCTGGTACCCACCACCACCGGGTGGCCGGAAGAATCGCTTGGATTAAATTCGATTCCCAGCCGGAGGCTGTTCACAGTCATTTTCGGAAAATAGTCCACCCCGATCGCTGCAAAGGTTTCCAGAAATGGCAAGGGCTTCGATCCTTCCACATAGTCTGAAAAAAACTGGCGGATGGCCGGATAGGTCATCGCGGTGATTGTATCGAATAATTCCGCGTCGTTAAAGGCCCGGTCCTTTCCGTAACGTTTGGACAGGTCGCGCATCAGGTCCTGGGTGCCGTATTTACCCCCTGACAATTGCCGGAGTTTGATGTCCAGGCAAAAATTGATCAGTGCGCCTTTCATGTACACGTTGATGAACTGAAACTTGTATTTGTCGAGCACGCCGAGCGACATGACAGTGAACGGCAGCGTATCGTTGAAATATTTGCTGGTGGTGATTTTCGTACTGAAGCGGTTTAAAAATTCAGGCAGTCCGATCAGGTGATATTTCACCTGCATATGCTGCGCCTCATATTCGGTCATGCCTTCATACAGCCAGAGGTGTTTTGACATCACGGGATGAGAAAAATCGAAGTCGCCGATCTCATGGCTGTGGATGCTGAGTGGTGTGAGGATATGGAAAAATTCGTGGGATGCGGCATCGATCACCGACTCTGCCAGTTTCTCCTGTGAAAACATTTCCGGAAGGAAATAGAAAGATGAATAACTGTGTTCCAGCGCGCCGTATTCAAAAATATTCGGCCGGTCAGACAGCGCAATGATGAAAGCGTATTTCTTTACCGGCAGTGTACCGCCAAGATATTCCTTTTGCGCTTCCAGCATCACTTTCATTTTCGTCGCCAGGCTGTCGACAGAAAATTTCTTATTGGGAGAATACAGCGCAATGAGAATATCTGCGCCGCCGATCTTCAGCACTACGGTATCGGGCACCGTGAACATGATGGGCGCATCTGCCAGGGAATGGTAATCACCAACCACATACTTTTCCATCGTGGCGGTGGATGTTACGGGCACCAGGGCCGTGGCGCCATAAAAATTTACCGGCTTGGTAAAAGTCACCTCGTAGGCATATTTTTTTGTGTCGTCGAAATACCCGGCGAAAGCGAACATGTTGATCATGAAATCCTTCTTCGCTTCAAAGTTGGTTCCGGCGGGTTCGAAAATTTTCTCGCCCTTGATCTGGGGACTGTCCCAGGTATCATCGATCGTATAGCTGATCTTGTATAGTTTTTCCGCGTGGCTGATCGTCCAGGTGTCGACATCCGGTTTTATCACCGCCAGGGTATCCCCTTTTTTTGTGTAGGCTTTGAAGTGGGCCACATATCTTCCGAAATCGTAGATGGCATAGGTACCCGGTACGATGGCCGGAATGTGATAGTTGACCGTACTGCCGCTGAGTTTTGGCGGGATGAGGTCGATGTGAAGCTCATCGCTGTCCACATTGTTCAGGTCTATAAAATACTGATAGCTGTCTTTTTTCGGCCCGGGCTGGGCCTGTGTTTTAAAAAATAACAATGACACGGTGGCTAGCAAAGCATATTTCAACATGCAGGGAAATTTCGGTGAAAATAGGAAATTACCGGCTTCTACCTGCGCGCGATCCGATTCAGGACCGGACTGGTCATCATGGTCGTCAGGAGGGCCATCAGCACCAGCATGGTAAATACCGGCAAGCTCAGGATACCCATATCGAGCCCGATATTCAGTACGATCAGTTCAACCAGTCCGCGGGTGTTCATGAGCGCACCGAGCGCCAGGCTGTCGCGACTGCTATGTCCCAGCATCTTCGCAACAAGACTGCTCCCCCCGAATTTGCCGAGAACGGCCGTGACCAGGATGAGGACGAAAGCAATCCATCCCGAAGCCGTATTCAGCAACCCCGCCTGTGTGCGCAACCCGGTGAAAACAAAAAATATCGGTAACAGCATCACCAGGGTAATGTCCTGCACCCTGCCCGTGATGCGTTCGCGGATGGCAGGATCCCGCGGCATGATCACTCCCGCCAGAAAAGCGCCGAACAAAGCGTGGATACCGATCACTTCCGTGCAGTATGCAGACAATAGCAGCATGCTGAAAAGGATCGCCATGAGCATCGGATAGCCGATCCGCTGTAATACATATCGTGCGTAGATTTTTTTGATGAGGAGTCGCACCGGAACCAGCATGATGGCGGCATAGATCAATACGGCGGCAATGGTGATCAAACCCTGCGTGGCGTCGCCGGATTTCAGGAACGCCACCAGGAGCGCGAGTACACACCAGGCGGTGACATCGTCGGAAGCGGCGCAGGTAATGGCCAGCACACCCAGCTTGGTTTCACTGAGTCCTTTCTCGCGGATGATCCGCGCCAGCACGGGAAATGCCGTGATGCTCATGGCGATGCCCATGAACAGCGCGAAAGGCAAAAACGGAATCCCTGGTGGCGCATAGTCCCTGTATAAATAAAATGCCAGCGCAATCCCGAGCGTGTAAGGAATCACGATGCTTGCATGACTGATTACCAGGGCGTCGAAAGCCTGTTTGCGAATCAGTTTCATGTCGAGTTCCATGCCGATGATAAACATGAACAGCAATAAACCGATCTGGCTCAGAAAGCGCAGGTTTTCCATCGACGCGGGCGGAAAAATAAACTGAAAGGCGCCGGGAAATACCCAGCCCAGCAATGACGGACCGAGCAGGATACCGGCAACAATTTCTCCGATCACCGCCGGCTGTCCCAGGCGGCGGAACAATGTACCCAGTAATTGCGTCAGCAGGATGATCAGCACTACCTGCAACAACAGGGTTGGAAAAGCAGCGGTGACACCGGGCCTAAATGAATCGAGCAAACCGGCTGCTGGTGCGCCGGCGGTCGGTCCGGCGGATTGTAATTTTGGATGAAGGTTATTTCCTGTATGCAGCAGCCAGTATATCGCGGCGCCAAAAATGATCAGCAACGACGTATAGAGCACGAGATTACGCCGCACATTCATCTGGATTTATTTTCAACGGTCAGCCGGTAAGTCGTCTCGCTGTGATAAGGATGACCCGGCGTCACGATGGACGAAGGAAAGCCCGGCTCATTGGGCGAATCCGGAAAATGCTGCGTTTCGAGGCAGAGCGCCGCGTGCTGTCCGATATGTTTTCCATCGCGGTTGATCAGTGTTCCGTCCAGGAAGTTGCCAGTATAAAACTGGAGTCCGGGTTCGGTCGTGGATACGGCCAGGCTTCTGCCCGTCACCGGATCGGTCAACAGCGCCACAGGTTGTAGCTGTACATTGTTGCGGTTCAGCACCCAGTTGTGGTCGTAACCGCCCTTTACTTCCGAAATCCTTGCACCGATGCGCGTGGCATGCATAAAATCGAATGCTGTGCCAAACACGGGTGTAAGCGTTCCGGTCGGAATCAGTGTGCTGTCTACCGGCGTATATTTTGCGGCAAAAATCATGAGCTGGTCGTCCAGAATATTTCGGGCGGCATTACCGCTCAGGTTAAAATAGCTGTGGTTGGTCAGATTGAGTGGCGTAGGTTTATCTGTGGCCGCATCGTATACAATATGCAGGGTTCCGTCATCGTCCAGTGTAAACTGCACACGCACCACAAGATTTCCCGGAAAGCCCTCTTCACCATCCCGACTGGTATAATGAAGCACCAGGGAGGGCAGACTGTCCGTAACGGCATCGGCAGTCCACACTTGTTTGTCAAATCCCTTTACGCCACCGTGCAGGGTATTTTTTCCGTCGTTGAGCGGCAATTGATAGCTCTTGCCCCCGAGTGTGAATTTACCATGGGCGATGCGGTTTCCATAGCGACCCACGGTAGCTCCGAAATACGGAGGCTTGGCAAGATATCCCGCCAGGCTGTCGTAACCGAGCACGATATTTTTATTGGAATCACCCGAAGCGTCGATGAGCCAGGACGTAATCGTGGCG
>CAZZYD010000004.1:0-33888 GCA_964658175.1 uncultured Puia sp. | reverse complement strand
CATTCAAAGCATCTTCTTTCAGCTGTACCTGCAGGCGCGCATTCGGCATACCTACTTTTTTCAGCAGGGCATTTGCTTTTTCTTCCAGCACCGGAATCTGTTGCTGTCTTTTCTTTGAGATCGCGAGGGCCAGTTCCCGCACCAGCGCTTCCTGTGTAGCGGCCCCTTTTTCAAGCCGCAAGATATCATCGGCCAGGTTCATCACAGCCTCTAATTGCGAGCTGAGGGATGCCTGCAGGGAAATCAGTTCCCTGGTGGTTTGCAGCTGATGTTTTTTCAGCAGCCGGTATCCCGTGTTGACGCGTTCGTTGAGGCGTTCAATTTTTTCCGCATCATACTGAACCGAATCGTTGACGGAACCGAATTCGTCCGCGAGGTCGGCGATCTCGATTTGTGCGGAGAGCAGGCGCTGCGATAATTCCGGCAGCCGGTTATGATGGGATTGGAATGGCTGAAGTTGCTGATGAAACGATTTTAGTTGTCGCACGATCGGCTGTTCTGCCTCGAGCAGCGCGTGCTGGATTTTGTCGAGCACTTCCTTGATCGATTCGGCGTTCGCCATCAGTTTAAGGTCGGCAGCGGCCTGCTCAATTTCGTCGGGCGCAAACGCCGCTTCCGCCAGTTCGTCAAACAGGAACTGATGGTAATCGCTCTCTTTGTCGGCAGTGGCCTGCTGGGCGCGCAAGGCGGAAAGCTCCTGCCGGATATGACGCAACTGCTGATAGGCCGTTGAATATTCACGGATCGCGGAACCCTGTTCGGCGAGGGCATCCAGTACGCGCATCTGGAAATCATTGGCACCCAGTTCGAGTGTGTCAAACTGCTGATGCAGGTCCACCAGCAAAGCACTCAGGTGACGAACCTGCTCCAGGTTCACCGGGGTATCGTTGATGAAGGCGCGGGATTTTCCGTTCGGACTGATTTCCCGACGGATGGTGAGTTCCTGTTCGTGATCGAGTTCATGCTCCCGGAGAAATAATTCTATCTCCTTTTTTTGTTCAACAAAAAAGGCGGCTTCGACCACGCATTTTTTCTCCCGGTTCATGAGTACGGCCGTATCCGCGCGGTCGCCGAGCACCAGGGAGAGTGCCCCGGCGATGATCGATTTACCGGCACCCGTTTCCCCGGTGACGATGTTCAGGTGCGGGTCGAGTCGGAAGCTGATTTCTTCAATGATCGCGTAATTCTGTATATGAAGCTGGCGTAGCATAAAATGTCGGATGATTCTTTTTAAATGTACCGATTTTCGGTCGTTTTATTTTGCTTTACAGCGCTCAATACCTGCTTTTGCCTTTTGATCCAGGGCATTTTTGTATTCGTGTTCGTGCAGGTCGAGGACTTTCTGAAAATAGGCTGTTGCCTGGTCACAGGACCCGCGCGCTTCATAGATAAAACCAATCTGGAGGGCAGCACGGGCGGCATAATATTCGCGCCTGTTTTCACCCATTTCATAAGCCTGCCCATAGGATCTGATCGCTTCCTCTTTCCGGTTCAGCGCGTCATAGAGGCGGCCCTGCCGGTAAGCGAATTCAACCTGGTCTTCCGGCAGTGAAAAGGAGTTCAGCGTTTTCCCATTGAGGAGCACCAGCGATTCGGCAAAATAGCCTCCGTCATCGAGCAGCCGCGCTTTGAGCAACACCGGATCCGGCCACTTGCTGCCCGAAGCATCTTTCATCGCCTGTTTGTCGGCTTCGGTATCCGTGGTTCCTTCGTGCAGGATCCGGGTGCGGTACTCCAGCGCTTTGGGCATATTGTTCTCCAGGAAATACAGCCAGCTGATTTTCTGGAGCACATCCTTTACGTAAAACCGGCCTTTGAAATGACGGATAAAGCGGTCCAGGTACTGAATGGCTTCCGGATCGAGGTGATCGGCCTTGGCATAGCCCATTTCGAGATCCCAGATGGGCGAATCGAAATAGCCGGGCTGGCGGCTTCTTTCGCGGATCACTTTTTCAGCAAAGGGCGCATCCTGGTTGTTCAGCGCCAGGTTCGCCGCCATGTAGGCGAACAGGTGATTGTTTTTGATATCGACCTGGTGACTTTTTATAAAAGCAAACACCGCTTCTTTCTTATTCTGTATATAAAAGGCGAGATACATTTTATAGAAGATCGCCTCGTTGTGAAATAACTGCGCGTAGTCATCATCACTGGCAATCACTTCACTGATCCGGCGCATGCCGCCGTCGATACTTCCCCGGATGCCCAGCAGGCTGCTCAGCCATTTGTATCCGGGTGGTATGGTACCGGCTGTTACTTCCATGGCGCCGGATAACAACTGGGATGGCTGAAAGCCAGGGAAAAGGCGGATATTATCCTTGCTGCCGACGAATGACCGTCGGAATTCCCAGCCCGCCTGCCAGCGGTTGCCGAATTTCACGTCCACGGCCGCCCACTGAAATTCCAGGACGGAACGGGTGAACAGGTAAAAAGGCGAAGTCGCATCGCCTGCTTTCAGAAGGGCAATGCGCTTTTCCCCCGCAGGTTTTTTCTGCTTGTACAGCGCGGGATCTTCATTAAAAAAAAGGGTGAAGAAGTCAATGTAATTTTCGAGAAAAACGGGAATCAGGTTGTCCGGGTGGACCTTTTCCTCTTCGGCGATGAGCAGGGCGCCGCTGTTCAGGCGAAGGCTGATGATATCATTGTACGCCTGCCGGCAATTGGTATTGAAGTCGAAATGCGTCTGCTCCCTGCTATCCAGTAGTGATAATAGAAATACAAACAGGAGCAGGCAGCGCAAAGTTTTTATTTTACTTCAACCACATCGTTGAGTTCGGTATCGACCAGGATACGACCACAGTTTTCGCAAACGATGATCTTTTTACGCTGGCGGATCTCGCTCTGGCGCTGTGGCGGAATGGCGTTGAAGCAACCTCCGCAGGCATCTCGTACTACCGGTACCACAGCCAAGCCGTTGCGGTAATTGCTGCGGATACGGTCGTAAGAATTCAGTAACCGTGGTTCGATTTTTTCGCGTGCGGCAGCGGAAAGATCAGCGAAATGCTTCTCTTCCTTTTCTGTCGTGGAAATAATTTTTTCCAGTTCGTCCTTCTTATTCTTTAATACGGCTTCCTTGGTGGCGATGGCTTTTTTTGCCTTATCAAGCAACAACACTTTCTCCCCCACTTCCTCATTGGCATCCCGGATATGCTTTTCAGCGAGCTTTACTTCGAGCTGCTGCATTTCGAGTTCCTTTCCGATGGCCTCAAATTCACGGCTGTTCTTTACGTTTTCAGACTGCTTTTCATATTTCTTGATCAGCACATCCGCTTCCTTCATCAATTCCTTTTTCTGGTTGATGAATTCCTGTACACCGTTGATTTCTTCTTCGATGCGCGTCTGACGGGAATGAAAACCCTGGATCTCGTCTTCGAGATCGCTTACTTCCATCGGCAGTTCGCCTTTGAGTATTTTATATTCGTCTAATTTCGATTCAATTTTTTGGAGGCTGATGAGCGAGGCCAATTTCTCTTCTACAGAAAATTCTTTAACGTTTGCCATAGTTTAAAAATAATAGTTTACGGGATTGGTGCCGACACCCGTTTTAAGGATCGCAAAGTTACGAAATTTTTCGACTAATCTGTCATACAACAGGTCTACTGTAAACTGTTCGCTCTCATAATGACCGATATCGGCGATCAGCAGCCGTCCTTCCCCCTCAAAAAAAGTATGGTAGCGGATATCAGCGGTTATAAAAACGTCCATTTTTGCTGCCAGGGCGTTGGAAATCAATGCACTACCGGATCCGCCGCAAACGGCAACCCTTTGTACCGGCCTTCCTGTAAACGGTGAATGACGGATGACAGCACAACCGAAGGCGGTTTTGAGTGTTTCGAGCAGTGCCGGCTCCGTCAAGGGCTCCCGAAGCTCGCCGATGAGACCGGCGCCCGCCCGCGGGTCGGTATTCTGCAACGCGATCAGGTCATACGCCACTTCTTCATAGGGATGGGCGGAAAGAAGCGCCTTCACGACGGTAGCTTCGCGGTGCTTTTCCAGGATCAGCTCAAGCCGGATCTCAGGTTCTTCCCTGGGCAGTCCCGGTTCTCCGGCGAAAGGCCGGGTGCCTGCACCGGGCACAAACGTACCGGTGCCGGGACTGTTGAAACTGACACCGGTATAATCGCCGATGGTTCCCGCGCCGGCAGCAAACAGCGCCTGCCGAACGGCTTCAGCGTAGGCTACCGGAACGAATGTGACGAGTTTGAAAAGATTGGCGGCACGCGGCACAAGGGGCCTGCGATTCACCAGGCCGATTTTATCCGCGATCCGGGCATTGACGCCTGTGAGCATATTGTCCAGATTGGTATGGATAGCGTACAGGGCAATGTCTGCCCGGATGGCGGCGATCACGCAGCGTTCGACCAGATTTTTTCCGTTCAGTTTTTTTATGCCTGAAAAAATAACCGGGTGATGGGAGATGATCAGGTTGATCCGCTGCGCCTTCGCTTCCGCGATCACGGCTTCCGTCAGATCGAGTGACACCAGGATGCCGGTACATTCCATATCCGGATGTCCCGTGAGCAATCCCGCATTATCATAGGGCTCCTGGTAACTCAGGGGTGCCAGGATTTCCAGCTGTTCAAGGATGCTGCTTATATTCAAATCAAATGGTTTACTGACTTACTCGATGATCTGCTCCACCCTCGTCAGCTTCCCTTCACTGTCAAATCCTTCGAGGATCACCCGCAACTGGTGCGTGATGTCGCTGTTATAAAAAGAAAAGGAAAGGCTGGAACGACCGCGGTCGGTAATGATGTACGGATTCCAGTAAATCGTCGTTCGGTTGTCGGTGGAATCCCGTTCCGGATCCTGCAGGTAATTCGGTACATAGAACTGTCGCATGGGAGCATAGCCGATCAGTCTCGCGCTTTCAAGTCCTTTAATATTCGGATCCGATTTGATGTCACCACCCTTTTTGGTATAGATCACGATCGTTCCGCCGCCGCCGCCGCCAAAAGCGACCCCTGCGCCCGGACGAAAAACTTTTACCATCGCGATGTCCGCCACAGACGTGCTCTTGATCTGATCTACATCCACCGGCATTTCATTGAGGTAGAGCGAAGGCGTACCACCGCGCCATTGCAGGCTGGTGCTGCCGGGGTTGGTGATGATATTCAAACCAGCGACTTTCCCCTGCAGGTAGGTGAAGATATCCGGATAGGCATTCCCGACGGGATCGTTCAGTAAGTCGAATACCATCCCGTCACCTCCCTGGAAAAGCGCGGATGTATATTGTTCTTCGAGTTTCTCCGATGCAGATTTGGTATGTCCCCGCACCACGACTGCGGCGAGGGTTTTAATATTTTTGAAATCCTCGCGGTTTTTGGCCACCAGGTCGGCCACCACGCGGTTCTTCCGGATCAGCGACGAATCGCTGGCCGACCAGGCAGGTCCGCGCATCGGATATGGTTTGATATAACGGGATCCGGGCAAAATCCCCGTGTTGAATATCACTGCGGCCTCATTGGAAAGATTGCGGTTCACGGTAAACTGGTAAAAAGCTTTGGCCGTATCTGAAAACTGCATTCCGCTCAGGTTAAATTTTCCGCCAACCGTATGCGGGATGGTGAGCATGGTCGACGGCGCATCCTTTCGCTGAAGAATAACCACCATGCTTTCATCCTTGGCAATCCGCGAAGGATCGATGCCCAGCACTTCGGCCCCGATGGAAAGATAATCCTGCACGGGATATTTGATCACAGGCGTTCTGTTGCGCGCGATCATATCCCAGCGGAATCTCCGCCATCCATGGGTCAGCATCACCAGGTCCAGTTGCTGGGCCAGCGAATCTGAATTATTGGAAAAATAATAAAATGGATCTTTTACATATCCCCTGATATCCCCCGTAAGCAGCATATGGGAAATGATATTGTCGTCCGTTTTTCTTTTTCCGTCCACTTCGGCATCCGTCACCACCATCGACATATTGCAACGCAATGAATCCGGCAGCGTGAGTTCCACCACATTCCGGCCACGTTTGACGGTACTCCTGGCAGTGATTTTCATGGTAGCCGAAAAATCATAGTGGTGGGTATTGTTAAAAACAACGCGCTCTGCGAGCGGCACATCGTTGGCATCGAATACGGTAACCTGTATCACACCGGTGGGCAGCTGGCTCACGGGTATATGACCGCTGCTGCTGAAACTTTCTTTGAGGTTCACCAGGGCCTTGTACACGAGCTGCTGGTTCATATGGGCGATCACTTTAAGTTGCGCATGGCCGCTATCCGACGGCGGCCGTGAAATGGAAAACAGCAAACCCTGCTTATCCACCAGCACCTTGAGTACGGCGCCGCTGGCTTTCACGGCGGGGAGATCCGTGGTGTGTACGACCCCTTTCGGATCTTTCCACTCGGCGTGGAACTGATCGCCTTTTTCAGGGAGCAGCAACAACCTGCCCATTCCATTGTGCACGGTCCGGAAATCCGAAATGGATTTGCCGTTCGCATCTTTCACCGTACCACTGACGGTCACCGGCAGGCCATGATCGTCATTGGCTTTGAAGGCCACATTGTTTTCCAGTCCCGCCACCATATCGCCGCCTTCCGGAAAAAATTCCAGCAGGAAATCTTCTTTGGCAGCGATCACCGAATCGGCATTTTTATTTACGACCCGCAGGTCTTTTTCAAATATAAAGGCGGTGTCAAAATTCAGCATCCAGGAGGTATAGGCGCGTATATGCAGGCGGGATCCCTTGTAATCTGCGGGGATGTCGAAGGCCGAAGCGGCGACCGATTCATTGATGGGCAGCACTTTTCTATCCATGAGTTTTCCGCTGCCGTCCCATAATTCCGCATAAAAATTCTTGCTGTAGGGGGAAGGGTCAAATCCTGTAAAAAGATACGCTTTGAACCAGATGGATTCTCCGGGATTGTATACATTTTTATCAAACTGGACATAAGCCTTTTCCTGCGGAAAACGATCGGCATAAACAGCCATCATCGAATCCGGTTTTTGCGCGGATAAAAAAGCAGGAAGGGTCACAAAGGCCAGGATACAGACGAGCAAATGATTCCGGAACATAGCGTATTAATTAGGGCAAATCTCTGCTATCTTGCCAAACAAATAAAACCCAATTTCATTTTTAACGATTAAAAGGAACCGGCATGCTGAAAGTTTCCACCGCCACGGAAAAATATGAGGATTATAAAAAACACATGCAGCGCCTGGCTGATGTACGGAATGCGCTGGCTGTGCTGCAATGGGACCAGGAGACCTACCTGCCGGTGAAAGGAGCCGATTTCAGGGCCCGCCAGATCGCCACGCTCTCGGAACTCGCGCATGACCTCGCCACCAGTTCCACGCTTGGGGAAATGCTCGGCAACCTGCAGGATGTATCCGGGCTCGCACCTGCGGCACAAAAAAACATTTCACTTACCCGCGAAGATTTCGACAAACAAAAAAAATACAGCGGCGCTTTTGTGCGCCTCATGAGTGAAACGATTTCCAAAAGTTTTGGCGCGTGGATCGACGCAAAAAAAGCGAACCGCTTTGCCTTGTTCGAACGCGACCTCGATGCGCTGGTGATATTAAAGAAAGAAGAAACAGCCATGCTCGGCTACGAGGCGCATCCCTACGATGCGCTGCTGAACGAGTACGAAAAGGATTGTACTGTTGCCCTGCTCGACAAAACTTTTAATGGCGTGGCGCCGCGATTGCGCGCGTTGCTCGGCAAGATTCAGAAAGCAGCGCCGGTGCGGGATGAATTCATTTATAAACACTATCCCAAACAACAGCAGTGGGATTTCGGCATGAAGATCATCCGCGATCTTGGTTTTGATTTTGAAGCCGGCCGCCAGGATATTTCCGAACACCCGTTCACGACCAGTTTCAATAAGGACGATGTAAGGATTACGACGCGCATCAATGAATCGGATTTTAACAGCATGACCTGGAGCTGTATCCACGAAACCGGCCATGCGCTGTACGAACAGGGGCTCGAAGGCAGCGAGTACGGGTTGCCGTCAGGCGAATATGCGTCACTCGGTATCCACGAATCCCAGTCCAGGCTTTGGGAAAACCATGTCGGCCGCAGTTATGCTTTCTGGCAGTTCCATTACCCTTCGCTCCAGGCCGTTTTTCCGGGACCGCTACAGGAAATTCCGCTGGAAACTTTCTACCGGGGCATCAACCAGGTCAAACCTTCCCTGATCCGTACGGAGGCCGATGAGCTCACCTATCATTTTCATGTGATGATCCGGTATGATATAGAAAAGCAGATCATCGAGGGCAATCTGCGCACGGCCGATATCCCCGCACGCTGGAATGAACTTTACAAAACTTACCTCGGCGTGGATGTGCCCGACGATGCGCGCGGCTGCCTGCAGGACGTGCACTGGAGTCATGGGAGTTTCGGCTATTTTCCAACTTATAGCCTGGGCAGTTTCTATGCCGCCCAGTTTTTCCGGTCAGCAGGAAAAGCGATCCCGGCACTTGAAAAAAATATGGCGTCAGGGAACACCAGCGACCTGCTGGCCTGGCTGCGGGAACACATTCACCGGGAAGGCCGCCTCTATGCCAGTGAGGCCATTTGCCACAAAGCCACCGGCGAAAACCTCAACATCGATTATTTTATGGAATACGTTCAGGACAAGTATTCAAAAATATACGAAATTTAGCTACGGGGAAACGCTTAGATCGTTGACAATAACCAACTTAAACTAAACGCGATAAGCAATTTTTGTTTCCCCTTTGTCGTTATTCTGTTTCCGTCCCTCCCGAAAGCATCGTCTATCATCCTAAATCGCTATCCGTTGAAGATTACATCGATCTTATCCTTTACAATTGCTGTATTGGCAACCCTTTCCGCGCGCGCACAGGCTCCCGTCGGAAATATCGGCACCAGCAGCACTTCCGGCTGTACGCCCCTCATCGTTACATTCAATGATAATTCGAGTAATATTCCAACAGGTCATGCCTGGACTTTTGCCGGCGGTACACCCCCTACCAGCACGAACAGCAGCCAGACGGTCATCTTCAATGCTCCTGGCACTCACCTGGTAACGCTTGTATCGTCCAATGCCAGTGGCAGCAGCGCTCCGGTAACGGTGACCATTACGGTTTATCCTTCCCCGACGGCAAATTTTTCCGCCAACGCCACCACGGGTTGCTTTCCGAAAAATATCCTGTTTACGGATGCGTCGGACCCGGGTCCGGGCGCTACGCTTACTTCGTGGACATATGATTTCGGGGATGGAAATATCGAGTCCGGCACGCAGAGCCCATCGCATACCTATCATTTCGGAGGAAATTTTCCCGTCACGGAATTCGTGAAGAATAATTATGGCTGCCAGGGCAGCGCCTCGATAAAAACCATTTCAGGCTATATCACCCTTGCCAACGGCGTACTGCCTTATTTTACCGATTCGCTGTCTGCCAGCTGCAAACCGCCGGTGAAAGCCTATTTTAACAATCAGACGACAGGCCCCGCCACGCTAGGATATACCTGGAATTTCGGCGATGGAGTTACCTCCACCGCGGCAAATCCGACGCACGATTATACCGCCTCCGGAACCTACACGGTAAAAATGGTGGCGACCAGCACGCAGGGTTGCGGCGACACCTCCTACGTCACCGTAAACGTGGCGGCCAGCACCAACACCAGCTCGTTTTCAGTGCCCTCCATCGTATGTGCCGGCACACCGATCAATATCACCAATACGTCTAACCCTTCGCCGAATGCGTCGGCCTGGTCATACAGCGACGGTTCGAAGAATGACACTTCCATCAATGCCGTGCACAGCTTTCCGGCACCGGGCGCGTTCAGCATCACCCTGCACAACGATTTTTCCGGCTGCAGCGATTCCAGCAGCCAGACCATCCAGGCGGTTGCACCACCCACGCCGGCGTTTATAGCATCCGATTCCGTGGCCTGCAAACCGTCACTGACCGTAAATTTTACCGATAAATCAATCAGCGCAACCAGCTGGACCTGGGATTTTGGAGACGGCAGCCCGATGTCGAACCTTCCAAACCCTTCCCATACCTATACGGCCCTCGGTCAATATTCCGTCACGCTGACCGTTTCTTCAGCATCCGGTTGCAACAGCAGCATTACGAAAACGAATTATATCAAGATCGTAACCCCGGTAATCATCATCAATGCACCCACCTACGGTTGCGCACCCTATAGCTATACCCCGACCTATAAGGTCGTATCACCCGACCCGTTCGTCAGCTACCACTGGGATTATGGCAACGGGTTCACGTATGACGGGGCCAGTCCTCCCGCAAGAATCTATGCTGCCGGCCTGTATACCATTAAGGTAACGGCCACGAGCAAGGGCGGATGCGTGGCCACCTATTCAGGTACGGTCAAAATAGGAACCACAAAACCGGTTACCGCTTTCATCGCCACACCAACCAGCGCCTGTACAAACTCGCCCGTTCAGTTTACCGACCAGTCAACCGGCGGAGCCAATCAATGGCTCTGGGATTTCGGAGATGGGAAAACCGATACGACCCAGAATCCAATACACAGCTATACAACCCCCGGTGTGTACGCGGTAAAACTTACCGCCTTCAACAATGGCTGTTACATGCTGCTGACCAAAACAAACTATGTAACGATCAATCCGCCACTGGCCGGATTCACCGCCTCCTATAACTGTTCTACAAAAAATAATTACACTTTCACGGATACATCACAGGGTGCCACGTCCTGGGTGTGGGATTTCGGCGACGGCACCAGCTATACAGGTCAGAATCCGCCGGTGCATACTTACCCGCCCACGGCAAAAAGCTATACGGTAAAACAAACCGTATCGACCACCACCTGCAGCAACACGGTCAGTCTGAATATAGATGTATTGCAGCCCACGACCGTCACAGCCAACAACAACCCATCCTGCAAGAACACGCTGATCCTGGTGAATTCCACTTTCCCTTCCACGATCACGGGCTTCACCTTTGATTTCGGCGACGGATACGCGGTGGGTTCCGGGGGAGGACAAAGTTCCCATACTTATACGACACCTGGAGACTATGTCATCAAATTATATACGGTGGACAAAAACGGCTGCAGTGACTCTTCGGCTCCTTATATCATGCACGTGTCGGGTCCGGTCGCAGATTTCAGCGCCCCGGTAACCCAGGCCTGTCAGAGCCTCAATGCGTCATTTAAAGATCTTTCCGCCACCAATGGCGGAGCCGTCAAAACCTGGGCCTGGGATTTCGGCGACGGTCAAACCTCTACCGCGCAAAACCCAACCCATCTTTATAAAATCCAGGGCATCTACGCGGTGAAATTAAAAGTGACAGATGTAAACGGCTGTGTGGACAGCGTCACCAAAAGCAATTTCATCACCCTGTCGGTTCCAACGATCAATTTCAGTTCTTCTGACACGATGAGCTGCCCCGGCAAACCGGTCAAGTTTACGAACAGTTCCACCCTGGGATATAGTACAACCTACGCCTGGGATTTCGGAAACGGAAATACGTCAACGGCCGCAAACCCGCCGCTGCAATTCTACGCTGCTACGGGGCAGTACACCGTAAGCCTTTCCCTGACGGATAAATATGGCTGCTCGCTGAATCTTACCAAAGTGAATTATGTCAACATCGATAATCCGGTCGCGTCATTTACCCTGAGCGCTACCAGTTCGTCCTGTCCCCCGTTATTGGAAACATTTACATTCACCGGCCACTATGCCAAATCAGTTTCCTATAATTTTTATGATGGTGGCAGCAGTGATACCATGAATACGGTCCATCTGTATGGCCAGCCGGGCGACTATTATCCGACCCTGGCAGTAACCAGTCCGGGTGGTTGTGTGGCTTATTCTCCGTCCCAGCATATTCATATCGATGGTCCGCTCGGAGCCTTCACCTACGGTCCGTTGGCCGGATGCGATTCTTTCCTGGTAAACCTCAATGTGGCTACCGCCAATGTCACCCGCTTTGTATGGTATTACGGAGACAATACAGCGAAACCGGATACGACCACCACACCAACGATTGCACATGAATACAATCAACCCGGGGCCTTCGTTCCTTTCGTAACACTGATTGATGCCACCGGTTGTAATCTGACAAAGATTGGAACTGACAGCATTTACGTGGATCATATCATCAGTCCCTCCTTCACCGTGGATGACAGCGTTCTTTGTGATGATGGCAACGTGCAATTCACCGATAATTCAAAACTCAGTGACGGTACGGTCATTACCAACTATCAATGGAATTTTGGAAACGGCGTAACGCTGTCCGGGATGTACCCTGCGCCCACCGGTTTTTATTCGACTACGGGTCAATACCTCGTCACGCTTACCATCAGCACCACGCATGGTTGTATGGCCACGACGACTAAACTCATCAAGGTCGTCGCATCACCGCAGGTGGATATTTCCGGCGCCATATCTTCCTGCCTCCCTGCTACCGAAACATTCCAGGGCGTGATCCTGGTTGCCGATACCTCTGCCTTTACCTGGGCCTGGGATTTCAAGAACGGCGCCACCGGCACCGGACAGAATCCACCCGCACAGCTATATACAAAAGCGGGTTTCTATGCCATTCATGTCGTAGCGACCAACAGCAGCGGCTGTACGGATGAAGCCGATGCGCCGCTGTATATCTACCCAATCCCCGATTTGTCTGCAGGCATCGACACCACGATCTGTCTGGGGCAGACGCTGCAACTGAATGCCACCGGCGCCGCCAACTACACCTGGCAGCCACCGACGAGCAGCAGCCTGAGTGACCCGAATATCAATAATCCCGTCGCCAGTCCGATCGTCAACACCGCCTACATCGTGAAAGGATTCAGCACGTACGGATGCCAGGCTTTTGATACGATTCTCGTCAAAGTAAATCAGCCGGTGACCGTCACCGTTAGTAATGCGGATTCTGTCTGTATCGGTCAGAGCGTTCAGCTCACGGCCAGTGGTGCGGCCCTGTATGCCTGGACACCGACTGCCGGACTGAACAACCCTTCCATTGCCAACCCGATCGCCACACCGTCCGTCACCACGAACTACCAGGTGGTGGGCAGCGATGATCACTACTGTTTCAGCGATACCAAAACGATCAATATAACCGTATTTAATTATCCCGTCATCGAGCTGGGGCCGGATGTTACGATCCCGATCGGCACCTCCTACCAGGTTCCGGGCACCGGTTCGGCTGATATCACCAACCTGACCTGGACGCCGACCACGGGGCTCAGCTGCACCGACTGTGTTGCACCGCTCATCACACCGATCAAAACGACCACTTACCGTCTCGAGGCCGTGAACGTCGGCGGCTGTGCCAGCAACGACAGCGTGCGGATCACGGTGGTGTGTAACGGAAGTAATTTCTTCATACCAAACACTTTCTCACCGAACGGCGACGGCCACAATGATCGCTTCTATGTGCAGGGGGTCGGACTGAATGTGATTCCGTCCATTACCATCTTCAACCGCTGGGGCCAGATCGTATTCCAGAAAACGAGTTTCGCGCCGAATGTTCCTTCCGACGGATGGGACGGCAAGATCGATGGCAAGCCGGCACCGGCGGATGTATATGTGTATACAATCGACATCCTGTGCGACAATGCAACCCTTATTCCTTATCACGGAAATGTGACCCTTATCCGATAGAAACCCAGAAAATGACAAAACGTATTTTTCATACCATCCTGCTTGCTGCCACATTCTGCCTGATCACAGGCGTGCAAAGCCTGTGTGCACAGGACCTGCATTTTTCGCAGTTCTTTGAAGCGCCCCTGCTGCGCAACCCGGCCCTGGCAGGCATTTTTACCGGCGACTACAGAATCCAGGGCGTATACCGCGACCAGTGGAACAGTTTTACCAACGCCTATCGCACCGGTTCCTTCAACGGAGAATATAAAATGCCAGTAGGCAGGAGTGATGATTATCTTACGATCGGTATGCAGATCCTGTATGATAAAGCGGGCACGGCGGGACTGACCACCAGCCAGGTATTTCCGGCCCTGAATTACAGCAAATCACTCAGCAGTTCAAAAACAATGTATCTGTCGCTCGGCTTCATGGGCGGCTATTCGGAAAAGCGCATTGACCGTTCCAAAATAACCACCAATGACCAGTTCTCCGGTGGCGCATACAATCCAAGCCTGCCTGATGGCGAAAGTTTCAGCACGCCGGATATTCACTACTGGGATGGAAGCGTGGGGATGAGTTTTAACGAGAGCTTCGGTGCCAACCAGCAGCATGCCCTCTTTGTAGGCATTGGCTATCACCACCTCAACCGTCCGAGAAACAGTTTCTACCAGGACGCCGGAACGGAACTCGATCCCAAATATGTTTTCTCCGCCGGCGTAAAATTATACATGGATGAAAGGTCCACGATTACGATCCAGGCCGACCATTCTGACCAGGGAATTTCTCATGAAACGATTGGCGGATTACTCTACGGTTATAACCTGGGAGATTTTATCGACGATCCGAAATACACCCTGAACATCGGTGCCTTCATGCGGTATAAGGATGCATTCATTCCGGTAATCAAACTGGACATGCTACCCCTGTCGATGGCCATCAGTTACGATATTAATATCTCTCAGCTGAATACGGCCAGCCAGGGCCGCGGCGGATTCGAACTGTCACTGTCCTATATCGGTTTCCTGGACCGAGAAAATTCCGCGAAAAACAAAATGCTCTGTCCCCGGTTTTAGCTGAACATTTCTTTCACTTTGTCGAAAAAGCCTCGTTCGTTTTTGTCGGGCTTTGGCTGGAAATTCGGAGAGTCGGTTAATTTTTCCAGCATGTGTTTTTCGTCGGCAGAAACCTGCTGCGGCGTCCACACATTCACATGAATGATCTGATCTCCCTTTTCATATGAGTTGACGGAAGGAAATCCTTTTCCTTTCAGCCGGAAAATTTTTCCGCTTTGCGTACCGGCCGGAATTTTGATCTTCGCTTTGCCGTCGATGGTGGGCACTTCGACAGACGTGCCGAACACGGCATCTACAAAAGTAATATAGAGTTCGAAAGCCACATTGAGGCCTTCGCGGTGCAAATCGGCATGGGCTTCTTCTTCCACGAGGATCAGCAGATCGCCCGCTGCGCCGCCACGTTCTCCTGCGTTGCCGCGTCCGGAAACACTGAGCTGCATGCCTTCCTGCACGCCGGCCGGAATATCGATGTTTACGGTTTCTTCACCATACACGCGTCCCTCTCCTTTGCAGGTGACGCATTTGGCGGTGACGATGGATCCTTCACCGTTACAGGTGGGACAGGTGGTCACCGTCTGCATCTGTCCGAGGAATGTATTGCTTACTTTCCTTACCTGTCCGCTGCCACCACAGCCGGTGCAGGTCTGCACACTGCCTTTGTCTTTGGCGCCGCTGCCGGAGCAGGTGCCGCAGGACACATATTTTTTTACTTTTATATTTTTGGATACGCCCTTGGCGATCTCCTCGTAGGTGAGTTTAATTTTTATGCGGAGGTTGCTGCCGCGAACACCGCGCGTGCGGGAACCGCCACCGCCGCCCCGACGGCCACCGCCGAAAAAGCTGCCGAAAATATCATCGCCGAACACGTCGCCGAACTGGCTGAAGATATCGTCCATGTTCATGCCCGCGCCGCCGCCAAATCCGCCACCGCGGCCACCGTTGTTTACGCCTGCATGTCCATGCCGGTCGTAAAGCGCCCGCTTGTCGTTGTCGCTGAGAATTTCATAAGCTTCGGCTGCTTCCTTGAATTTTTCTTCGGAGGATTTATCGCCCGGGTTTCTGTCCGGATGAAATTTCATCGCCACTTTGCGGTAGGCTTTTTTGATCTCCTCGGTAGAGGAAGTCTTCGTGATTTCAAGTATTTCGTAATAGTCTCTTTTCATAGAATAAGCCTCATTTTCCGACAATCACTTTGGCGAACCGGATGATCTTGTCATTCAAATAATATCCTTTCGACACTTCATCCACTACTTTGCCCTGAAGGTCGGGTGTGGGTGCCGGAATTTCCGTAATGGCCTCATGTTTCTCCACGTCGAAATCCGTATGGAGGGTCTCCATGGCCTTGAGTCCTTTGGCCTGCACGACAGACCGGAGTTTGTTGAACACCAGCTGAACGCCTTCCCTCACTTCGGAATCATTGCTTTTCTGCAATTGTTTTTCGGCCCGGTCACAATCGTCGAGCACGTCCAGCAGCGAGGTCATGATTTCCTTTCCGGCTGTCTGGATCAGGTCCAGACGTTCGCGGCTGCTGCGGCGTTTGAAATTGTCGAAATCCGCGAAAAGGCGGATATATTTATCCTTCTGATCGACCAGTTCAGCTTTCAGCTTGTCGAGTTCTTCCTCGCGTTCGTTCATCTCCTGGATATGGCCGGCATCGCTGATGTTTTCGTCCACATTCATGTTCTCCACTGAAAATTTTACATCTTTTTCTTCCATAGTCTTACAAATTGTCGCAAAGGTAAGCTTGTCAATTATTTTGCCAAGCGGGTTTTTGAGACAAATTGTCCTGCGGATCCGCTCTCTGCCGGCGCTTTCCTACTTTTGCCGGATGATACGGGTGATATTAAAGGGCGGGATTGGCCTTCGGATTGAGCAGGGCCATCCCTGGATTTATGCAAATGAAATACTCGAAACGGAAGAAGAAGCGACGGCGGGTGATATCGTTACTGTTTTTTCGAAGGACAAACGATTTATTGGCAAGGGGTATTTTAACCCTAAATCCCTGATATCGGTGCGATTGCTGACCCGTGACCCGGCAGAAGCCATAGATGAGGACTTCTTCCTAAGAAAAATTGAAGCAGCCTGGCAATACCGGCAAAAACTGGGCTATACGGAAAACTGCCGCCTGGTTTTTGGCGAGGCGGATGGCCTGCCCGCGCTGATCATCGATAAATTCAACGATTTCTTCTCGCTGCAAACACTGGCGCTGGGCATGGACCGGTGGAAACCGGCCATCGTCAAGGCGCTGGAAACGATTTTCCATCCCAAAGGTATTTATGAGCGCAATGATGTGCCGGTGCGCAGCCTCGAAGGGCTTCCGCAGCAAAAAGGCTTTCTGAGCGCTCCCTTCGATCCGAACATTGTGATCCGGGAGAACGGCCTGCAATTTGGAGTGGACATGGAAACCGGGCAAAAAACCGGCTATTTTCTGGATCAGCAGGATAACCGTCGCGCCATCCGGCAGATTGTTCGCGGGGCGGACGTGCTGGGGGCTTTTTGTTATACGGGTACTTTTGAAATTCACGCAGCGCATTATGGCGCCAGGTCCGTGACCGGGATGGATATTTCCGGCGCCGCCGTGGCGCAGGCTACCCGCAACGCCGCGCTCAATGGCTTGCAGGACAAAGTAAGCTTTCTGGAAGAAAATGCCTTTGATATCCTGAAAAAATGGAGCCGCGAGGGCAAACAATTCGATGTGGTGATGCTCGACCCGCCGGCCTTTACCAAGAGCCGCAGCCAGGTGAAAAACGCCCTGACGGGGTATAAGGAAATCAATCTCCGGGGCATGAAACTGTTGCGCAAAGGCGGATTTCTGGTGACATCCTCCTGCACAAACCTGGTGTCTCCCGAGCAGTTTCTGGACATGATCCGATCGGCAGCCCGAGATGCGGGCAGGAAAATAAGGCAGGTCATTTTTCAGGCGCAGTCACCCGACCATCCCATTGTATACGGTCTGGAGAATACCCATTACCTGAAATTCCTGATTGTTGAAGTGAATTGAGGGTCAGTACTTGTTGACCTGAAATTTGCCGGACTCGATGATTTTTCCGGTGGGATCCTTCAGCTGGTAAATATAAATACCCCTGGTATAATCAGACACATTCACCATCGTCTTTGCATCGGCGGCGGAAAATTCAAATACTTTCCTGCCCAGGAAATTGAAGAGCTGGACCGTATAGGACTTTTCGTATTTCTTCTGGAAATCAAAGGTGATAAAAGAGACCGCCGGATTCGGGTAAAACTTGACCGTGGCGGCTTCGGGATCGGGAAAAGACGGCATCCTGCTCTGGCCCTTGGCCTGAACAGTAGTGATCAATACAATAAATGTTACCAGGTAAAAACACCTCATAGCTTATTGGATTACGCGTCTCCTACAATATATCGTTTTTTGGCCGAAAATACAAAGTCAGCCCGTTTTTACTTGATTCCCGCCTCTACATCTTCAATTTTCACACCGATCAGGCGCTCCAGGTCAATTTTAGCCACATTCAGGTTACGCTGCAGGGCGATGCTCTTGATCTGCTCCGAAACCCAGTTCTTATAGGTCTTGTCCACTTCGTCGAGCTTGATCAGGTTATCCTGGTAATCTTTCTCCGTTCTTTTATAGGTACCATACTCATTCTGAGTGATTTGGCTCTGGAATTCGACCATCTGCTTGGCCAGCAGGTAGTCTTCATATTTGGTAAGCACTTCTGCCCGGATCGTGCGGAACTGGTTGTTTCTGTTGGCCTGGGCGATGTACAGGTTTTCCCGCGCAATTTTCGTCGTGTTCTTGGCACGGCTGACAATGTCAAACGGAATCCCCACCCCGAAATTGTACCTGGGGAAGTATTGGGGAATGGCGACTTCGTTTCCCTGCGCATCTTTCTGCTTGGGCGTATGGATGGTAAACTCGTTGATGTTACCGGCCGCACTGAACAAGCCGAGCGGCAGCGATTTCGCCTGGCGCAGGCTGTAATTGGCCACATTCACCCCGTGATCCGCAATTTCGTAGGTCGGGTTTTGCAGGGCAAGCTGTACCAGCCTCTCCCGGATATCCACGCGAACCGTGGTATCGCGGTAAAGGTTTCTTGCATAGGGCAATGGTTTCGACTGGCTGTACGCGAAACTGGAAGCAAGACAACTAAGGGCCAGAATATATCTCATACGATCAGTTTTGAATTGTTTTGGGTGGGGATGGAGTGTCGTAATCCGCCAGTTTGATAAATATCACAAGGGTAACAAAAAAAAATAAAGATATGGGGTATTGCGCCAGGGTAATTTGTGCGTACTGCGCGATCAGGATCGTGAACATCATGATGAGCAGGGCGATATAGTAGTTCTGGATTTCAGGATCCCGGACCTTGTAAAAATGCCTGAAGCCATGCTGCATGATGATAAAATAAAAGATCAGCATCACGAGGAATCCCACAGGCCCCTGCTCGGCCAGCACTTTCATATAGCCACTGTCCGGCTGAAACATCTCCAGATAATGTCCCGGATTATATTTTGGCCCTTCCACCCCGCAGGTGAAAATGCCACCTCCCAGCGGGTGGTCCTGTATATAAGGTTGCACCTGGTGACGGTCATAATCGCGGATCGCTGCCGATGCATCTTTTGTTCCGTTGAAAGTGGACCGGATGCGGTTTGTTACGATATTATCAAAAGGCAGCACCATGAATCCTGCAAAAATGCCCACACAGACGATCATGAATACCAGCGACCTTTTTTCATACAGGGTTACCAGGCAGTAAAGCGCAATGCCCGCGGCCACCATCAGTGTCGCCGTACGCGTTCCGGAAAAACTATAGCCCATCAGGTTGAATACAACGGCCACGGCAAGCCATCTTTTTTCCACCACGTTGGACGAACGGATCATGAGGATCATGGATAACATGGTGACCGACGCAAACAGGATTCCGGAAGTTGCCGGATCTCCGTATACCGAGAATTTTCGCAGCAGGCCGCCCTGGAACAGGAGGGCCATCCCGCGCGGACCGATCGAGCGCATTTCAAATCCCGCATAGCCCAGGTATTGCTGTTTGCAGGCATAGATGGCCGTGAGGGTCGTGAGTACAATCATGAACCGCACGAAATAGATCATCTTCTTTTTCGAGTCCAGAATCGTATAACTGATGTAATAGATCACCACATAACTGATCTGTTTTCTGAAATAACTGAACCAGCCAAGCTTGCTGAACATATCCGTATTGAACATTTCAATCAGATAGTACGCAAACGTGATATAGATGCCGATGCTGATCGGATTGGTCCAGAACTTGCCGTCGATCTTTGTTTTCAGGTCGTAGTTAAGGAGGATGGTCAGCAGTAGTATATAGGTGATGATATCGATAAAAGTACCCGAAGGCAAAGGCAGCGATACCAGGCGGTCGATCACCGACGTGAAGGCAGAAAAGGCGATCAGAAAATAAAATCCAAAGGTCGGATTGCGCACCAGGGTGATGACGGCGATGATCATGGCGGTACCCGCGACCAGCGCCGGACCGATCTTGACGTCCACTGCTCCCGATGCAAAACCTACGCCGATGGCCAGCAGTCCAAGCAGGAAGAAGCCTGGAAAAGTATTGAGCTTTTTCTCCAGCAGGTGATACCTGACCAGCTTGCGCAAGGAAAATTTATGATTGTCCGCGTACGCCATCGGTTAGAAATACAAAAATTTGATGAAAATATAGGTTAGAAACACCACCATCAGGAAGGTACTGATCCAGCTGAACAGGTTTCTGTTTTTGTCGTCTTCTATTTCTTCCGGTTGTTCTTTCATATTATACCGCTTGATGCACTGTGGCTGCATGATAATAGGCATCCCCGAGGGCGCCGATGGAATTTTCCCAGGTATGCTCAAGGGCAAAGGCCCGGCGGGCTTCCTGCTTCTCTGCTGAAAACGCCTGGGCATCGGAAAAAATTTCATGGATCCGGTCGGCGTAGTCCTCTTTGGTATCACAGAGATAGGTATGTTCCCGGAACATCTCCATGGCGTCGGTCGCTGTGGCAACCACCGGTTTGCCGGTAGCGAGGTATTCGTCGATCTTCCGCGGATAATTGCCGATGGTTAGCGGATTGATCGTTTGTGGATTGATGCAGATATCGAAATGCTGCACATAGGCCGGCGTCTCCTCAGGCTTTTTGGCCCCGAGGAAAAAGACATTCGGTTGCTGCCGGAGCGCGCTCCGGTCGAAAAATTCATCCGAGGGTCCGACCAGCACCACGCTGTACTGCGGAAAGCTCCTGGCAATATGCAGTAACACTTCTTCACTCAGCCGCATGGACGTAACCGCACCGCAGTAGCCAATGATTTTATCCGGCACCGCGGCCAGGTCTGCGGGCTTCGGAATTTCCGGCACCAGGAAGTCTGCCAGGTTACATCCCTGCCCGATATCGGCGCTGTTCGGATTCCACTGGCTGGCGTAATCTGACAGATAGGCGGAATTGGCTACGATGAGGTCGGATTTTTCAATCATGCGTTTCTCGCATTCCGGCCCGAATTTTTTAAAAAAGGGCTGGATCGTGAGAAAATCGCGGATATAAAAAATATAGTCGCGGCAGGGCAGCAGATCTTTCTGGTACAGTCCGCGGAAAAAATCATTGTCGTTGATCAGCATCACCTCCTTGAAATTCAGTTTGCGGATCGCGGCCTTGATCTCCGTGGCGAGTCTTTTATTGTTGATGCGGTTGAAGAAATCGAATAATTTAAAGGACGGCGACCAGTTTCCGGATTCGAGCACGGATTGCGGATGGAACACCCAGAAATTCTCCTGGATCTTTTCCCATGCTTCTGCCGGTTTTTCGCTGCTGACGCCTTTGGGAAACAGTTTGCTTTTGAGTACCGTATTGCGGTCTATTGCCCGGTCTATAAAAAGCACGCGGTTGTGCCGCGCCAGTTCATAGGCCATATCTTTAAAATTAAAGGCGATATCGCAGTTCCAGGGCTGGAAACTGAATAGTACGATATCCCTGTTTTTTATATACCTGTGAGACATAGTTCTGGTAGGGGGCTAAACATCCATGTTTTGTTCGTCCACCTTGTTTAGAATGGCGCCGAGAAATTTTTCAGGATGCTCTTTGAGAAAAGCGATCGAATCGTTATCGAGGTCGCCGATCGTGTTGTTGGCCGCAAACACCGAAATGATCCCGTCTACATACACCACCAGCTCCTTGCTGTCGGCATGGGTATTGAGGGCAGCGGCTTCAATAAAAACAAAATCGTACTGATCGATGATCTTGTCAAGGTTGGTGAACAGGTTATATTTTGACAGGATTTCAGAAGGCGTATAATTCCCTTCTTCACAACCAATGATATCGATGTTGGTGATGTTGGTGATCGTGGTGATCTCCCAGATCCTTTCCGGATTGCTGTCGTGCCCGTTCATGCTGAAGGCTTCCAGCGTTGGTTTTGCAGCGAAATCCCGGGTGAGTGTATTGTTGGCGAAATTGGCATCCACCAGCAGCACTTTTTTCTTGCTCATGCTGAAGGTGTGCGCCAGGGATTCGAGCACGGTGGTTTTTCCCTCACCGGCTTTTGTACTGGTGAACAGGATGACCTTCTTGCCACTCTCCTCAATTTCAAACCGGAGCTTACGCAGGTTTTCCACAAAGGGTACTGAATTTTTCTCACGGCCGCTTTTCACGTTGAAATCGAAATAATCTGCGAGCGATTTTTTATCGAGATTGATCTTTCCCAGGGAAGTCAGCACCGGCATTTTTGTCTCCTTACGGAAGATGAACGGCGTTCTCGGGGATGAATCCACGAGTTCCAGTACGATGATAAATAAGGCCGCCAGGAAGAACATGGACAGGCCTGCGATCGCCGTGATGGCTGCCGCATGCAGGGGTTCCGGTTTGATGGCCGGCTGACCAAGAATGATTTGTTTGAAATTGAAGTCAGGAGAAATGTCCACATCCTGCGAAGCGAAAATACTGCTGTTGTATTTTTCCAGGTCCTTCTGCGCGATGGACAGGTCATTCTCATAGGCGTTGGCCACCACTTCCTGGCCGCCGCCGGAATAGGCCTTTTTCCTGAATTCTTCCACGCGCACCTTATACATTTCGATGTTCTGTGTGGTGGCGGCGATATCCGATTCGAGTTCCAGTTTCTTTGCGGTCAGTTCCTGTTTCTTGTCGGCCGTTTTCGTGGTACTGGTGAGGTTTCCGTTGGAAACGGTTTTGAAAGTGTTGATCTTATTAATGTTGTCGTCGATCTTTTTCTGGATGTCCGGATCGTTGCCGCCTTTGGCGGAAAGACGGGATGTCAGTTCGATATTCTGCTGGCGCAGCAGCAGAATCTCATCCGCATGGTTGTTGGAGGTGACCGGCGTGACCACGGTCGAGTTGATCGCAGAAAGCTGTTCGATCACTGAATTCAACCGCTGCCGGTAGTTATTGAGGTTTGCTTCCTGCTGGGTTTGGGAAGATGTAAGTTCCTCCAGTCCGCTCATGGCTGCCGTGGCGGCGTCGCCCGGATTGGGCGTTCCGATCTTGTCCCGGAAAACCTGGAGCTTGGTTCGCAGCTCTTCCACTTCACGGCGTTTGGCCTCCTTCAGGCTGTCCAGTTTATACAGTGATTCTTTGGTACTGGTAGAGGACAGCGAAAGGTAAAACTCTTTAAATTTTACGCCGATCGCATTGGTGACATAGGCTGACAGTTCTGCATTTTCAGAGCTGAAACTGACATTAATATAGTCCGTTTTCGGAACGCGGTCGACATTGAGCTTTTTATCAATGCTTTCCGCATCGTATCCGTACAGGTTGAGCAGGTCCCAGACCTTTTTTTCTTCCGGATCGTAGGTGGTCAGCAGTTTGAGCGAACTGAGTTTTTCGTGCAGGATGCGCCGCACGCGTGCCTTATCGGTATGCTGGTAAACGGTATCCCGGAGTTCTTTCTCGGTCAGTGCGCGGAAGGCGTGTGGCGCTTCCAGATCGTGCAGGAGGAGGTCGTAAGCGACCATACCAAGCACCACGGGCGACTTGAAGGTTTCGATCACATTGCTCAACCGGAAATCGATCTGGTTGACATCGACGATGCCGTTCAGCTGCAGACTGACTTTCTGTGTCTGGGAAAAACCGGTGGAATACTGGGCCGTGGATACATATTGCCGGGGAGCGAAAAACCGAAAAAGAAAACCACCCACGATGCCAAGAAAGAGACAGAAAAACAGGGTCCATTTTCTTTTAACCAGTACGCGCAGTAAGTAAATTATATCCATGGGATAACAAAATTAGTTTTAAAAGGCAAGCGTGTTGCGGGTGGTCCGAGGATATTAAATTAAAAAAGGAATTAGAAAAAGAAAGGAGATGTATTGTATGCGTTGCGCATAATTTATGCTGGAATTGTCTGTTCCGATCTCCTGTTGTTCAGTAGCATACATAATTTTCACCAAACGGATCAAAAATAATAATAAATCTTAGAAAGTAAAATTTATTACGGCTATATTAGCCCTTTACGCTGTATTATGATCGTGTTAAAAATTCTTTTCTGTTTTAGTCTCTTTATGGTCGCTTACAGCTACGTGGGCTACGGCATCCTCCTCTATTTCCTGGTGAAGCTGAAGCGGATGTTTTCCAGACCCCCTGCGGCGGATGCCAGTGTTTTTGAGCCTGAAGTGACGCTGGTGGTGTCTGCTTTCAACGAACAGGATTTTATCCGGAAAAAGATCGAGAACAGCCTGGCGCTGGATTATCCTTCTGACAAGCTGCGGATGATCTTTATTACCGACGGATCGAATGACCGTACGGCGGAGATCATCGGCGGCTATCCGCAGATCCAGCTCCTGCACCTGCCTGAACGAAAAGGAAAAGTGGCTGCGATGAACCGGGCCATTAAATTTGTGCAAACGCCGCTGGTTATTTTTTCCGATGCCAATACACTACTCAATCCGGAAAGCATCCGGAATATCATCCGGCACTACCGGATTCCCAAAGTGGGAGGCGTGGCGGGAGAAAAGAAGATCATCGCCACGGCCGACGACCAGGCGGCGGGATCAGGAGAAGGCTTGTACTGGAAATATGAGTCCAAGCTGAAAAAACTTGATGCAGACTTTTATTCCGTGGTCGGCGCAGCGGGTGAATTGTTCTCGGTACGCACGGCATTGTTCGAAACGGCGCCGGAGAACACCATCATCGAAGATTTCGTGCAGTCGCTGAAGATCTGCATGAAAGGATATGTCATCCAGTATGAACCGGGTGCCTTTGCGCTGGAAACGGCTTCTTCAAATATGAAAGAAGAGCAAAAAAGGAAAGTGCGCATTTCCGCCGGCGCATTCCAGGCCATGCTGCTGCTGAAACCGCTTTTCAATGTGTTCCGGTACCCAAGGCTCTCTTTTCAATTCATTTCACACCGGATACTTCGCTGGACGCTCTGCCCGGTATGCCTGGTGCTGCTCCTCCTGGTGAATATTCCGCTGGCGATCAGATCGGGCGGCTGGTTTTATCCGTTATTCCTGGTATTACAGACCGGATTTTATATTATTTCCGGATTAGGGTGGATTTTTGCGAATCGAAACATCCGCGTAAAAGCACTCTACGTACCTTATTATTTCTTATTTATGAATATTTCAGTATTTATGGGTTTTGCCCGGTTTCTAAAGGGAAAACAGAGTGTGATGTGGGAAAAATCAGCCAGACAGCAATTGGTGGAGATCCAGAATTGAAAACCATCGTAGAAATACGATGATTTGGTAACAAATAGGCAACATAAATATTCGTGCTATAATTTGGATATCTAGAAAAAATACTTACTTTTATCGTAGAAATTCGCATCGACCGTTCAATACCTCTGAAACCCCTGTAATTAATATTCATGTCAATTGGCTGCCATCAGCCATCCATCCTTGAAATCCCCTAAACACCCGTTTCACACACACTTTTGATTGCTTGCTCCAATTCAGGAATATACCTGAAACCCAATACCTTTTGTATAGCCAATCCGTAATACCGTCCTACTGAGGAACAGAGTCTAAAACAATCAATGACCTCTGCCCATGAAAAAGCAAATTTTAGCAGTAGATGATAGTAAAGCAATCAGGTTTTTACTTCAGACAGTTCTTGGAAAAGATTATCAGGTGATCACGGTTCCTGACGGCATTTCAGCGATGTATTGGTTATCGAAAAGAAACCTTCCGCACCTGATCATTGCCGATCCTCAGTTACCGGACCTTGAAAATTGGGAGATGATTGAGCAGTTGGCATCCAGCGGAATTTATAAGTCCATACCGGTACTTGCGCTTTCCGCCCTGTCAAAAGAAGAAACTGAAGAAAAGTGCGCAGCCTACAACGTCCATAAATATTTTCTTAAGCCGTTTAACCCCGTTGATCTCGTAAACGCGGTGCAGCAACTGATAGAAAACAAGTTCCTGGATACCCAATACCCCCTGAAAGCCATCTAGCCGACCGCTTGCCATTGACGTATTTATGAAACTTTAAACCTAACCTTAGCCTTATTTTTATGGATTTTACATTTCTACCCAACAAACCCTCCTATCGTAACAAAACTTTTGTCCGCTTCAACCTCCGGGCCCAGGAAATCAAAACACACGCCGGCTACATCAACAACGGATTTTATTACATCGGAAGAAACCCGGAGAACATTGACAAACTGGTAAAGATCTACAAGCGTGGTTACGCCTCCGAAAACATTGAAAACGCGAAGACAGAACTGAAACGCTCCCTCGAACAGGAAAAGAATGTGATCCCGGAAGTGATCTTCTGCGAATCCCATTTTGATTTTGCGGCAGTAAAGAGCCTCGTTTATTTTCTGAGCACCCACAAAGCGCTTTCCACCATTCCTTTTATCGTTGACGCAGGCAAACTGAACGAGTCTGACCTCAACCTCTATAAAAAACATCAGCTGGCGGATGACATCCTGCTGATCGGCGAATCAACTGAAGCCGGTCTGCTCAGCAAAGTGCGTTTCCTGAATAAGGTAAAAAGCGGCGCTGACAAAATGCAACACCGCAGCAGTAAGGAAAACAGCAACCTGGTTCCGAAAGTGACCATTCACACGATCATGAAAAGAAGCTTCGACATCCTCGTGGCTTCTACGGCCCTGCTCCTGCTGAGCCCCGTATTCCTGCTGATCGCCCTGGCGATCCGGATTGAGTCCAAAGGTTCTATTTTTTACATAGCCAAAAGGGCCGGCCGTGGTTACCGGATATTTAATTTTTATAAATTCAGGACCATGCTGGTGGGTGCGGACAAACGCATGCACGAACTGAGCCATCTGAATCAGTATGATACCAAAGACGGAGCAGCCGCTCCTGCTTTCTTCAAGATCAGCAATGATCCCCGCATTACCCGCGTCGGCGCATTTCTCCGCAACTCAAGCCTGGACGAACTGCCGCAGCTGATCAATGTACTGCTGGGTGATATGTCACTGGTTGGTAACCGCCCGCTGCCATTATATGAAGCAGCTACGCTCACCACCGACCTCAACGCACAACGTTTTCTCGCGCCTGCCGGCATCACCGGACTCTGGCAGATCAAGAAAAGAGGTCGTGAAGACATGTCAGTGGAAGAAAGGATCAACCTGGATATTGACTATGCCAACAAGTACAATTTTATGTACGACCTCTGGATCATGGCCAATACACCATCTGCCCTCATTCAGAAATCCAGCGTATAATCAATCCGCAGGGTATATTTGCAGGTAACATTTTACATGCCATGCATGAAATGACAACGGAGACTTTTCCATTGGTTTCCATTATTACCCTGAACTATAACCAGGCGGCCGTGACCCGGGAATTCCTGGAATCGACCCGTACACTGGAATACCCGAATTACGAGATCCTGGTTTGCGATATGGCCTCCACGGTGAACCCGAATACGCTCATCGATCCCTCCCATTACAAAAATACACGCCTCCTGCTGAGTCGGGATAACCTGGGCTTTGCAGGAGGCAATAACTGGGGTATGCGTCAGGCATCGGGCGACTTTATCTTCATCGTGAACAACGATACCGAAGTAACCCCTGATCTGCTCACACGCCTGCTGCAACCCTTCGCCGAAGACCCCTCGATCGGCGTTACCTGCCCCAAAATCAAATATTTTTCAGCCCCCGATACCATTCAATACGCGGGTTTCCTGCCCATGAATCCGTTTACCGGCCGGACCAAAACCATCGGCGATCTGGAAAAAGACCACGGGCAATACAACCAGTCGCATGCCACGGCCGGCGCCCACGGTTGCGCCATGATGGTGAAAAAATCAGTGATCGACCAGACCGGGATGTTTCCGGAGAAATTTTTTCTCTATTATGAGGAATGGGATTGGTCTGCGCGAATCCAAAAAGCCGGGTATAAGATATGGTACGAAGCGTCGGCGACGATCTTTCACAAGGAATCGATGTCGGTCGGCAAGGAAAATCCCATGAAAGTATATTATCACACCCGCAACCGCATCCTGTATATGCGCCGCAACAGCAGCCTGCCGCAACTGTTTGTTTTTTCGGTGTTTTTCACTTTCTTCACGATGCCAAAAGCGCTGATCAGCTATACGAAACAACGGCAGAAAGCACAATGCCGGTGGTTCCTGAAGGCGGTGGCCTATAACCTGCATTCGTCCAGCTCGTCGCCGGTTTGATCATTACCCTTAAATCATTCGATTGAAAATACTGCTCACGATCATCCATCTCTTCTGCGCCGCACTTTTCGTCTATGTGCTGGCCAACAGCCTGTATCTCTTCATCATCGCTTTGTCGGGCAGACTGATCCGCGGGAAAAAATTTTCCACCCGCGATCCGAAGCAAAAGATCGCCGTTTTAATCCCCTGCTATAAGGAAGACCTGATCATCCTGGAAACGGCCAAGGCTGCGGCCGCGCACAACTATCCGGCAGATCGTTTTACCGTCACCGTTATCGCGGACAAACTTCAGCCCGCCACCGTCATTGCCCTGCGGCAGATTCCCGTGCAGGTGCTGGAAGTGGATGTGAATATGAAGTCACGCTCCCTGCATGCTGCGCTGCAAACCCTGGATCCCGCCGAAACACCGATTGTGATGATCCTCGATGCGGATAATATCATGGGAAAAGACTGTCTGGAAAAAGTGAATGACGCTTTTCTCCAGGGATACCGGGCGGTTCAGTGCCACCGGACTGCGAAGAATAAAAATACGCCCGTTGCGCTGCTGGACGCCATCAGAGAAGAAATCAATATCAATCTTTTCCGCCGCGGACCGGCCGTGGCGGGCTTGTCTGCCGCACCCATCGGATCCGGAATGGCTTTTGAAACGGCGCTGATCAAAACGATCTTCTCTTCCGAAGAGATACTCGCCAATCCGGGTGAAGACCGCGAGATCGACGTGCAGCTCATGATGCGGAAAATCAAAATGGAATTTATAGAAGACGCTTATGTATACGATGAGAAAGTGGCCAGCGCCGGGGTTTTTGAAAAGCAGCGCGTGCGCTGGCTGGAAGCGCAGGTCAACCACCTGAAGAGATTTCATGCACCCGATATGCATTCGGCGCCGCGCACTTTTTTGTATTACAATAAATATTTTCAAAACCTGTTGTTGCCGAGAAGCCTGATGCTGGTGCTGATCGCGGGGATCCTTTGCCTGCTCTTTTTACAGCTATGGCTCCCTTTCGCTTTACTGTACCCGCCGGCGGGTCTGTGGCTCACCGTGATCTGTATTTATTTTCTCACGCTCGTCCTTTCCATCCCAGCCATTTTTTATACGGGAGATACTTTTCGGGCGCTTATGCACGTGCCCGTACTGATGTTATCCATGCTGAAAGCACTGCTGCAGATGAAAAAGAAAAGAACGGAGTTCATCCACACGCCGAAGTCCTTTAAATCATAAATCCCTGAACGGTTTGTAGAAGGCGTGCGTTGCCAGGGCCAGCATCGGCCGGTCGCCGCTGGAATCGCCGTAGGCGTAAATTTCCGCATATTGGGAGAGGTCGTAAGCAGCCCGGATGCGCCGCACTTTTTCTTCGCCGTGACAATTCTGACCGAGAATATGGCCGGTGAGATGTCCCCTGTTTACTTCGAGGGCCGTGGCAATCAGCTGCAGCTGCATTTTTTTTGTCCATGCGGAAATCCAGTTGTCAGCCGACGCGGATACGATGACGATTTCCACATTTTCTGCCTGCAATTTTTTTATTTCCAGCAAGGCGCCCGGACGAATCAGCGACGGCAGGTCGCCCGTGGCGAACGCATCGCATCTTTCCTGAAAAATTTCGAGGGGCAGTCCGCCAAAGAAGAAGCGGAGAATCCGTTGCTTGGCCAGATCATTCCGGATAATTTTTAATTTGTAGGCGACCAGCCAGGGGGAATACAGCAGGAAGCCGGTATAAAAAAGCAGTCTGCCTTTTTGAAATTTGATGATCTCCAATAGCGTATCCCGGTCCGTGATGGTGCCGTCAAAATCGAAGAAGGCGATTTTTTTCAAAGCTTCATCTTTTTGAACTGGAATTCGGGAATATTTTTAATGATCAGCATGATGTATCTCCAGAACCATTTCACGTACACCACATTTTTTTTGGCGGCGAAACTTTTGTAGATCACATCGGCCACCTGTGCCGGCGTAGAGGTGATCGGTTTTGGCAGCGGCTGATTTTCCGTCATCTTCGTATACACAAAACCTGGCAGCACAGACATCACGTGCACGCCTGACTTGAAGCATTTGTTGCGAAGTCCCGACAGATAGGTTGTAAAACCAGCTTTGGCGCTGGCATAAATGAGTTTGCTTGCGCGGCCCCGGTCTCCCGCTACCGAACTGATCCCGATAATGCCCCCGGCCTTCTGTGCGATATAATATTTTGAGGCGATGTTCAGGATCGACACGGCCCCGGTGAAGTTGGTTGAAATCATGCGCTCCGTGAGCGACCAGTCGTCATACGCTTCTTCTTCCTCGTCAAGTATGCCGAAAACACAGATGGTGATATCCGGTTTGGGGGAAAGGTTTTGAAAAAACCGTTCATGGGAAGCGTAATCGACCGCGTCGAATGCATGCGTGCTGCAGGTGACCGGATAACGGATGCTGATGTCGGATTTCAATGGTTCCAATACCGCCGGTTTTCTGGCAGCCAGCTGGATGGAATAGTTTTCCGACGCATATTTTTTTGCTATGGCCGCGCCGATATCGGAAGTCGCACCCAGGATAAGAACAGTAGCCATGAAGAAGTGTTAGGACGTTAATAATAATCTGTCTGACTGGATCGACTGGATCTTGCCGTCGGGATTATATTTTCTTACAATTTTTTTGAATTGCTCGAGGTGGGGATAGCCCTGTTGCAGCACGGCCGGTTTCATGCGGGCGTCTTTTGACATATACAACCTGCCGCCGTAATCGAGTACGATCTGGTCCAGTTCGTCAAGAAACTCCAGCAGTCCTGGTCTCACCGGAAAATCAAGCGCCAGCGTATATCCTTCTTTCGGAAAGGAAATGATGCTTTCCTGTTTGCCAAATACTTTCAGTACGGCCAGAAAAGAACCCATGCCTTTGTCGCTGATTCGGCGGAGGATTTCCACGAGTCCCTGCTTGGCCTCGAGGGGCAGCACAAACTGGTATTGCACGAAACCACTCTTCCCGTATCCGCGGTTCCAGTGCAGGATCGCGTCGAGCGGGTAAAAGAACGGTTCGTAGGAAACGACATTGTTGATTTCCTTTTTCGTGTTCTTGGAATAATATAACAGGTTGAATGCTTTTACCGTGAAAGTATTGAGCACCCAGGTGGGCAGGTTAAACGGAAAGGTGATCTGCTTTTTCTTTGGCAGCTGCAGCGGATCCTTTTTCTGGGTTTCATTCAGGTCGCTGATGCTGGCATGCTCGCCGAGGATCAGGATGCTTCGTCCGAAATTGGCGCCTTTTTTCAGACAGTCGATCCAGGCGACCGAATAAGTGTAATCATGGTACTGATCAAATAAACGGATCACTTCTTCGAGGTTTTCCGCCTTCACCTGTTTTTGCCGGATGAAAGAAGTCTCAATTTTTTTCAACTGGAAACTGACTTCGGTAATGAGTCCGGTAAGTCCCATGCCGCCGCAGGTTGCTTCAAACAGGTCGATATTCTCAGCAGGTGAACAGCTGATCATTTCACCGGATCCGAGCGCTATTTTCATTTTCACGATGTGGTTCGAAAACGAACCGTCGAGGTGATGATTTTTTCCGTGCACGTCGCTGGCCACGGCGCCTCCGACGGTGATGAATTTCGTGCCGGGCGTTACGGGCAGAAACCAGCCTTTGGGAACAATGACCTCGAGGATCTGATCCAGGGTGAGGCCGCTCTGACAGGTAAATAGGCCGGTGGCGGTATCGAACCCAAGGATCTTGTCATATTTCAGTGTGGAGATCGTGCGCTGGGCGAGCGAGGCATCGCCATAGCAGCGGCCGTTTCCCCTTGGAATAAATGGGGTTTGTTCGCTGATCAGTGTATTGAGTTGTTCGGGAAATGCAAAACTCTCTTCATTGCTTTCCACTACGGGATAATTTCCCCAGTTCGCGATAGATTTCTTCATCATTTAAAAATTGTTACATCCTTCAGATAGAGGATGGTGAAAATGCTGGCAATCCATAGCAGAATCGTTAGTTGAATGAAGCGGTCTTTGTAGAGGATGTCGGTGGGAGAACCTGATTTTTTCAGCACGAAGGTGATCTGAAGGTACCGCATAATGGCAGCGATCACAAACAGGCTGGAATAATACAGGCGGTAGGTGCCGAGCCGCTGCATGGTGGCGGGGGCCACGGTATAGTTGATATAGGCCACGATAAGGATGGCGCTGAATAATCCGAGCATGGTGTTCAGAAAATCAAGGTTGTACCCGCTCATGGATTTGCGCATTTCCACGCCGGTATTTACTTTCAGGAGCATGTCGTCCCGGCGTTTGGCGATGGCCATGAAAAGAGAGATCAGGAAGGTCATGATGATCAGCCATTCTGTGGTGTCCACTCTGGCGATGATCGCGCCCGCTTTCACACGGAGTACGAAGCCCGCGGCCAGGATCAGAATATCCAGGATGGCGATATTTTTTAGTCCGAAGGAATACGCAAGGTTGATCAGGAAATAAATGATCAGCACGAACAAAAACTTAAAGCTCGGATCGATCAGGTAGGAAATAACGGAGCCGAGCAATAAAATGATGATGCAGAGCACGACGGCAGCCGGTTTCTTCACTTTTCCGGAGGCCAGTGGCCGTTTTGACTTGGTGGGATGTTTTCTGTCGTCTTCGACATCCCTGTAATCGTTGATTACATAGATACTGCTGGCAAAACAGCTGAATGCCACAAAAGCCAGGAGGAGCATTTCGATCTTTGCGAGGTTGAAAAAGTCACCGGCAAAAAACAGCGGAATGAACAGGAAAACATTTTTAGCCCAGTCTTTCGGGCGCAGCAGCTTGAGATAATGTTTCATCTGATAAAGTGACGCCAATATACAACTGAAATCTTACACCCGCAACCCTCCGGGCGTTCACATCCTGAATTAAACTAAATTTGTTAAAAGCTTCATCATCAGGTATTCAGCCGAGATATTATCCAGCCCGATCGAGTACGCAAAAGGAGTAGGTCCGCAGCGCGGAGAATTGCTGAAAAAGGAACTCGGCATCCATACTTTCCGCGACCTGCTGGAGCTGTTTCCGTACCGGTACATCGACAAATCGGCCGTAATACTCATCCGGGATCTGACGCCGGAAAATGAATTTGTTCAACTGGTTGGTCATTTATCGGAACCCCTGATCGCGGGCGAGGGAAAAGGCCGTCGGCTGGTGGCCGACCTGCGGGATGATACCGGCAGCCTGGGGCTGGTCTGGTTCCAGGGCGCTTCGTGGTTGCAAAAAAACCTGAAAACGGGTGGTCGCTACCTGGTTTATGGCCGGGTAAGTTTCTTTAACGGACAGGCGCAAATCACGCATCCTGAAATGGAATTGATTCCCCCGGGGAAACAGACCGAATCAGCCGGTTTTCAACCCGTCTATCCAAGCACCGATAAACTGACCGCCCGCGGACTGGGTGGCCGGCAGCTGGCAAAAATCACCCAGGGGGTACTCGCCCAATTGCGCGAATCGGATATTCCGGAGATTTTGCCGGATGCGGTCCGCCAGCCGATGCAGCTGATGTCCCGGTACGAAGCATTCCGGCAGATCCATTTCCCATCCTCGGAAGCCGACCGGCAGCGGTCCGTCAACCGGCTTAAATTTGACGAACTATTCATTTCACAGATCAGGGCAGGCCTCACCCGGTCTAAAAGACACCGGAGTTCCCGCGGGGTATTGTTTCAGCAGGTCGGCCCTCTCTTCAATCAATTTTATTCCGGCTACCTTCCTTTCGA
>CAZZYD010000003.1:6166-34618 GCA_964658175.1 uncultured Puia sp. | reverse complement strand
AAAATTATTCATCAGCATACGTCCGGACCGATAGATTTTGAAACGATGAAGGTGAAGTTGAAGCGGTAGACTGTAAATGACAGCCTGACAGGATGACTAATTCTCATCGCAATTTCTCTTCGGACATGCCCATTCAAAAGATATCGGTTATTCCGCATCTACCTACGGCATTTATTCTCCCTAAATATCAAGAATAGCATAGCGCAAGGCTGTGTGCGCTGAATTTCCTCCGGTTGCAACAAATTCGAAAGGATTCGCAACGCGCTCGTACGTCCTTTTTCTAAGACTGTCCTTTATTTGCACTCTCCTTCTCCAGGGGCAATCTCCTATCGCTAAGCCATCCAATCAGCCAAAATTTCAGCCAACCTATTCAAAAAAATTTAAACGTGTTTATGAAACGAGTTATGCAGTCAGGTCTTTTGCTGATGGCAGGGGCCATCTTTTTATTCAGTACCAGCAGTTGTAAGAAAGAAGCCAAGCCGGGAAATCCGGGCGGGGGCGATACCCTCGTGCCCATCCAGGCGAGAATACCCATTGAGTTGTCTTTTTATGACGGGACGGCATCCGCTTATCCAACGGTTTACAAATTCCAGTACGACCAAAACAACCTGCTGACCCATTGGGGGACCGACAGCGTATACTCGAATATTTTTGCCCATGGGGTGAGTGAAGTTGTTTTTGACTGGCCGTATATCTCGGGCTTCAACTATACTTACCGGATCGCCAACTCACTCGATACGTCTGTCAGCCTGTACGATGGCCAGCCATCCGAACTGGATATCGTGTTCGCCAGTAAAGACAGGTTCTATGGTATCACGAATAGTACGCCGGAAGCTCCCTATTTCTTTGAGTACGGCGCAAATGGTCTTTTGGTTAAGTCAATAACCAACGGCGGGGACGGATTGAACGTGAACCAGTCCTATGATGACAAGGGTAACCTGAAAGAGATTGATTACGTACGGGTCAATGGGGTCCGCGCCGGCAATTTCTTCTCAAAACTCACCGTGACAGGATATGACGATAAGTTTTCGCCTTTTATCGCCGTAAAGGGATGGAAGTGGGCTTCCTGGCCACAAGGTTATGCCTGGCAGTATGCAACCGCTTTTTGTAACAATAATCCCACGCAGATAACGGTAGTGGACTGGGATGATGATTCAAACAGTTTTAAGCCTTATTCCGTGGATGATTTTACGTATACTTACAATGACGATGGTTTTCCGACTACCGTCGTAGATAATACGACCTATACAACGGCCACGACCACCCATTACACCAGAACCTTTAACTACACGTATAAATAGCATTCCCTTACAACAACCAATCATCAGTTTTCTCTTGTAATGTGTACGACCGGGTTCATTTGGGCCTGGTCGTTTTTTTATCCTTATTCTTTGAAAGTATCATATTTCCCACACCGGCATCCTGAGTCGGTGCGATTCCCCGCTACCCGACCAATCTCTGCTGGCGCCTTTCAGGATGACAACGCGACGAACTTAAGACTCATTATTTTTTTTAGGAATCTGCTTATACACCCTTTGATAGAAATCCCGTTGTTTGAGTTGCTCCTCCACTTCCAGAATCGCCTGCATCAGGTTGTTTTTCGTGTTGGTGAAATCAGACAATCCTTTCACCATCAATTTCCAGACTGGCTGCATCTGTTCGATCAGGGCCTTTCCCTTGCCCGTGAGCTGGATCAGGCGCTTGCGTTCGTCGGTCTTGTCTTTCTTTGAGCTGATCAGTTTTTCCTTTTCCAGTTCTTTGAGGAGACTGATCGTGGAGGGATGGGTAAAACCGATTTCGGCTGCGATTTCAACCACGCTCAACGTGGGCACGTGGTGCAGGGCATAAATGACCGGGAACCATTTGGGTTCGAAGTCGATGCCATAAGCTTTGTAAATCTTAAATCCATCTTTCCGGATCTGTTCCCCGAGGCGCTGGAGACGGGTGGATAGCGCCAGGATGCCCGCCTTGTCTATGATACTCATGGCATGGGAAGGTTGAGGTGAATGGTATAAAAGATATGATCTGCCATCATCCGGGGAAAATAGTCCGGCAGGTTGTCGACGTCGATCCGTTCAAATCCATTCCGTTCATAAAACCGGTGGGCGGCTTTGAGCATGCCGACGGTACCGAGGTAGATATCGGTGATGCCTGCTTTCCTGCAGAAATCCAGGAGTATGTCCAGGAGCAGGGTTGCGATCCCCAGTTCTTTACCCCGGTACTCTTTCTTTACAAACATCTTACGGAGCGCACCGGCATGATGACCCACAGACATCAGGGCGATGGTGCCCACCAGTTCCTCACCGGCAAAGGCACCCCAGAAACCACCACCGGTTTTGAGGTAATGGGTTTCAATATCCAGCAGGTCCTGCTGGGCTTCGAGGTTAATGGGAACATTGAATTCGATCTGTTGTATGGGGAGGATGAGGTCAACGATCTGCTGACAGTAGGCGTTGCGCAGCGGACGGATGGTGATTGGGGATGACATATTATTGAATTAGGTTCAAATATACGTAGTCAACTACATATATGAACATCCTTTTAAAAGAACAGTAGGTATTCGTTCGTCCAGTGCTTAAATGAGATACAATGGCCCCGCACCTATAAAGATCCATATCCCACGAATCCCAAAAACATCCCAATAAATCCCAATCCCCTATTTCCCATACCAATCCCTCAACCGCACATCAATCCCCTTATTCGCCGCATCCACTTTAGCTTTAAAAGCATTGACATCACTGAAACCACCTTTACCGCGATAATGATAAGGATAAACAATTTTTGGAGCGAAGGCAAGCACGGCATCGACCGCTTCGGGGATATCCATCGTATATGGAAGGTTCATGCATACAAACGCTACATCAATATTTTTCAAAGCGCGCATTTCGGGAATGCCCTGCGTATCACCGGAAATATACAGGCGTTTGCCACCAATCGTAAGCACATACCCATTGCCAAGTCCCTTGGGATGCATCGCTGTGGGACCATCCGGTATATTATACATCGGGATCGCCTGGATCGTAATGCCTGACTGGGTAATCTGATCGCCGTTTTTCATGATCATCACATGATCCTTGTCTGCCGGAGGCAATTTATCCGCCACCACCTGCGGAACGACTAAAATGGTTGATGATTTTTTGATCGACTCAATCGTGGGAACGTCGAAATGATCTCCGTGTATATGCGTGATGATAATGATATCCGGAGATGTCATGCCCTTGAAAAAATCAACACCGGACGGATCTACCGATACGATCAGGCCATTAACGGTCAGCGTGAAACTGGCGTGCTGAATCGGCTGGATGGAAAGATCGCCCATCGTTGTTGAAATAACATCTGGTCCGGGGCGCTGCGCACTGGCGATTAATAAGCTGCTCATCATACATAAAGAGGCGATCAATGATTTCATAATTGGAATTTGTGTTTGTAAAGATAGGTTGAGGTGAAGGTCTATTAACAACTAATAAACTCCTTCTGGATATCAGCAGTTGCCCGGATTTCGCTAGCAGTTATCGATATACTCCACAAATCCCTCGGCCACCTGGTGTAAAAATTCTTCATGCACGGGATCGGCGCTCATGATCTTCCGGATTTCCCATTCACCATCCTGCGCTTCGTGTAAATCAACAGAACCTTCGGTGATGCTCTGAACATTCGGAAAGAAAATCTTATAACAACGGTAGCCATTGTTAGAGGGAAGTTCTTTCGCCGACGCCTGGTAACACTGGTCCTGGTAGTAAAATTCAAATGAGGGATCTGTCATAACACGGGATTAAATGATGGATAGTCCGCATTCAAAAGCAATGCCTAAGCGGGAACCCTTAGTCCGGAGGATCATTCTATTAATTCACCGTGAATAAACGGATATTGAACGGATAAAAAGCAATAAAATACAGGGGAATTCCGTCTATAAAATATGAGAAAAGTATTTCCCTCCAACGCCGCCTTCCAGAGTAACCTGCAAACAAAAGCAGCTGCTACAGCGGAAGCGCGCCAGCTCTATTTTGCCCTGAAAAGACTGGGGGTAGCCGCCGAATTCGAAAAGTTCGATGGGGAAAAAACCATCGACATCGCCATCGTCTCGGCCAAAGTGAATATTGAAGTCGACGGGACCCACCACAACTACAATCCCCTGCAGGCAATGGCTGATTTACAAAGAACCGTTTTGTCTTTTAAGAAAGGCTATCTCACCCTGCGCATTCCGAATTCGCTGATCCGGACGCACCTGGAAGACACCGCGCTGTCTATCAAGGAATTCGTGATGGAAAGCATGACCAAAGTCGCGATTTAAGATTCACAGTCCACATACCTGCGGCCCCAGTCGGCCATCGCGTTCAGGATCGGTCCGAGCGCCAGTCCAGCCTCCGCCATACGGTAGGTCACCTTGGGTGGAATCGTGGGTTCCGCTGCGCGATGAATCAGTTTATCAGCCTCCAATTCCTTCAATTTCTCGATCAGCATCTTCTCCGAAATACCCGGAATGCCTTTACGGATTTCTCCATATCGCTTAGGACCTGATGTTAACTGATAGAGAATCAACACTTTCCACCTACCCCCAATCTTCGCCAGCGTATACGTCACCGGACATTCGCTCAGGGAGCCATTTTTGTTGGCCTGATTGGTGGAGGATTCTTTTACGATATACATGAGTTATCATTTAGTGCAATAAGATACTTACTTTTTGGTAGGTACTATATTATTCGTTTGCTCAAAGCTACCTTTGTTTTTTAATAAAATCAAACAATCATGAAGTACGTATTGACAGGTTCTTTAGGAAATATCGGCCAGCCCCTGGCGACCCAGCTCGCTGCCGAAGGAAATGAGGTGACCGTTATCTCCAGCAGTGCCGACCGGAAGGCGGCGATTGAAGCCCTTGGCGCAAAGGCGGCCATCGGGTCAATCGAAGACGTTGACTTTCTCACCAAAACATTTACCGGTGCCGATGCCGTCTACCTGATGGTGCCACCGAAATGGGATGCGGGGGATTGGAAAGGATATATCGAAATGATCGGCAATAATTACGCAGCGGCAGTGAAAGCATCCGCCGTGAAAAAAGTCGTTCATCTGTCAAGCATCGGCGCGCACATGGCCACCGGCGCGGGTCCGGTCAGCGGCATCCACCGCGCGGAAGTTTCACTCAACGCCCTCGAAGGGGTGAATGTGCGGCATCTTCGTCCGGCTTTTTTCTACACGAATTTGCTCGCCAATATTCCCATGATCAAACAGATGAATATCCTTGGTGCCAATTATGGCGAACACAGCAAAGTGCCCATGGTACATCCGAAGGACATCGCATTGGTCGCCGCCGAAGAATTGAAAAATACCGGTCTGGAAGGTAAGAGCAACCGTTATATCGTGGGTGACGAACGCGTGGTGGATGATCTTGCCAAAGTTTTGGGTACGGCCATTGGCAAACCCGAACTGCCCTGGGTGAATTTTTCCGATGACCAGCAGCTGCAGGGATTTCTTGGTGCGGGACTGTCAGAAGAAGTTGCCAGTAACTATACGGAAATGGGTCATGCCCTGGCTACCGGCGAAATGCCTTCTCACATGCGGAAGCAGCGCCCGGCATTCAGTGCAATTAAGTTGGAAGATTTTGCGAAGGAGTTTGCGGTGCTGTATAACAGTTGAACATGGACTGGGATAGGTGGGATATTTTTGGGATTTGTGGGACATGGATCTTTATTGGTGCAAGGTGAATGAGCTTCGATCACGCTGACTAACGGGGGATGGAGAGACTTCTTTTCTGTATCCCCAATCCCATATCCGAACACATTTGCATTTGGATTCAGTCACTAATCTTCTGATCAATAAACATTTACACGACTGGTATTGCCTTTGATCCAATATGGCATCAATCGCGATATATGTTTTTAAATTTCCTTAAAGTCGCCTACCGGAACCTGCACCGGAACAGAGCCTTTTCTTTCATCAACATCTTCGGTCTCGCCATTGGGCTTGCCACTTGCACGCTCATCCTGCTGTACGTATACAGCGAAACGGGCTATGACAGTCATCACAAAGATGCTGACCGGGTATATCGTGTCGCGGGAATGGCAAAACTGACCGGCGGCGGCAAAGCTGTGGCGGGTGCCGCGATTTCTGCCCCAATGGCAGGAGCTCTTCAGACCGATATGCCGGAAATCGCAGCGGCAACGCGGCTGCTAAAGTTTCCAACCTTCGACCGGATGCTGCTTCAGAATGATGCCAACAAATCTGTTCATCCGTTTTATGAAACCGAAGGTTATTATGTGGACTCTAATTTTTTCGAAGTCATTTCATATGATTTTATATATGGTAACCCACACACCGCACTCCAGGCACCCAATTCAATGGTACTCTCAGAGACTGTTTCTAAAAAATTGTTCGGTGACGAGAATCCTATCGGTAAGAGACTAACGGTTGGCATTCTGTACGGAAATCTTCAATATACCGTACAGGGCGTGTTTAAAGACAATGAAATCAAAACCCATATCCCCGCACACTTTTTTCTGTCCATGCACAACGATGATATCGGCGGATGGGTCGCCGGGCAAACCAACTGGGCGAACAATAATATTTTTCATACCTATATCAAACTCAAGCCAGGTGCGGATGCGGCGGCTCTGGAAAAGAAATTTCCGGCTTTTGTCGATCGCAGGGCTGGTGTCGATTTGAAGGCCGCCGGGATCGGACGTATATTGTTTCTGCAGCCAATGCAGGACATACACCTGCATTCAAACTTCGATGGTGAAATCACGGCAAACAGCAATATTACCTATATCTATATGCTCGTCATTATCGCTGTATTTGTCCTGATGATCGCCTGCATCAATTTTATGAATCTGTCGACGGCGAGGTCAGGACAGCGAGCGAAGGAAGTTGGCATCCGCAAGGTATTGGGTTCAGAACGGGCTGCGTTGATCAGACAATTCCTGAGCGAGTCGATCGTCATGAGCGGTCTCGCGTTGTTACTGGCGATGCTCATCGTACTCGCCTCGCTGCCTTTTTTCAATCAGCTGATTCAAAAAGAACTCACCCTCTTTGCTGAGCCGACCATCTGGATATGGATCGGGGCATTAACTCTGGTAACAGGATTTGTTGCAGGGCTATATCCCGCTTTTTATCTATCCTCCTTTAAACCAATCGCCGTATTAAAGGGAAATCTGATGAATCAATTGTCAGGCACCATCATCCGGAAAGGATTGGTCGTTTTTCAGTTCTCTATCTCCATCGCGTTGATGATCGGCGTGATCGTGATCCGCAGGCAACTGGATTTCATGGATAAAAAGGAGCTTGGATTTAACAAGTCTCAGGAGATCATCATCCCACTTCAAAATCAGGAGGCCATAAAAAATTACGATGCCCTGCATGACGCGCTGATGAAACAATCGGATATCCGGATGGTCAGCAGCGGATCTACCTATCCCGGAATTGATAACCAGGAAGACATGTTGTTTTACCCGGCGGGCAAGTCGGTCCGTGATCAGGTGGATGTTCACCTGGCCACCGTGAATGCAGACTATATGAAAACACTTGGCATGGAATTACTGGCCGGGCGCGAATTCTCAACAAACTTTGTGGCTGATTCGGACAACCTCGTACTTAATGAAACCGCCGTCAGGGCTTTGGGTTTTGATACCAAAACGGTTGTCGGCAAGACCATCTACTATGACCATGAGGGCGGGCACCAGCGAATGACCGTAGTAGGTGTCGTGCGTGATTTTAATTTTGAATCATTGTACAGTCCCGTCAAGGCGTTCGCCTTTAATACAAGATTAGGCAACCGGTTTACTTATCTGATCGCCCATGTGCGCACGGATGATTATCATAGCTTACTCAAGCAAATGGAAAAAACCTGGCACACCGTGAATGCCGGATTGCCGTTCTCCTTTTCATTTCTCGATGCAGATTTTATGCGTAACTATGAAAAGGATTTGCGGACTGTTGGGCTGGTCAGCGGATTTACGATTGTCGCGATCCTGATTGCCTGTCTGGGGCTTTTTGGATTGTCCGCCTTTTCGGCAGAACAGCGGAAAAAAGAAATTGGCATCCGGAAAGTACTTGGCGCTTCCGTCAGCAGTGTTACCCTGTTGTTGTCAAAAGAATTTCTGCGCCTGGTGGCGATTGCCATGCTGATTGCATTTCCGATCGCCTATTTTGGAATGAACCGCTGGCTGCAGAACTTTGCGTATCGCACAGCTTTCAGCTGGTGGATCTTTACACTGGCAGGGTGCACGGCCATGCTCATTGCACTGGCCACCGTTAGTTTTCAGGCGCTGAAAGCAGGATTCACGAATCCGGTGAAAAATTTAAGGGAGGGCTGAGGACTGGGATAGGTGGGATATTTTTGGGATTTTTGGGACATGGATTTTTATTGGTGCGATGCTATTGAATATATTTGGATTGCAATACCCACCACCCCGCACCGTCATCCAGAACGGGGCGGATACGCATCAGGAATAAAACAATGGTAAGGCACCCGGGAAGGATCTCTACGATGATGGTGCAAGATGGGTGATCCTCCGGCATAACAGTGTGAGATGGACGAGCCTTGATCAGTAATCGCCCTTCCCTGAAAAATCCTACTTTTATTCCATGCTTGCCGCCAGAAAACTCTTTCTATACCTCTCAATTCTTTGTTCCTATATGAATTCCCGTGCCCAATCACCAGATCCGCATCCCACCAATCCCCAAAATATCCCAGAAATCTCAGTCCCTGTAAACTGGTGGAAAGAAGCCATCATCTACCAGATATATCCCCGCAGTTTTATGGACCAGGATGGCGATGGCATCGGCGATCTGAAAGGAATCATCTCCAAACTCGATTATTTAAAAAGCCTCGGCATCACAGCCATCTGGCTCAACCCGATCTATCAGTCACCGAACTACGACAACGGGTACGACGTCAGCGACTACAACAAAATCCTCGACCAGTTCGGCACGATGGAAGATTTCGATACGTTGCTTAAAGGCCTGCACGAAAGAAATATTCGTTGCGTGATGGATATCGTGGTCAACCACAGCAGCTCGGAGCATCCCTGGTTCCTTGCGTCGAAATCCAGCCGCACCAATAAATACCGCGACTACTATCACTGGTGGAATGCAGAGCGGGGAAAGCCGACCCCCCGCTATAGCTTTTTCGATGTCAACCACGATGCCTGGAAATTCGATTCACTCACCAACGCCTACTATCTCCATATTTTCGCCGAACAACAACCGGATCTCAACTGGGAAAATCCTAAGGTACGGCAGGATATATATGCCATGATGAAATTCTGGCTCGACAAAGGCGTGGATGGCCTGCGCATGGATGCCTTTCAGTTTATCGCCAAAGACACTACGTTTCCGACTTTTCCCGCGGGATACGACAAAGATATCCAGGCGTGGTACGGGAACGGGCCGCACCTGCACGACTATATCCAGGAGATGAACCGCGAAGTGTTGAGTAAATACGATGTGATGTCCGTTTCCGAAGGCGCAGGCAAAATGCCCGCCGACGCGATGAAATTCGTGGATCCGGATCGCCATGAATTCAGCATGGCCTACCATTTTGAAGGCATCGACTACGGCAAATTCGATCCGGAGTATGACCTGCGGGGTTTCAAGGAAGTGTACAGTCGCTGGGACAAAGGGTTTGAAGACAAAGGCTGGCTTGCCATCTTCCTCGCCAACCACGACCAGCCACGGATGGTGAGTCACTGGGGAAATGACAATCCCGAATTCAGGGCTGTCTCCGCAAAAATGCTCACGACTTTTTTAATGACGATGCGCGGCACGCCTTATTTTTATTATGGGGATGAACTCGGTATGACGAATATCCGATTCAACCGCATTGAAGATTACCGTGACATCGAAACGCGCAATAAATACCAGCACCTGGAACAAACCGGTGGCGATGTCAAAGCCTTTCTGAAAACGATGCAGACCGTATCGCGGGATAATAGCCGCACGCCTTTTCAATGGGACGCCAGCGCCAATGCCGGATTCACCAAAGGCACACCATGGATCAACGTCAATGAAAATTACAAAACCGTCAATGCGGCGGCGGAAGAAAACGATCCCGGAAGTGTCTTAAATTATTTCAGGAAAGTTGTTCAGTTGCGCAAGGATAACCAGATCCTCGTGTATGGTAAATATGAATTGCTGGATAAAAGCAATCCCGACGTATATACTTATACCCGCACGCTGAACGGTAAGACCTGGCTGGTGATGCTGAATTTCAAAAGCCGTCCGGCAAAGGCGAATACCGGCATCGATCTCACAAAAGCGAAATGGATTCTCGGAAATTATGATGCGCAACCCAAGGGGAAAATGCTGAGGGCGTATGAGGCGGTGATATATGAGCTTTGACTGGGATTGTTGGGATATGCTGGGATTTAATGGGATGTGCATCTTTATCGGTGCGGAATGGATGATGCTTCATTGACTCGCATCGATGTCGCTGTGACTCGACCATCGTAGAGATCCTTCACGGGCGCCTCATCATTGCTTTGTGGCATCATCGCTTGGGCACCGCTCAGGATGACGGTGCGGGATGGTTGGTAATGCAATCAGGAATGCACAGCACGCCGCACCGATAAAGATCCACATCCCATTAAATCCCAGCATATCCCATCTATCCCAGTCCCCGGTACCATCTGAATAAACAGGCACTCAGCACGCAAAGTCCCCCTGCAGCCCACCACAGAACCGTAAAACTATACCGACCCGCAAGAAAAGTGCCCGTAGTCGGTCCAACTACCTGCGCAAAGGACCAGGCCATCGTATAAATGCCCGCATACTGACCGCGGTTGGCCGCCGAGGTTCTGCCCACCCAGAATGAATTCATAAATGGCATCGCCAGGATCTCACCGAACGTGACCAGTATCAGCGAGATGGTCGCCGCCAATACACTCGCGGGCATCAGGTTCAGTATAAAAAAGGAAAGCGCTGACAGTAAAATGCCCTGCACGATGTAAACGGAATGTTTTCTCTTTCCTTCCAGGTGGTAGACCAAGACCATTTCTACGGCCACGATAATGATGCCGTTGAGTCCCATCAGCAATCCGATGGAAAATTCGGTCATGTGCAATCCGATTTTATAATAAGCCGGTACGGTCGAATATAACTGCGAAAAACAAAGCGCATAGAGGATCGTGAAAAAAACAAAAAGCATGTACACCCGGTCGCGGTGCGCTGGTCTGACAGGCAGCTCCGTGACGATCCCCTTTTTTTCGGCCACCGGCTGCGTCTTCGGTTTGAGCAGCACAAACATCAGTACCGCCGCAATGATATTCGTGATGCCATCGACCCAGAATAAAAGATGGTAACTGATATAAGCCACGAATCCGCCAAGGCTCGCACCAAAGGCCCATCCGAGATTGATCGCCAGCCGGTTCAACGAATACGATCTGGTACGATTTTCGTCTTTGCTATAGGCAGCAATAGCCGTAGTATTTGCCGGACGGAAGGCATCGTTCACCAGACTCAGAATAAAGCTGAAAATGCAGATCAGCGGATAGCTCCTCATCATCCCGAGTACAATGAAGAGAAGACCGCCGCCCGAAAGCGTGATCAGCTGCACTTTGTAAAAACCGACTTTGTCTGTAAGCCTGCCACCGATAAATCCTCCGCAGATGGCGCCGACGCCGAAGAGACCGACTACGATCCCCGCCTGGAAAAGAGAATAACCCATTTTGGCGGAGGTAAGGTAGATGGTCATGAACGGAAGCACCATCGTACCGCTGCGGTTCACGAACATCACCAGGGAGAGCAACCAGGTGGAACGGGACAATCCCCTGAAGGAATTCCGGTAAAGATCAATACTATTGCTGATTGTTTTGGTGGCGTTCATGGCAACGATGCAAAAGTAAGCAGCCTGGCAAATTAAAAACATCCTTATATTAGAAGCTTTCACCGTTCATCAAATATGGTTCGATTCATTTATCTGATTTGGGTCTTTCCGGTCATGCTGTTTGCACAAACGCCGGCGGATTATAATCAGCTCTCAAAAGATTTTCTTTCGAAGGGCGATCCCCGGAACGCCTTGGCGCCAATGCGAAAAGCAGCCGAAGGAGGAAATGCAGAAGCACAATACAATCTGGGCTATTGTTATCAGGCCGGCATTGAAGTGCCGCAAAGTGACAGCATCGCCAACACCTGGTATCAACTTTCGGCAGCGCAGGGATGGAAAGATGCGCAGTTTAAAATCGCTTATAGTTATTCCAATGGAAGGGGATATAAAAAGAATGATAGTCTGGCATTCCATTGGACCCTCGAATGTGCGCGGCAAAACGATCCCGACTGCATGTTCAACCTCGTTGGCTTATACCAGACCGGCACCGGTGTTGGACGGAACCTTGACTCCATGATTGCCTGGGCCTCACGGCTGGGCGCACTCGAAAATCCGGCTGACCTGAATCTGAGCGGCCGCATCACCAGCGCAAGACTTAACCTTGGGATGATGTACAGCAATAATAATGTGGTTCCAAGGGACCTGGTTCGTGCATACGCCTGGTTCCTGTTGTACAATGAAAACAAGATCGATTTCTCCGTGGAAGAACAAAAAAAACAGGTGCTGACGATTGTGGAAGTAGAACACTATCTCACAGCGGCCCAAAAAATCAAGGCGAGGGATCTGGCCGAAACGATCATCGGGCACAAGCTGAAAAATCTTAAGAGTTTATATGAGTTCGATGAGTGAGGTTTGGTTCATGCAAAGACGCAAAGGACCGCAAAGACGCAAAGGATTTCCTGGCGTTCCTTTGCGTCTTTGCGTGAACCAAAGCATTCTTTTACTCTTGCTATGCTCCTGCCACAAATCTCCGAAGACTATTTCGTTTTATTACTGGCGCACCCAATACCAGCTTGATTCATCAGAGCGGGAAACACTGAACACGAACCATGTCACAAAGCTATATATCCGATACTTCGACATCGATTACAAACAAAACGATTCGGTGCCGGCACCGGTAACGCCTATCCGGTTTTTGCAGGCAGCGGCTACTGATACAGTCGTACCGGTTGTTTACATAAAAAACCGGGTTTTTGTTAAAATAGATTCCGCCGGCGTGGTGTTACTTGCCAGGAAAACAGACACACTGATCGCTGCGATCAATGGCGCTGCAAAAATCCGGGTCAGTGAAGTCCAGTTTGATTGTGACTGGACAGAATCCACCCGCGACCGTTATTTTCAATTTTTAAACGCTTTCAGGAAGCTGCACGGCACGAGGATTTCATCCACCATCCGCCTCCACCAGGTGAAGTATGCTGACCGGATGGGCGTTCCTCCGGTTGACCGGGCGGTGCTGATGTTTTACAATATCGGAAACATCGATGCCGGTAACAACAATTCCATCTATGAAAAATCCATGGCCGAAAAATACAGTCCGTCCATCCGTCTTTACCCGATGCCCCTCGATGTAGCCCTGCCTATCTTTAGCTGGGCGCTGCTGATCAGGGATGGAACGGTAGTTACCCTGCTCAATAAAATGAATTTCGGCCATTTTGAAAATGATTCTAATTTCATCCGGGAAAAAGGCAAACGCTTTTCCGTGCGGCATGCGGGCTTTCATGGCGGCTATTATTTTCAAACGGGGGATGAGGTAAAAATTGAATATGTTTCCAAGGCCGATCTGATGGGCCTGATCGGCCAGGTGAATGCATACGCCACGCATCCGGTACGGCAACTTATTTTTTACGATCTCGACAAGACAAACCTCGGTTTATATGAAAAAGATCTTTTCAGGGAAATACTGGATCATAGTCATTAGTTCCTTTCTGGTTTCCGCGGGCATCGCACTCGCCTGTGCCGATGGCTGGGGAGAGGAATATGGTGCATCCAATTTTACGCCGGAAATATTCGCAGACAGTTCCTATGCGCCGTTTTTTTATTCCCTTAATTATTATTACGGTATCGGTTATGAAGATGCCCAGGATTCGCGTTTCAACGACAGCACGGTCAACGAATGGTATCTATATCTGAAACAATCCATCTCCAAAGAGACGCTGGCTTTTCTGTTGCAGAAGGCATCCCAGGGATGTATCGATAGCACGGCGTCGGTTATTTCCGGGAAATCATCCGCGCTTCCCAAGGCCCTGGTAGGGCATGCCTTTCCGGCCACAAAGAAAGATGCTTCTCTGAGCGCCTTCATTCATTTTTTGCAGCTGGCGAAGAAGAGTGAATCATTCGCTTTGAATAACGATGCCAATCGCTGGTCGTATGGCGGGGAGGAGAAAAAACCTGTTGTGTTTGATGCCAGTTCCCTGAATAAACAATTACAGACCGCACTGACGCTGAGTAAGGACATTTTTCTGAAAGAACGATATTGGTTTCAGCTGGTCAGGTCAGATTTTTTTAATGTCAATCCGCGTACAACGATCGAGGCGTTTCAGGCGCGTGCCAGTGAAATGCCGAAGAACCTGATGTATTACCGCACCATGAGTTATTGCGCTGGTGCCTATCACAAACAAAAGGATTTCAGTAAGGCAAATTATTTTTATAGTCTCGTCTACGATCATTGCAATGCCATGAAGACTTCCGCACATTATAGTTTTCACCCGCAGGAAGAAGCGGACTGGCAGGCGTCCCTCGCCTTATGCAAGGACAATCATGAGAAAGCCACGCTCTGGCAGATGCTGGGAATATTTTATAAAGATGAGTTGCGTTCTATCGACGAGATCTATCGGTTGGATCCTGCCAGCGATAAACTGGATCTGCTGCTGACCCGGGTGGTCAATCAGTATGAACAGGATTTTGCCAGCGGTGGTCCCTCGATGTTTGCTACGGCAAAAACCGATAGCGATGGCCGGGCGCTTGCCTATATCCAACGAATTGCGGCGGCGGGTAACACGGACAAACCCTGGCTATGGCATATGGCGGCGGGGTATATGAACACCATGAAGCAAAAATATGTTGAGGCTGACAACGAATATAAGAAAGCGGAACGGGGTTTGCCAACTGCCGGCATCGATGCCGATCAGTTGCGCTTGTTGAAACTGATCAATCAAATCAGTTCACTGAAAAAAATTGACGAAAAGCAGGAAAATAGTTTCCTGGCGGAGCTGAGATGGCTGCGTGACTATGATAATAAAAAAAATCCGCTGTTTCGGCATGGAGATGCCTATACCCTTCTCAAACGAACGCTTTCTGCACGTTACCGCGATCAGGGGGACCTGGTTAAGGCTGAATGTTATGTCTCAGACACGAAATTTTATTCAGACAGTCTCCGGATAGAAAAGATGAAAATCTTTTTTTCGCACCCGGCACCCACGCCCTATCAGCAGTTCTGCCGGGAAGTCTCGGATAAAAAATTAACAGACCTCTACGAATACCAGGCAGTCCGCGCTGCCTACCGCAACCGGTTGGATGAAGCGATTGCACTGATAAAACAGTCAGGGACCGGCCAAACCACCGAATTGCCAGGCAATCCGTTCAACGCGCGGATCAATGATTGTCACGATTGTGATTTTGCCGCCAAGAAAAAAATTACATACAGCAAGCTGTCTTTCCTCACGAAGCTGAAGGAACTGGAAGACAATGTAAAAACGGGGAAAGATGTCTATACAAACGCCACCCTGCTGGCTAACGGTTTTTATAATATGTCGCAGTTCGGGAATGCAAGGGTATTTTATGAATGCAAAGTGATCGGATCGGGCATTTCCGACGCGGAATATATGGATACGCTGTTCCAGGCAACCGCCATCGATATGACGCTGTCCTCGGCATATTATTCCCTGGCGTTCGCTGCCGCTACTACCGACGAACAAAGGGCCAAGTCGCAATACCTGCTCGCGAAATGCCAGCGGAACGTCTGGTATAATGATCCGAAAAATCCGGCTACCGATACGTACGGCTCTTATAAATTACTGGATCTGAAAGCTGTGGATGGATTTGCGCAGCTGAAGAAATACCCGAATACACAGTATTATAAAGAGGTGATTGCGGAGTGCGGGTATTTTCGGAGGTATGTGCGGAGGTAGTTTATTTCACGCAAAGACGCAAAGGAGGCGCAAAGCCGCAAAGAGTTTTTGGTTCCCGCAACGAAGCCGAGAATTGATTCTTTGCGCCTTAGTCAAGAACTTGAATATAACTGTCTTGGCCTTTGCGTCTTTGCGTGAAACAAGCCGCGTCAAACTACTACGACAAACCTCCTGGCAATACTTTTGCTCACACTCTTCCCATGTGGGTAATCTTCTCTCTCGCCGCGGCCATTTTTGCCGCCCTGGTGATCGTTTTATCAAAACTGGGTATCGGTAAGGTCAATCCATTGATCGTATTCGGGATCGAGGCCATCTGTATGGTGATCGTCACCTGGACGATCATCTTCATAAAAAATATCCAGCATCAAACCTTACTCATCGACAAACGCATCTGGCTGTTTCTGCTGGCGGCCGGCGTGCTCACTACCTTTTCTTCCCTCGCTTCCTTTCATTCCTTAAAGCTCGGACATGCGAGCCGTACCGCATCTTTCGAAAAGATCTCCCTCGTGTTTTCGGTGCTGTTATCCGTGTGGTTGCTGAAGGACAAATTCAACTGGCAGATTTTGGTGGGCGTGATGCTGATGGTGGCGGGGGTGTTGTTCATTGCGTTTTCGGATACGACGAAATCCTAGCATTTCACGCGAGTTGTTCCCTGGCAATTGTTTCACGCGCCGTCGCGTGAAACTCCTCCCGTAAAAAAAACCCCACATTATTGATTACATTCCCCGTTTCAACATTGACTAAGTTTTAAACAGCATTTTTACAGGGGACAAAACTTATTTTATGAAGAAAACACTTGGGATTTTAATCGGTTTAGGGCTGCTGGGCTTTCCGGCATGTAACAAAGAGCATTCAAACAGCAGTGGCAACGGATCGGGCGCTACCGCCGTACACGTATTTCTGACAGACGATCCGACGCTGATTTTCAGTGAGGTACTGATCGATATTCAGAAGGTCGAAATCAAGGCCGAAGACAGCGACCAGCAACGGCATGAACAGGAACACGGTGACGATGATGACAATGGTGATAACCACGGTTCCACCTCCGGTGGATGGGTAAGCCTCGATATTCATCCCGGCGTCTATAATATCCTGAATTTCCGCAATGGACTTGATACCCTGTTCGCCACCGGTAGCTTTCCCAGCACCCATGCGCTGCGCAAAGTGCGGATCACGATCGGCAGCAACAGCTCCGTCGTCTTTAACGGACAAAGCTTTCCGCTGGTCGCCAAAGACAACGACCAGATCGTCGTCATTAAACTGAGCGACGACTTCAATGGTGTGGGCTCGCTTACCCAATTGGATTTTTCGCTTGATTTCGATGCCGGCAGGTCTATCCGGTTTAACAACAACCAGTTCGAACTGAAAGCAGAAATTCATGCCTTCCGCAAGGAAAGAGCTGCGAGCATAGAGGGACGTGTGTCACCCGCTGCCGCGCAGGCAGTCATCATGGCCATCAATGGATCAGATACGACGACCGCGAAACCAGAATCAGAAGGTGAATTTAAGATCGTCGGACTTCCACCCGGCAACTATTCACTGCTGGTACATGCCACAGCGAATAATTATGCGGATACTTTAATTCAACATATTGCGGTAAGCGCGAGCGAAGATGCGCATACCGGCACGATCACATTACACCAGTAGACCCGTTTTTATCCGTGGCCGGAACTGCTTTCGCGGTTCCGGCTTTTTTTATGACGATCCCTGTCGCGGTCAGTATGACCACTCCCAATACCAGCCAGAAAAGCCAGTGGCTCGACTCGCTCACAGCGGAAACATCCCCGATCAGCAGGAGCGGCGCCCAGTAGGCGGGCGTCTTGTGTTGTGGCTGCACCTGATCACTGCTGATATAATCCAACTTCGCCATACGCAGGGCTTCGTCTTTTTCATATCCTTTTTTGAGATAGTAATGCAGTCGGTTGCCGATAAAGGCGGTCGCCACATCATCCGCCTGCCATAAAGAAGTGATCACGCTTTTACAACCGGCATAAGAAAAAGCACGGGACAAACTCATGATCCCTTCGCTGTTTATCAGTTTGCCACTGCCGGTTTCGCAGGCGCTCAGGATGATGAGTCTGGTGTTTTGCAGGTCAAGCTGATAGATCTCCGGCTCGTATAAACGATGCGGCCGGTCAGTGGCGTCGCGGCTGGCATAAAATTCAATGTAAGACTGCAGGGGATCCGCATCATTGGCGACCGCATGCGTAGCCAGGTGAATCACCGGATAGGTCGCGGCATTGGCGAGGAACTGTTGTTTCGTCGCCTGGCTGTCGATCAGCAATTTTCCTTTCAGCCCGGCGATCTCGTCACCGGAGGCCGCCAGCACGGGCAGGCTGTCACTAAAACTTGTATGTGCGAAAGGCGCCAGGGCGAGCACGGAATACGCATGCGTGTCGGGTGTTTCGTTTTGCAGGAAATTGGCCGTGTAGTGATAGCTGATGGCAAATTTATTCAACAGGTAGTCGTTTTTTTCCGGATCGATCAACACTTCGAATGGCAGAAAATTAATTTCCTGATGCGGAATGATGATCAGATGTTTTTTGTCACGGATGGCCGGATAGCAGGGCGCCAGTAATTGCGCGAAAAATCGCGCTCCTGCCTGCGAGATCAGCGCATTGGAACGCAGGTCAGGATCTGACAATTGTGTACGAAAGCGCAGAATGGAATGCCGGATGCTATCCGCCTGCGGAACGATTGAAAAACCGGCTCCTTCCCGCGTTATATAGAAACAAACCAGACTGTCTGCCAGAAAATAATAAGAAATCAATGCTTCTCTTTCATTGAGCGTAACCTTTTGCAGCGAATCGAGCGAGATATCCCGTGAATCAAATCTTAACGCATGGTATTTCGGATTTTTTTCCAGCTGATCCTGCACCTGTGCCTGCTTGATTTCATCATCCAATATCATTTTTTGCAGACTCACCGATTTGCTGCTGTCGGCCTCGGCGTTGAGCGCTACCTGCAATCGGGCGATCGTGGCGCGCAGGTTTTTTTCATCGCGTATTAAATCAGTCGGTAGTCCGGCAATCTTCTCGAGTTGAACCTGCTGCAGTCCGGCCTGGAGTACGGACGCCTTGCTGTCCTCAGCATATCCAAATGCCTGTTGGAGAAATACTGCCTGGTGACTTTGTTTATATAATTGCAAAGCGAGGGAAACGAGTTCCTGGTATGCGCCCGCCACATTTTTTCCGAGAAATAACCTGGCTTCATCGGAGCTGAATGTTTTCTCCACCTGTTTCACCAGGCGGATCGCAGCGATATAACTGTCAAATGCCATCGTCAGGGGTTGGGTTGAAACAGAATCTGCGGCGGCTTGCCGCAGGGCCCTTGCTTTGGCCACCAGCGCATTAAACAGATCGAATGAATTTTGCAGTCCCAGGAATTGCTGCGGATTTTTTTCGATGGCCGTATCGGAAAATGATGGTGCGAGTTGTATGATGGCTTGCTGATAGTAATGAAGCGCCTGGCTCGTTTGTTTTTTTATGCTGGCGAGATCACCGGAATATTTTAGCGTGATGCCATAGTCGAGATTTTTTTGAGTGATGCCTGAATGATGGTACAGGTTCAGTGCGTTTTGCAGCCAGGGCTGCGCGGAATCGGCCAAACCGAGCTGCAGATAAGCCTCCGCGATTTCATTGTACCTGCCCTGTGCCGGCATATGAAGCTTTTTCAATTGTGCAATGGCTTCCGGGTATTTTCCGCTGTTCAGATACGTGGTGCCGATGTTGTGGAGCAATTCTTCCTGGTTAAAATGAAACGGAAGCAGGCCATTATAAATCTCCAGCGCCTCTTCGTACCGGCCCAGTTTCCGCAGGGCAGAGGCAATATTATTTTTATAGGTCACCAGTAAAAATGGCGGCAGTTCCGTACCTGCCTGCAAAAGGAGCAGGGCTTTGCTGAAGTACTGCAGGCTTTTGGTATAGTCACCGGTTTCATAGTAGAGCGCACCGGCCTTATTAAATAATCTTTCTGAGCCATGAATATCCGGATAGCGGGTGAACAGGGATTCCGCCATTTGATAGTAAAGTTGTGCAGAGTCCAGCATGTTGAGCGTGTAGTAGGAACTTCCGGCATAGAGATAAGGCTGGAATAGAATGCTGTCTGTTATGTCGTGCCTGATTTTTTGATGACGGATCGACTCAAGAAAATGGCGGAGGGCGGTATTGTTCGACTGCTGCGCCATTTCAAGGATGCCGGCTTTGAGGTTCGCATCGAATAATATCTGTGCGGGGATGGGTTCGTCTTTTCCGCGGGCAATAACGGAAAGGTATAATTGATGTGCCAGGCTGTCGCTGGCTTCGGTGGCATATGCCTGATTATACAGCCGGTTGGCTTTTTCGTAGTCTCCGCTATAGGTATTTGGCGATGGGCGCTGACTGTGTGGCCATAACATCAGACAAATCAAAAACAGGGATACAAAAAAGGATTTCAGCATGCCGGCTCATTTCGTAAAAGCTTATGACAATGTACGAAAAACCGAGGCCGGGGCGCATGATCTTTTGTTAGTGGCCGACGATAAAAATGCAGGGTGGACGGGGCTTTGCCGGTTTTGAACTTTGCAGCGCCGCAGTTGTGGACGAAGGAGCCGTGCTGTAAGTGGCATTGTGAAAACCCGGGATAGCGACCGGTGGCAGGTTCAGGATCGTGCCTACGCGTGAGGTGATGATGTCATATGCCTCCTGCGTTACCTGATCCATGCTGCTGAAATAATAAAGTTTCACCTGCAGGCTGTTTAATGCGTTGCCGCTTTTATCACTGATGCGGTAGTCATACTCAAATTGTTCCCGGTCGTTGTTGCTGGGTGATGATCCGAATACGGCATTGCGTACGGTCTGCGATAAATTGATATCGCCGGTTACGGTATTCACGTTACAGCCCAGACTATTGCAATGACTGCCGTCATCGAAGATGCTGCCATTGTTCACACCCGGAATGATGGCCGCGGGATTTGCATTGTAGATTGGATGAAGGATTGAATCGCCGTTGGCCAGAATATGAAAGCCGTCCAGAAAATTGATGCCGGCAATCACGATTTCTGTTTTGATAGTATCCGTTTTGCCCTGTGGCAGGAATGAAATCACATACCTGAGTCCGGTTTCACTTTTTCCGAGGTCGATCGCGCCGGTCGTGGCGTCGATTTCAATGCCTTCGGGAAATCCGGAATAGGAGCCGGCGGCGGCCTGTACCGGCTGGATGATATTGTCTTTCTGGTTATTGAGATAAAAAACCGTATCGCCATAATCCAGCGAAACAGGCACGGGCAGAATCACCGGTGGCGTCACAACAGCCTGGTTATCATTGCTTTTACTGCAGGATGAGATAACCGGCAAAGCCAGGATGGAGGTTGCATAAATGATTTGCCGGATGGTCATATTTGTGGTGTTCAGTGGTTTGTGGCCACTGATACCATAAATGTAACTTTTTGTTTCACCCTTTATTAAAATCATAATTCACCATCCACTGCACCCCGAATGGATCTACGAGCATACCGAAATACGCGCCCCAGAAAGTTTTCTGAAGTCCCATGGTTATTTTTCCGTTGGTTGCAAGACCGTTGAAAATTTTATCTGCTTCGGCCTGTGAGTCCGCATCCACCGAAAGAGAAAAATTATTTCCGTCGATGAACTGATGTCCCATATAATCGAGTACATCGGTCGCCATGAGTGTCAGGCCATTGTCCAGTTTGATGGTGGCGTGCATAATTTTATCACCGTCGGCGGCCTGCACTTTACCTCCTTCCGGTGAATCTTTATACCGCATCATGGTGATGATCTCGCCGCCAAAAATGGATTTATAAAAATTCAGTGCGGCTTCTGTTTTGTCTCTGAAATTGAGATAGGGATTGATGGTGGACATCGTATTAAATTTATAAAGTGAATGATTTTGTTTAATTGAATTGAAAGGAGTCGTTGGACTGCGTGATGAGTCCGTGACAGTTGCCGTCGGGGTCATTGTAAAAAGCCAGCCATCCCCAGGATGGAATCCTGATCTTTGCGATGATCATTTTTCCTCCTCTTTCCTCAATGAGACGCATGGCGTCGTCCATGGGGAGGTTCGACTTAAAAATTTTCATTTTGAATCCCGACCGGACAGATGGAATTTCTAATTGAACTTTCATTGCCGGATGTTTTAAATGAATGTCAGGTATACAAATTTATTTGTTTCCGAACAGTCACACACGGTAATTATTGTCAAATGGCAGGGGTATTCGGGACAATTTAATTAAATTGCCAAAGGAGGTTTTTATGGTACAACTTGCAATTTTATTAACGACGCAACATCGATTATTGAGTCTTGCCGCCATTCTTGATGTCTTTGAAACAGTCAATAGTTTTTATACCGAAGAAGGACAGGATCCTTTTTTCCAGATCGATCTCGTGAATGCCGGTGGTTTATGTGCCCCGGAATACAGCCGGCATGCATTGAAAAGCATTGACGGCGATCAGTCTTATTCATTGGTACTGGTGCCTGCCTTCGCGAATTGCGATATGAATCTTGCGCTGGCATCGAATGCGGATATCTCAGCGTGGTTGCGGCATCAACACGCCCATGGCGCGGAAATCGCCAGTGTGTGCACGGGCGCCTTTCTCCTCGCTGCTTCCGGATTGCTGGATAACAAAATCGCGACGACGCATATTGACGCGTCAGGTGCTTTCGAAGCCGCTTTCCCGGCCGTGACCCTGCATGAAAAAGCAGTTGTTACCGAAGATCAGGGGATTTATACCAGCGGTGGCGCCACCAGCAGTTTCCACCTGCTCCTGCACCTGCTTGAAAAATACTGCAGCCGCGCCGTGGCGATACGCACGGCAAAATATTTTGCAATCGATATGGACCGCGAACAACAGACCTGCTTTCGGAGCTTCCAACCGAAGACGACCGACCAGGATCCGTTGGTCAGCGAACTGCAACTGCGGATCAAACGCGATTATGCACGGGTCAATACCGTAGAAGCCCTGCTGAATAATATTCCCTCGAGCCGGCGAAACCTGGCCCGGCGCTTTAAGCAGGTAACCGGTAACACACCGATCGAGTACCTGCAGAAAACCCGTATTGAAGCAGCGAAAAAGATCCTCGAGCAGTCATCCGGTGGCGTGCTGGAATCCATGGTGGTGAGCGGATACAGTGATGAAAAGGCGTTCAGGCAGTTATTTAAGAAGATCGTTGGCATGACGCCCAGCGCATACCGGAGCAAGTACACCGCAGTACATGCCGATTCATTTTTCTCACCAAGTTGAGGTAAACCTTTTTTCATGGTCGCACCTGTTCGTTCTTCGCATACCAAAGCGATCGCTGCCTTTATTATAGTGTACATCGTCTGGGGATCAACTTATTTCTTCATCCGGCGCGCCCTGGTGGGCTTTCCGCCGTTGTTGCTGGGAGCGATCCGGTTTCTCATCGCCGGCATCCTGATGATGGGCTGGTGCGCCTTGCGAAAAGAAAAACTTTTTGACGCTTACGCGATGAAGATCGCTGCGGTGAGCGGGTTCTTTATTTTATTTATCGGAAATGGGACGGTCATTTTTGTTGAGCAGTATGTTACCAGCGCCTGGGTGGCCATCGTGATCTCCGCCGCACCGCTTTGGTTTGTATTGCTGGATAAAAGAAAGTGGGCCGAGAACCTCAACAGCAAGGCGACGGTGATCGGACTCATGGTTGGCTTTGTGGGTGTTCTCCTGTTATTCAGCGAAGATATTTTTTCGAAAACCAGCCGCGTCAGCTCCAGGCAATCTATCATTCTGCTCGTACTGGTGCTGACCTCGATGTCCTGGGTAATCGGTTCTCTCTATGCAAAATACCAGGATCCGCAACCCGTTTCCATCGTAACCACTACCTGGCAGATGTTCCTGTCCGGCATTTATTTCCTGGTTGTGGCGCTTATCCGGCAGGAGCCGGCGCACTTTCATTTCTCTGCAGTACACACGGATGCCTGGCTTTCACTTTGGTACCTGGTGTTCTTCGGTTCCATCCTGGCTTATAGCTGCTATGTGTGGCTGATCAACAACCGGCCTGCCTCCCAGGTGAGCACCTACGCTTATGTCAATCCGGTGGTAGCCGTGCTGCTGGGCGTGTTCTTCGCCGCCGAACATATCAGCTGGGTTCAGATTGGTGGGTTAACCATCATCCTCGTGAGCGTATTACTGGTCAATTTGAGCAAATACAGGAAAAGCACGGCAGCCTAAGCCTGCTTTTGGGCAGTATTAGCGAGGAATAATCGGTGACAGGCATTCATCAGGCTGATGAATTGCACATAAATACCGAGAAGATCTATCTCCACCCCCAACGACGTATGGCTGGTAGAGGACAGTGCAAAATGCAGGATCAAACGGATCTCTTTCTTCCAGGCCTTATATTTCCGGAATCTGAAAAAGGCATGAAAACTGTCTAAAATCGCCGGATCGAGGCCGTTTTTGGCCTGAAACGGGTCGTTTTCATTGTTTTTAGCCATTTTTACAAAATCGTGCACCGCTTCGATCAGGCCTTGCATGGCTTCGAGGAATTCGAGCAGACTGGCCGGATCTCGCTTTTTCCAGTAGTCATTTTTCTGCACTGCCCTGAGCGCGGATCTCAGGATCTTCTGATGCTGAGCAGGCCTTGCATAATCGAAAAAGGACTCAATAACGCTGATAAGATCATGATATGCCACGGAAATGTGACGGGGATGCTTTTCCATGAGATGGAGATAACGACATGAGAAAATTGGAGAAAACGGGGGAGTTTGAAGGTTTTCTAACATTACGGAGGAAAATCAGGTGTCTTACGGTCTGAAATACCGTGATTTACCTTTGCCTGGAGAAGACTGAAATAGAATAGTTTTGAGAAATGGACAATTGCTGACATGATATGGTTATTTATGATAAATACAACCAGATCAGTTCTTTGTCAGAATTTCCTCAGAAGAGCTCAATAATTAGTAGATTTGAACTAATAACCTAGTTTATTGCAGCTTATACTGGAAGATACATCAGTATTATTGAGAATCCAATTATTTTGACAAATTTTTTAGCAAATTAGCGTATGAGTTTTCTCGCCAGGAATATTCGCTTCCTCCGCAAGCAGCGGAAAGAGAAGCAGGAAGATATTTCGGTACTTTTTGCGAAAAAGGCCAATACGGTTGGAAACTGGGAGAATCGCAAGAGTGAGCCAAGTGTGGGAGAGATTGTGCGGCTGGCTGATCATTTCGGTGTCGGGCTGCATGACCTGCTGAATATCGATCTCACGCAACGGGGTATTCAGCCGGCACTGGCCGGTCAGATACCGACACATAATAATAGTGTCGTTCGTGCCCCGGCAGCAGGGGTGGATCCGGCAGCTGCCGAAGCGCTCGCGGGAAGACACTATGAAAAGGATCAAACACCCGATATGAGCCTGGCGGAAAGTCCCGATTCCTTCTGGGTACTAATACGAGAGTTAAGGACCATCCATGAAAAACTGGATGCGCTGAAAGAAAGTATTACTGCGTTGCACGATAAAAAAGGGTCAGACAAGAGCCAGCACTAATTATTTCCATTTAAAAATTATTTTTTTTGCGCCTGTTTTCCCATTGCTGGAAAAAACTTCCATCGATTGGAATAAAATGGCATTGGCACGCATCGCGCTGAACTAGCTAAGTGGAAATGTTTAGTGTCGTAACGCATTGTTTACAAAGAAGATGCTGTGTATGAAGTGCGAAAAGGAAGATGATTTTTTTATTTGGTATGTCGATTGAAATATACTCAACAGTTCTTTACACCACGGAAGCTAACGAGATGATTCGGCGAAACGTTCGTCGAATAAGTTATGAGATGAAAAAAAGAATGATAATATTTGTCCTGTAATTTACTCAAGCAACTCTTAGTAAAAATACAATAACGGCTAGATGATACCGTTAATGTCTCTAAGAGTATCCATGTAAACATTACGCCAGGACAAAACCGAGAAGGAATTATTCTAAGTAAGTTGAAGTTTGCTCCCGTGTGTGGTTCCGATGAAAAACCAACTGGTACTCGTACTACCAGCATTTGAATCGACCTTTTGAAAACTTATTAAATCCTTACGTAAATGAAAACGTTGTCTAAACTCGTATCCACTAGTAGTGTGTCATTACTCGTGATCACCTCTCCTGTTCTTATTTCAAACAATCACAAAAAGCTGGATGTATCTACTGCAACGACCGCTGTTGCTGCTAACTACCGCATCCCTGTTCTCACAAATAAAGTTCCTAGTGCTGTGGTCTACACAAGTGCGACAGTAACTACTGCTTCGAACCTGAGTAAAGTAGTAACCACAACTACAAACAATGTAACCACGGTAGCGAATGTTGTTACCGAAGCTTCCACCACGGCAGAAGCAAAAAAAGCTTTTGAAGTGAAACTGGTTATCAAACAGGCGATCAGCCTGTACGATTCCATGAAACTTGGTAAATCAGGCCTGAATGAAAAAGCATTCGAATATGCCTGGAGAGGTTATCATAACCTGGTGAAGCAGGGTCTGCTGCACAAAACAAATGTGCTGTCTATCTGTGATTTCACACAGTCATCACGCAAGAAACGCATGTACGTAATTGATATCGAACACCGCCGGTTGTTGTTCAACACCTATGTTGCTCATGGTATGAACTCCGGTCTTGAATATGCCACTTCATTTTCAAACAGACCAGAATCTTTCAAAAGCAGCCTTGGTTTTTACGAAACAACCCGCACGTATCGCGGAAGAAATGGTCTCTCCCTGAAAATCAACGGTCTTGAAAAGGGTTATAATGACCTCGCTTCTAAGAGAAACATTGTATTACATGGTTCAGATTACATGAGCAATGACTACCTGAAGAACAATGGTGAAATGGGAAGAAGCCTTGGTTGTGCAGCGATTCCGAACGCCATGAGCCCACGGGTTATCAAAACGATCAAAAACGGTAGCTGTTTATTCATCTTTCATCCAACAAAAAAATATCTGAGTGAGTCCAGCGTTATTAATGGATAATCGACAGATATAAAAAATATCGAAAAGGGGTCAGTTATACTGTCCCCTTTTCACGGTTTAGGTAAGTTTTGTTTTGTTAGCTTTTTAATCCAAATCCTCTGATATGATCCGTCAGACCCTATTATTAACTATTGGCAGCTTTATGCTCCAAAGCTCCGTCAAGAGCCAGGCGATAGATTCCACCCTTAAAATCTACGCCAACCGCTACGAACAGGAGAAGCTGCATATCCACTTTGACAAAGACGCCTATCTTCCCGGCGAAACCATCTGGATGAAAGCCTATATCCAGTGCGGCAGTAAACCTTCCGGCTACAGCAAAAACATTTATTTCGATTGGACCGACGCCCAGGGAAACCTGTTATTGCATGGCGTGGCCCCGGTCGTTGACGGGATGTCGTCCGGATCTTTCCGGGTACCCGATAATCTTGCCGGTGGCGCTGTCCACATCAAAGCATACACGCAGTGGATGCTCAACTTTGATAATAATTTCCTCTATAATAAAGACATTCCCGTGCTGACGCAGTCCGATGGGTCCATGCCCGACAAGGTCAAGACCACCGTTACTATGAAATTTTATGTGGAAGGGGGCGATCTCGTCAACGGACTTTCATCGCTGGTGGCTTTTGAAGTGCTCGACCAGAATGGAAAACCTGTTACGATCCGTGGCGCCATCCGGAATGCCAGCAATATCGTGCGCGATTCTATCAGCACGCTGTACAACGGCATGGGCAGCTTTCGCCTCAAACCGGTGGCCGGTGAATCCTATACCGCTTCCTGGAAAGACGAATTCGGTGAAACGCACAAAACCGCGCTGCCGGTGGCCAAATCTTCCGGACTCGTTATGCACCTCGATGCCTACCGCAATGGCGAGATACATTATAAGATAGAGCGTACGGAAGATGCCAACAAGCTGAAGAAGCTCACGATCATGACTACCATCAACCAAAAGATGATGTATTCCAGTCCGATCGACCTCAGCAGCAACAATGCGTCGGAAGCTTTTATCGCCACAACCTCTTTTCCCAGCGGGGTGATGCAGGTTACCGTTTTTGACGAACACATGTCGCCCCTGGTTGAACGCGTGGTATTCGTCAACAATCACCAGAACGAATTCAATCCCAAATTCCATAAAGATGTCGTGAACCTGAACCGGCGGGCGAAGAATCAGATATCGATTGAAATTCCGGACAGCATCGCCAGTAATTTTTCCGTCGCAGTCACCGATGGAAACCTCGGTTACGATGCGGGATCCAATATTTACTCGGACCTGCTGCTGAGCAATGACCTCAAAGGAAATATCAACAATGCCGCTTCCTACCTGAATGGTTCGGAAAACGCGGATGAAAATATCAACCTCCTGCTGCTTACCCATGGCTGGAGAAGATTCAAATGGGAAAATGTTGTTAACGGGAAAATGCCTGAAATCAAATATCTCCGCGATCCGGAATATATGTCCATTAAAGGCGATATCCGGGCGGCCAAGTCAGGTTTTGACGACCAGGATTCGATTGCGCTGCTGATGATTTCCCGCGACCGCAAACGGCATATCCT
>CAZZYD010000003.1:0-6156 GCA_964658175.1 uncultured Puia sp. | reverse complement strand
GGTGAATGCGAACGGTTCTTTTGCGCAACGCGGATTATTCTATTATGATTCCGTGCAGGTCGTGTACCGGTTCAATCACAACGAAAAGATCGGTGACGGTACGGAGATCAACCTGTATTCCGGATTATTGCCGGCGATTTCACCTGCTGTTGCCAAAGAGCCTTTGTATGAATGGTTAAAAGTGCCTGACGTGATCCTGGATAAAGAACTCAACGGAAACATCACCGAGACTACAGACTACACGCGTCGTTCAAATTCGCTGGTCTATACCGTATCACCCAAAACAGACAGCGTACGCGGAAATGCTGAAACAGCCCTTCATTACCTGCAGAATAACTTTTCCGATTTGAAATTTCCTTCCAGTGGCGGAGCCAATCGCGGGGGTGACGGGAAATATGTTTCCTATTCACTCAGCACTTCACACCATACCGTAAACCTGTCGCTCGACGGTGTACAGGTCGCGATGGAAGATTTGAAAACGATCAGCATGCGGGAAGTGCTTTTTATCAAGTTCGTACAGAAGGCCAGCGCGCATGATTTACCAACACTGGCCATTACGTCCCGTCAGTCACTCGACCAGGATGCGATCGTCGCCAACAAAACAGGATTTGCCGTTGTCACCGGCTACACGCCCGTGAAAGAATTTTACGCACCGGAGTATAACAGCAAACTCATCACAGACTATGAAGCCAGCGACTTCCGGTCCACGCTGTACTGGAATCCGTCGGTGAGTGCAGACAAGAATCACCGCAAGGTGACCCTGTCATTTTATAATAATGACGTGTCGAATAAATTCCGCGTGGTGATCGAGGGCATGAATAAGCTGGGGAAGATTACCCATATCGAAGAAATTATTAAATAAGCAGTATATCCTTACCCATCGAAGAACCCTAAATCCGTAGTATGCTAAACTTTGACGTTTCCCTACCCATCATTTACCTGCTTGCGATGATCGCCGGCGGGATTTTCATCGGCTATTTTTTCAGAAGGCAGGAAATCAGGAAGAAGTTATACAAGATCTCCGAACTCAGAAAAGAGATCGTGTACAATCATTCCTATATCCTGGAATTGCAGAAAGAATATGTTTCGCTGGAAGCCACGATGAACGGCACGATCGCCCCCGTGCTTCCCATGAGAAAAAGCCTTCATGAGATCAAGAACACAGCCGACGCCGCGCTGAGATAATTTTATTTTCCGGTGAATACCGGCTTGCGCTTTTGCAGGAACGCCATCGCTCCTTCGGTAAAGTCACGCGTATGCCCGGCCTGCTGCTGCAGCCTGCTTTCCAGTCCCAGCTGGTCTTCCAGGGCATGGGTAAAGGAAGCCGCCAGCGCCTGTCTGGTAAGGATCAGCGCCCGCGTGGGCAATGCGGCCAGTGTTTCGGCCAGCATCCTTGCCTTCTCAGCAAATTCCGCATCCTCATACCAGCCGTAGATCATCCCCATCGCCTCCGCTTTCTTCGCATCTATTTTATCGGCAAGCATCATTAATCCGGTTGCTTTTTGCAAACCTACCAGCCTCGGCAAAAAATAAGTGCCTCCACAATCAGGGATCAGTCCAATCTTCGAAAATGCCTGGACAAATTCCGCGGAGGAGGTCGCCACCACGATATCGCAGCACAACGCAAGACTTGCGCCGGCACCGGCGGCAATGCCATTGACGGCTGCTACCACCGGCTTATTCAGTGTACGGATCCTGGTAACGATGGGCGTGTAGTGTTCGGCAAGTACTTTTTCAAAGTCCGGCAACTTCCCCGCAAATTCCATCAGGTCCTGCCCTGCGGAAAAAGCCCTTCCGCTGCCGGTGATCAGTACGCAGCGCACGGCATCATCGGCATTGCAAACATCCAGCTGATGTTGCAGGGCAATGCAGAGATTCCGGTTGATCGCATTGAGTTTATCGGGACGGTTTAACGTGATATAACCCACGCCGCCGCGCAGTTCCAGCAATGCCTCTTCATTCATAACAGGTAATTTGTGATTAAAGGTAATCCGATTGGTTTTTAGTGACACTTAAAATAATCGAATGCTTCAAGGCAGTCGTCACAGCGGTACAGTGCCTTGCAGGCAGTCGAAGAAAATTCGCTGAGCAGAGAGGTATGGCTGCTTTTGCATTGCGGACATTCGACCGGGTCCTGCAGATCACCATGACTGCATTGTTTAGTATGGACTGGGGCCGCAATGCCAAAAGCGACCAGTTTTTCTTTTGCTTCCGGTGTCATCCAGTCAGTGGTCCAGGCCGGCGCCAGTACGGTACGGATGCGCACTTCGTGGAAGCCATTGGCCGACAGCAGAGACCGTATATCTTCCCGGATCATATCCATGGCCGGACAACCGCTATAAGTGGGTGTAACCACCACTTCAATCGTATCACCCAGAACGTTCACTTCCCGCAAAATGCCCAGGGATGCAATGGAGAGCACGGGAATTTCCGGATCCATCACGTTGCTCAGTATTTCCATGATCTGTTCTTTCATAGAAAATCGTTTACCAGTTACAGCCGGGATAGGTTCTTTGCATCGATTGCATTTCTTCCAGCAGTTGCGAAAGTTCAACTGTGTGATGGCCGTTTTTTCCGGCAGGGGACGATTCGTTTTCTGTTGCCAGTGCCGGAAGGTCCGCTCTTTCCAGCAGTTTGTTCACCGATGAATAATATCCCGCGCGAATAGCGGTGATGTCGGGGATCAGCTTTTCATCAATCATCTGTTGTTCATAACCGGCCGGCTGGAAGAGTTCCGGCACAAAGGGCGCGAGTGCGGTGAGTGCGGCTTGCATGCGCGCATGACTTTCCCGCGTGCCGTCACCCAGTCTTACCACCCATTCACTGCTCCAGCGCAGGTGATAATCCACTTCCTTGATGGCTTTGGCGGCAATGGCAGCGAGCATTTCATCGGGTGACTGTTGCAGGAGATTCAGTAGTTTCTGCTGATAGGCGCTGAAAAGAAACTGCCGCAGGATGGTCTTTCCCCAATCTCCATTGGATTGTTCGGTGAGCTGACAGTTTTTGAAATCGGGGGCATCGCGAAAATAAGCCAGACTGTCTTCCGTGTACGTGTCGACGCCATACTCGAGGTTGAGCAGGGTGGCCGCGTATTGATAAAAAAGCCGCGCCTGCCCGATCAGGTCAAGCGAAATATTCGACAACGCGATATCCTGTTCCAGGATCGGACCGTGGCCCGTCCATTCGCTGTTGCGATGACCCAGGATGAGGCTGTCGTCGGCGAGGTGGATCAGATATGCAGACAAAAAATCCATAGCCTAGATGTTTTTTAGTTCGTCCGGTAATGGATAGAAGGTCGGATGCCGGTAAACTTTATCGTTGGCCGGATCGTACAGCGAAGCGGATTCGCCCGGGCTCGACGCGTGGATGTATTTGCTTTCCACTACCCAGATGCTGATGCCCTCCATGCGCCGGGTGTAAACATCGCGGGCGTTTTCGATCGCCATTTGGGCGTCAGCCGCATGCAGGCTGCCGGCATGTTTATGGTCAAGACCCTGGCGGCTTCGGATAAAGACTTCCCAGAGGGGCCATTCAGCTGGCGGCGTGGTGGCGGGTATAGATGATGGATCGGATGTCATAACGGGGTGGATTAAGCGAAAATTTGATTTGCCATTTTAGCAGCGTGGGCAGCGGCCGCTTCGCGTACCCAGGCGCCGGCCTCATGTGCCTGACGACGCGTATCGAGGCGTTCCTTGTTGCAGGGACCGTTGCCGCTCACGACAGCCCTGAATTCTTCCCAATCGATGGGACCAAAATCATATTGCTGCCGGCTTTCATTCCATTTCAATAAAGGATCGGGCAGGGTCATGCCCAGTGTTTTCACCTGTTCAGCGCAAACGGTCACAAATTTCTGACGAAGTTCATCATTGGAAAAACGTTTGATTTTCCATTGTGTACTCTTTTGACTGTTGGGAGATGCTTCATCGTTCGGACCAAACATCATCAGCGCCGGCCACCACCATCGGTTGATGGATTCCTGGCAGAGTTGTCTTTGCGCTTCAGTGCCTTTGCTCAGGGTGAGGAGAATGTCAAAGCCCTGCCGCTGATGAAAACTTTCCTCTTTGCAGATTCGCACCATGGCCCTCGCATAGGGACCATAAGAAGCGCGGCAGAGCGGAACCTGGTTCATGATCGCGGCGCCGTCGACCAGCCAGCCGATGGTGCCGATGTCGGCCCAGGAGGGGGTGGGATAATTAAAGATGGACGAATATTTAGCCTTGCCGCTGTGGAGTTGACCGATCATTTCATCGCGTGATATGCCGAGGGTTTCCGTGGCCGCGTAGAGATAAAGCCCATGACCTGCTTCGTCCTGCACTTTCGCGATCAGGGTGGTTTTTCGTTTAAGCGTCGGCGCACGCGTGATCCAGTTGCCTTCGGGCAGCATGCCGACGATTTCGCTGTGCGCGTGCTGCGACATTTGTCTGATCAGCATGCGCCGGTAATCATCCGGCATCCAGTCCTTCGGCTCGATGCGTATTTCTTTCGAAATGGTCTCGTCAAAATGCTGTTGTGCTTCCATTGCAATGGAAGTAAAAGTAAGAATTTTCAGGCGGAAAAACTAACGAGTGTTAGTACGCACTGAAGTTTGAATGCCAGTCTGATCCCTGCAACCCGGCCTGTCATGAATTCAAATATCCCATGTATACCAGTCACTCGATATCCACCACCTCATACGCATTCTGTCCATTGTATTGTATCGGCTGGAAGTACGCGCCGTTGTATTTCAGGTAAGTGATATTATCTGCCTGAACCTGTTCACAGCCATCCGGTAAATTATAGACGATCGCGCCCGGGGGTGCGTCTGTCACCGTGTAACCGTTTTCAGTCTGCATATAAAATATCCCACCGAAATAATAGAAGGTCTGGTCAGCTACCTGGATGGTAGTATATCCAGAGGGCAGCGATGGAACCTGGGCGTTTATCGGAGGCGGCACGACACGGTAACCGCCATCGGCCGGCGCATAGAACACACCGTCATCGTATTGATACTGCATATTGTCGATGGCGATGATGGTAGCCGTTGCTGCCAGCGCGCCGATGAAAAATCCGACGGGATGCCAGGCAGGTCCCCATGAGTATGGCTGGTATGGATGATTGTAATAATGATGATAGCTATAGAAACTATGACCGCCCCATACATGCGGACGACGGGTGTAAGCTGGACGGCTGGGTCTCCAGTTTGGTGGACGATGGTTGATCGGCGGACGATGATGGGTCGGTGGTCTGCCACCGCCCGGGGGACGGTTACCACCACCACCGATGGGCGGGCGGGTATTTCCACCACCCGGCGGACGGCCACCGCCCCCGACAGGGGGACGAGTCACCGGTGGTCTCGTTATCGGTGGTCTTGTCACAGGCGGTCTGTTCACGGGTGGCCTGTTCATCGGCGGTCTGTTCGCCGGGGGCTGTATCGATGGTCGTTGCGGTTGCGGTCTCTGCGGCTGTGGCCGGTTCATCGCAGGTGGACGGTTGGGGGCTGGTGCAGGTCTGTTTTGCCCGGGGCGCGCCTGTCCGAACAGGGACAGGTTACTCACCAGACAGGCTAGCAAAAACACCGCAATATGTTTTTTCATGAAAGTTGTTTTAGACAAATGATATATGACTGCCTGAATTTACTCAATTTGTTCTGGAAAGGATCGCCGGGCTCAGCGATTCCCTTTTCTGAATGATGGTCGGTCAACGGGCATTTATTTCTGATCAAAATCGATTACAAGCTTTGGTGACCTCGGATGAGACTGGCAGGTAAGGATAAAACCGGCATCAAGCTCATCTTTTTCCAGCGCATAGTTGCTGTCCATGTCTACTTTACCTTCGATCAGTCTGGCCCGGCAGGTAGCGCACACACCCCCCTTGCAGGCAAAAGGCAGATCTGCACCTTCCGCCAGTGCGCCATCCAAAATGGCCATACCCTGGGAGGGCAAATCAAATGCCATCCGGATGCCATCGATGTGAATGGTGACGGCGCTTTTTTCCTGCCCGGTATTTTCAGGCGCCATCGGGGTTTCCGTTTTGGATGTAGGCGCGTTGAATAATTCGAAATGGATTTGGTTTCTCCCGACACCTTTTTCTTCCAGGAAATCGCGCACGGTAAAAATCATTTCCGCCGGTCCGCAGAGCAGAAAATCGCTGACAGTCCCAAGCGGGATGATATGTTCA
>CAZZYD010000002.1:0-35651 GCA_964658175.1 uncultured Puia sp. | reverse complement strand
TCACAGAAGAGGCAAAAAAACGCGTCCTTGATCTGGTAAATAATCTACAGAAAGCACTGGCCGCAAGAATTGATAAGCTGGACTGGATGAGCGACAGCACAAAACTGAAATCCAAAGAAAAATTGGCTTCCATCACAAAAAAGATAGGGTACCCGGATAAATGGAGAGACTATAGCAACGTGACCATCGCAAAAGATAAATATTTTGAAAATGTGAAGTCGGCCTCATTGAACAACTATTCCTTTCAACTGGCCAAACTCAACAAACCCGTGGATCGAAGCGAGTGGTTCACCACGCCGTCAACGGTGACGGCCTATTACAACCCGAACGCCAATGAAATTGTTTTCCCGGCGGCTATCCTGCAGCCACCCTATTTTGACAACAATGCCGATGATGCCCTGAACTACGGCGGTATCGGCATGGTGATCGGTCATGAGATCACGCATTCATTTGATGACCAGGGCGCGCAGTTCGACAAGGAAGGCAACGTAAAAGACTGGTGGACAAAAGATGATTATGCAAAGTTCAAAGCAAAAACACAAAATGTGATTGATCTCTACAATGGCTTTGTGGTGCTTGATACGGTGCACGTAAAAGGCGCCATGACCGTCGGCGAAAATGCCGCGGATGTGGGTGGTGTGTCGATTGCCTATGATGCTTTCAAGCTGACTAAAGAAGGCCAGGACAGTACAAAAATTGACGGTTACACGCCTGACCAGCGCTTCTTTATTTCTGTTGCGCACATCTGGCGTGTAAAAATGAAAGATGAATTCCTGCGTTTATGGATTAATAATAACCCCCACTCCCCTCCCATGTGGCGCGTAAATGGTCCGCTGATGAACAACCCGCATTTTTATAAGGCGTTCAATGTAAAACAAGGTGATAGCATGTATTTGCCCGAGGACCGAAGGATCAGTATCTGGTAGAATCCGCATTTTAAAAAGTGATAAATCATTATAGACCGAAATCATGCACTCCACAAGAGCGTCTACCTGTCTTTGTCTGATTTTCTGTGCTTTCTTTGGCGTATCAGCCTGTAGAACCGGGAAACCGGTAACACAGGTAGACCGGGTCGACGTTTTTGAAAAATTTACGCCTGCCGGAAGCACGATCGGTTTACTGAATCAGTTTTACAGGCCATCGTCCAATGTTGATACAACGATCAGCAAGACAATCGGCGTTACCGCCTCCGACCTGATCGGATCATTAAAGTCCGCCCGCCATTTCCGCCATCATCAACAAAAAATTGCAGGAGTTACGCTCGCAGGGAAATTTTTTGCAGAGGGGCGGCCACACTGTTTCATTTACTTGAAAACCGGCCCCGCCGTTATAGACCTTACTGACCGGGAGACCTATTTATTGACAGATACGCTGAAGATTACGATGAGGTAAAAATCAAATCCCGTCGCGTGCGACACAATACACCCTTATGAGAAAAATTTCTTTGGTAGTCTTTTGTCTTTCCTGCATGTCAGTCTGTGCACAACCGGTTATCGCGCTGAAAGGCATCACCATCATCGACGCACACCATCATCATCCTTACCCTGGACAGACCGTAATAATCCAAAACAAGATCATCACCGATATTTTTGCCGATAACGCAAGAAAAATTCCGGACTCCGCGACCGTATTTAATCTTGCCGGAAAGTTTTTGATCCCTGGGCTGATCGATACGCACGTGCACCTGGCCACAGATCCTTCGGGGGCCGACAGCCGACAAAAAACCCTCGGCACACTGCAGTCAATGCTTTTGTCCGGCGTCACTACCGTGCGCGACATGGCTGGCGATGCCCGAACCCTGGCATCTCTGGCGAGGGATGCCAAAGCCGGGGACATTCCGTCTCCGGACATTTTTTATTCAGCGCTGATGGCTGGTCCGGTGTTTTTTACCGACCCCCGCACCCAAACGAGTACCGTTGGCGGAATAGCCGGAGCGATGCCATACATGATGGCCGTTTCTGATTCAACCGACCTGAAAATTGCGGTGGCGGAGGCGAAAGGAACGGGTGCATCCGGAATCAAGCTGTACAAAAACCTTTCAGCACCAATGGTAGATCGGATCTTAACCGAAGCAAAAAAACAACAGATGCCGGTCTGGGCGCACGCCTATCTTTTTCCGGCTAAGCCCTCCGAGCTCGTGACAGCCGGGGTCGGCTCTCTCTCTCACAGTCCTTTATTGATTTATGAAAAAATGGATAAGATCCCGGCTTCGTGGAAGGGCAAACAACATACGGAGCAATTCTGGAAAGATTCGCTGCCTGATCTCTCTTCCCTGTTTAAGTTAATGGTCCAACGGCACGTGATTCTCGACGCAACCATGCTGACCTATAAAAAATGGACCGAAGAAGATTCTACGATGTCTTACGAATATGAAATAACGAAGAGACTGACCGCCCAGGCATATAAGTCGGGCGTGTCGATCTGTGCGGGTACGGATGACGATCAACGGGAATTCGTGACGGCGGAAATGAAACTATTGGTCCGAGACGCGGGCATGTCGCCAGCAGATGCGCTGGATGCGGCGACCATCACCGCGGCCAGGGCGCTGCTGATTGCAGATCGGAAAGGGGCCATCGAAATCGGTAAAGATGCCGACCTGGTTATCTTAAGGGCCAATCCCATTCTGAATATTGACAACATCGATTCAGTCGAAATGGTAATAAAAAGCGGCAGAATCTTTAGAGCGCTCAAATAATATTCGTAAAGAAAGTTTACGAAAACTTCTTAGTTAAACGAATGCCGAAACTCCAGCGGCGATAAATTCGTTTTCGTTTTAAAAAGCTTGCTGAAAGACTGCAGATGCTCAAACCCCAGTTCATACGCAATCTCGCTGACAGAAAGCTGCGTGGTGGATAGCTTTTCCTTGGCCAGGTCGATCAGTTTGTTGTGCAAATGCTGCTGGGTGTTCTGTCCGGTCAATGACTTGAGCAAACCGCTGAGGTAACCAGGAGAGATATTGAGATTCTCGGCAATCCACGTGACGCTGGGCAATCCTTTTTCCGCCAGCGCCCCGCTGGTAAAATAGTTGGAAAGCAGGTCTTCCAGTTTGACCAGGATCTCATGACTGCCGATCTTCCGGGTGATGAACTGGCGCTGGTAAAATCTTTCCGAGTAGGTCAGCATCAGTTCCAGTTGCGCGATGATCACGCTCTGACTGAACCGGTCGATGTTGGCATGATACTCCTGCTCTATATTTTGGGCTATGCTGGTCAGCATCGTTTTTTCTTTGTCGGACAAATACAGCGCTTCATACACTGAGTAACTGAAGAATTCGTATTGCTTGATCGTTTTGGCCAGCGGCGTATTCCACAAAAAATCGGGATGAATCAGGATGATCCAGCCTTCCGGACGGTGCATCACACTACCCTTCTCTATGTCCATACCAAAAACCTGTCCGGGTGACATAAAGAAAAGCACCCCTTCATCAAAATCACTCGCCTGCTGACCATATTTGAACTTGGCATTCTTCATGCTTTTGAGCGAGATCGAATAAAAGTCATAGGTGATGCTGAACGAACTATCCGCCAGCGGTCTGTTCAGGTCGTCCATATGCACCAGGCTGATGAGCGGATGCGCGGGTGTGGGCAGGCCCGCAGCGCGGTGGTATTCGGTGATCGTATGGAAATGGAAAAGCGGGCGCTTATTCATACTACAAGGTATTTATTATTGATGATAGGCTGATGCAAACTCCTTCGCGAAATCAGCCAGTTTCACTTTGCCCATGGTAGGCTTGTTTTTGTGAAAATTCTCCAGCGGTTTGCCATTGTGCATGGCTGCCTGCATTTCGACCAGTGTCTCCGCCAGTTTTTCAGGCAATTTGGCCATCTTCAATCCCCGGAGCATTTCCTTGTCGGAGAGCAGTACCCATTTAAGCCAGGGTTTGCCTACGGCTGTGCCGATGATTTTTGCCGCCTGGTTACAGGTCATTTCTTCACTGCCCACGTAACGGATCGTTTTCGTCTCCGGCATTAAAAGCAGTTCCTCCGCAACCGCATCTGCAATATCTTTTGGAGATACAAAAACAATCCGGTCATCGCCGCCATAATTTCCCATCAGCAGGCCGGTCTGCCCGGTCAGCAAGGCCCGGAGACCGGAATAGCGCAACGTCAGGAATTTGCCGATAAAGCCTTTGCCTTTGATGAGGTCCATCGACTGATAGAAATTGGTGTAAAAGGCAGCGGGCCGCAGAATGGTGATGGAAGCATCCAGTCCGTCGAAAAGACTTTCTACATTTTCGCCTTTGACCAGGTCTGCCGACCAGCCGCTGAGGACGACGATTCGTTTCACACCGGTTGCTTTCAGGGCCTGTGCATAGTTTGTCGCTGCCCTTCGAAAATATTCACCGAGGTCGGGCTCGGTAAAACTCAGCGGGATCATCGCGTACACGGCATCTACCCCTTTGAACGTATTCGTCAAAAATGCCGCATCAGTGATCGAGCCGATGGCGGGCGTGGCGCCTATCTTTTTGATGGCTTCCTGTTTTTTTGCATCACTGCTGACCACAGTCACTGTATGGCCCTGTCTCACTAGTATTTCTGTCAGCGGCCGGCTGATGTTCCCTAAGGAACCGGTTACAACGATTTTCATTTGATCAATTTGTTTTGTGGTACTGATGAATCGATCAGCATAGGAATGATTTCACGGGCTATTTGGTATAAATGCCGTTTTCTATATCGGCCAGCAAAGTATCGTGCGTCGGATGCCAGTTCAACTGTTCCCTCGTCCACTTGCTCGATGCAGGGCAATCGATGGCCGCCATCTGGGCGAACCAGCCAAAATGTTCCGCTGCTGCTTCCGGAGAAATTGATTTTGTGGGTAAATTGAGTTGTTTGCCGATGGTTTCGGCGATCGACCTGACGGAGATCGCTTCTTCTGCAGCAGCATGATAACGGAGGCCGGGCTTAGCATTTTCCAACGCCAGTCTGAACATAGTAGCGGCATCCAGCCGGTGCACGGCATTCCAGCGGTTTTGTCCGTCGCCGATATAGGCCGAAAAGCCTTTTTGACGGGCGATATTGACCAATATCGGTACAAATCCGTGCTGATCGTCTTCGCCATGCACCGAGGGTGATAAGCGGATAGATGCGGCACGAACACCCAATTTTGCCACGGCATCAGCCGCATGTTCAGAGGCACGCGGCCAGGCGGGATTAACCGGCGGGATGATATCTTCAGTGGCCAGTTTTCCGGGGCTGACAAAGGCCGTACCCGATGTAACGATGAATGGACGATGAGAACCGGACAACACGTCGCCGATGACTTCAATGGCCATTTTGTCGACCCCGCAAACCTCCACGATACGGGCAAAATCATGAATAAACCCGGCGTGGATCACGCCGTCTGCCTGGGCGGCGCCGGTGCGCAGGCTTTCCAGGTCTTCGAGGTCGCCCCGCTGGACTTCCGCGCCTGCAGCGATCAGTTTCTGAGCAGATGCTTCTGACCGGGCCAATCCCAATACCTGGTGACCCGCATTTATTAATTCCTGCACAATGGCAGTACCGATGAAACCTGTGGCTCCTGTGACAAATACACGCATAGTTGATTTCTTTTGTCAGACAAAGGTCGGTGGCGCTGGTCAGGAGGATTTATCCAAATCTGCGTTTGGTTTAGCCGAAACGGGAAAAAGTATTTATTGAGCTCAAAAGAAAATCTGTAGAAATAATCCAGCCATTACGAACCATGCCTTACGGGAAGGAATTTTACATCGCGGATCCGGATGGTAACGTGCTGGCATTTCTGGAAGAATGGTGAATTAGAAAAGAAATCGTAGTAAGACAGCTTCCTAAGCATAGCTCCCGCAAAGCAGAACGATCGCTAAAACAAAGAGGCAAATGATTGTTTTGTTGCAATATTCCGGACGAACTTTTTCATTTGGTTGTAAGTTGCCTTGTACAATAAAACAGCCATGCTAATGCGCTTTACATCATCAAATATAAATATTTAGTTGCTAAAAGCAACTAAATGCCTATATTCGTGACATGCAAACTTCGATCGCCCGGTTCCGGGCATTCAACCGTTTCTACACACCGATCATCGGTATCCTCAACCGACATTATCTCGATAGTCCTTTCTCCCTCACTGAAGTCCGCATCCTCTTCGAGCTCCACAACGCCCCTAAAGGAATGAGTGCCAGTGACCTGATCAACTTGCTCCACGTCGATAAAGGATATCTCAGCAGGATGCTCCTTGCATTTGAAAAACAGCAACTGATCAGCAAAACACCCTCCACGACCGACGGACGATCCATGCTGTTGAACCTCACGAAAACCGGAAATTCGGTATTCCGAGGTCTTGACAAAGCTTCGGAGCAACAGGCATCACAGATCCTGCGAGGCTTATCAGTTGCCGAGACCAACACCCTCATCGGACATATGGAGGGTATTCAAACCATTTTAGCGAAGATCAAACTGACACCCGATGAATAAAATAAACCTAGACGAGATCAGCATTCGAACAACACTGCTCCCAGGTGATCTGGGGTATGTCACTTATCTGCACGGCGCGCTTTATCAGAAGGAATATGGCTACGGGGTTTCTTTTGAAGCCTATGTTGCCCAGGGTTTCTACGAATTCAATAAAAATTTCGATGCGGATCTGGACCGTGTCTGGATTGCGGAACACGGTGGAAAGATCGTCGGTTTTGTCCTATTGATGCACCGGGAACCGGGTGAAGCCCAGCTTAGATATTTTATTTTGAATCCTGAATACCGGGGGATCGGGCTTGGGAAAAAGTTGTCTCTTTTGTATATGGAATGGCTGGTGAGCAAAGGCTTTAAACGATCCTATCTTTGGACAACGCATGAGCTGGTGGCAGCGGCTGACATTTACCGGAAAATGGGTTTTACTTTATCGGAAGAATTGCCTTCAGAGGCGTTTGGAAAGCCTCTATTCGAGCAGCGGTATGATTTGGTTTTGGAAAACTCTCAGACATGATCGAACGACATTGGAAGGGAATCTGTCGGTCTGAGCACGCTGGCAAGTATGAGGCACACCTGATCACGGATACATTTAAGAAGCTGGCACTGCTCGATGGATTTATAAACGCCAGAATATTGAAGCGGCCGGTGAATGAAGGTGTTGAATTTTTAATCGTGACGATTTGGAAATCGCTGGAGTCTATCCACGCGTTTGCAGGAGATAATACGGAAACTGCCGTTGTACCTGCGCTCGTGCAGCGAATGATGATTCGTTTTGATGCGCGGGCGGTTCATTATGTGGTTGATTTATGTGAATATTGAAATACTTTAATGTCACTAATTGGATTCCAGGTTTAATTGTGCGTTTTCGATGCAAAGCAGGGTGAGTTTTTTATTTTTTTCACGCATTCACCAACCCTCTGTCGAGATGCACATAGCCACCGTCCACATGAATCAGCTGCCCGGTGGTATGACTGGATTTTTCAGATAAGAGAAATGCGGCTGTCGCGCCGATCTCCTCAATGGTCGTCATACGGTTGCCCAGCGGAATGCGGGAAACGATTTCTCTTAATTTCTTATCGCTATCCGGCAGCGTCGGGATCCAATCCGCATACTGCGGCGTCCAGCACTCAGCCACCACGATGGCATTTACCCTGATACCGTATTTCAGCAGTTCTACCGCCCACTCCCTGGTCAGCGCATTGCGTCCCCCGTTTGCCGCGGCATATCCTGAGGTATTGCCCTGCCCGGTCTCTGCGGTCTTGGAAGAGATATTCAAAATGGAGCCTTTGGTTTTGATCAGTTGCGGCAATGCATGGTGCGCCATCGTAAAATAATGAACCACATTTGAGTGAAGGCTTTTCACGAAATCTTCATAATTCCCTTTCTCAAGTCCTACCCCATCGTTGATGCCGGCATTGTTCACCAGGCCGTCTATCCGACCGAATGTCGAAGCTACCTGGTCCACCACCGATTTACATTGCTTCGGGTCTGTCAATTCGGTCAGCACTTCGTATACTTTACCGCCTGCCGATTTTATCTCTTCAGCAAGCTTTTGATTATCCGCTGCGTTGTTTCCAATGATCACGGGGATAGCTGCTTCATGCGCCAACGTCCGCAGGATCCCTTCACCGATGCCCCTGGCGCCCCCGGTAATCAAAAAAACTTTATCTTTTAATTTGAGATCCATACTGATATTTTGAACAACGCCGAACGAATGCTGCTATAAAGAAACACCTCTTTTCCAGGGGATAAAATCATCCTGTTGCAACTGTACGGTTTTCGGAATGGTTTCGCCACTGGCCACCTGGATGCAGTAATCGAGGATCTGCCTGCCCATTTCTTCGATGGACTGCTCGCCGGTAATCACTTTGCCGGCGTCGAGATCGATCACATCTTTCATCCGCTCCGCCAGCTTCGTATTGGAAGATATTTTAATCGTAGGACAAATCGGATTGCCGGTCGGCGTGCCTAGTCCGGTCGTAAACAAAATAAGGGTGGCCCCCGACGCCACCTGTCCCGTGGTGGCTTCCACGTCATTGCCCGGCGTACACACGAGACTCAGTCCTTTTTTGGTCGCCTTCCCGGTATAGTCCAACACATCTTCCACGGGTGAAGTGCCGCCTTTTTTTACGGCGCCGGCTGACTTCATCGCGTCCGTAATCAGTCCGTCACGAATGTTTCCCGGAGATGGATTCATATGAAAACCAGACCCCGCCCGATGAGCCAGCGCATTATACGATTCCATCAGCTGAATGAACGTATTGGCAGTGGCTTCTTCACGGCAGCGGTTGATCAGCTCCTGTTCCACGCCGCAAAGTTCCGGAAACTCCGCCAGCAAAACTTTGCCTCCGAGCGCCACGAGCAAATCGGCGGCATAACCCACGGCAGGATTTGCAGAAATACCACTGAAGCCATCGCTGCCGCCGCATTTCACCCCGATACATAATTTATCCAGGGATGCAGGTTTGCGTTCCAATTGATTGATTTTTTGTATCCCCAGGAAGGTCTGATAAATCGCGTCCCGAAGCATTTTGTCTTCGCTTTGCGATTGCTGTTGCTCAAATACCAGGATGGGCTTGTGAAAAGAAGGATTTCTTTGCTGGATGTCATTTTTTAAATCGTCCAGCTGCAGGTGCTGACAACCCAGACTCAACAGCGTAATGCCCCCTACATTCGGATGGTCGGCATAGGCGGCCAGCAAGCGGCTCAGCACCGCCGCGTCCTGGCGTGTGCCGCCGCATCCGCCCGTATGATTCAGGAATTTGACGCCATCTACATTTTGAAAAATTCGGTCGGCCGTATGGGTGGACGGGCCCGAAAGCTGGTGGTCCAGATCGGCGCTGTCTCTCAATGTCCCTTCACGATACGAATCGACGAGCGACCGTGTATATCGCTTATATTTATCCGTTACGGAATATCCCAATTCATTATCCAGCGCTTCACGGATCACGTCCATATTTCTGTTCTCACAAAAAACAGTCGGTATAAAAAGCCAGTAGTTGGCGGTTCCGACGCTGCCGTCCTCCCGGTGATAGCCATTAAAGTTTTTGTTCTTGTATTGACTGATGTCCGGAGCCTGCCAGGTGAAGGAGCGCCCTTTATAAAAAAAAGGTTCTGCAGCGTGTTTTACATTATGGACATTGATCCACCGGCCGGCGGTCATTGCTTCCTGTGCTTTGCCCACCAGACTTCCATACATGATCACCTCGTCGCCCAACAACACATCCTTCAATAAAAACTTGTGCTTGGCGGGAATATCATCCTGCAGGATAACCGACCGACCACCGGATTGAATGGTTGTCCCTTTGGTCAAATCCTGTAAGGCAACCAGCACATTATCTTTCGGGTCCATCTGTAAAAAGGATGGTATAACCATTCGTCTCCGATTTAAAATTTATCTTATGATCACATCAATCTTTATCCGGGAGGTCAAACACGCGCTCCATCCGCTTCCATTTTTCTGTGCTTTCTCCCGGCAAGGGTTGCTGAAAAGTCTCCATCAGCTTTTCCCATGCCTGCACTTTTTCATTTTGCGCGTCTGCTGAAGCCTTGGCTTCAAAGGAAAATTCCGGCGACGTTTCGATGATCATACACAAACGGGTTTGATAGCGGTAGATCTCCATTTTTCGAATGCCTGCCGCCTGAATACTCCTGACCACTTCGGGCCACACCTGCCGATGATGGCGTTCATAGGCTTCGATTAAGGCCGGGTCTTCTTTCAGATCCAGGGTGAGGCAATATCGTTTGGTATTTTCCAATTCAGCTATTCAGTTTTATAAATCCCCCGTCAATCGGGTAATCACTGCCGGTGATGAAGGAAGCCTCATCACTGCAGAGATAGACGGACAGGTAGGCTATTTCAACAGGTTCCGCCATGCGTCCGATGGGCTGGGATTTGGATAATTTTTCGAACATTTCTTTTTCCTTTCCGGGATAGCTCTTTGAAATAAATGCGTCTACAAAAGGTGTATGAACCCTGGCCGGAGAAATACAATTGCACCGTATGCCATCTGCAATATAATCCTTTGCGACAGACAGCGTCATGGCGTACACGGCGCCTTTGCTCATGGAATAGGCAAAGCGGTCAGACAAACCTACAGAACTGGCAATGGAAGCGATATTCAGGATGACGCCGCGTTTCCTTTCTTTCATTTTCGCAATGGCAGCGGACAGGCAGTGGTAAACGCCTTTTACATTCACCTGAAATACCCGGTCGAAGTCTTCCGCGGAAGTGTTGCCCAGGTTTCCTATATGAGAAATCCCGGCGCTGTTCACGAGGATATCAATAATTGGTATCCGGGAAAACAAATCGTCCACCTCGCGTTTGTTGGTCACATCGCCGACAGCGATGATCGCCTTTCCACCAGACCCGAGAATTTCCGTGGCCGTCTGATTCGCGGCCGCTTCGCTAATATCAAACAGCACCAGCGCTGCCCCTTGTTTTGCCATCAGTAAAGCAATAGCCTTTCCGATCCCGCTTCCGGCACCGGTGACAACGGCCGTTTTATGATGTAGATCAAACATGTTTATTGGGTTGTCTGTTGGATTCCAATTGGTAGAAGTTGATGGCATTCCCTCCAAATAATTTCGCCTGCTCAGTCTCCGAAAAAGCACCAAAATATTCAGTTACTACCTGCAGCATATCGGCATAAGATCCGGCGAGTAAACAAACCGGCCAGTCGGAACCGAACAGCAGACGGTCAATGCCAAAACCTTCCACGACCGTATCGAGGTAGGGGATAAATTCTTTCGCCGACCATTTGTTCCAGTTTGCTTCCGTCACCATGCCGGAAAATTTGCAATACAGATTTTCATATCGGCCCAATGACAGCATTTCCTTCTTCCAGTCGTTAATAGCCTTTGATTTAATATCAGGCTTACCCAGATGGTCGAGTACAAACTTCTGATCGGGAAAGGTTTGAACTAAAGTTAGCGCATATGCCAGTTGATCGGGCCGAATGAGCAAATCATAGGTATAGCCATATTTTCCCAGCGCACCAATACCCCGTTGGAATGCCGGCCGGAGCATAAAGGCACGGTCCTTTTCTGCTTCTAAGATATGCCGAAAGCCTTTGATTTTTGGAAAGCGACGTAGATCAGCCAGGGTTTCGTGGATGTTTTCCGCCTGAAGATCAACCCATCCGACCACGCCCCGGATGAATGCATGATCAGCTGTCAACTCCAGGAGAAAATCATTGTCGGCGGCCGATTGAACAGACTGCACCAGCACGCTGCCATCCATGTTATGGCGCAATAATTCGGGATAGAGGTCTGCGGGAAGAAAATTCCTCCTGATCGTTTGCATAGGATCTGTCATCCAGGAATCCCGTTCCGGATTAAAAATCCAGCAATGATGATGTGCGTCAATTTTTTCCATCCGGAGATGTTACCCTCGGTTTTTCGTAAGCGACGAATACCTCCCTAAAAATAGATTATTTGCCATTTATGCCAAGGAATGAAAATCAATAGAATCCTCCCGACAAATGATTGAGCATTGGATCAATCCTTTTTGTATATTCATTCCATCTTTAACTAATCGATACAGGAATGGAATCAGATGATGAGATAGAAATTTTTGAGGAAAAACCCTTACTATATTCCCGGGAAGCGATCGGTATCTGGTCCATTCTCTTCTCCCCTTTTTTCGGGACGATCCTGTTTGCCTATAATTTAAAAGCTATTGGCAACAGCGGATATAATGTCCTTATTGTGCTGGCCGGTCTTGTCTGGACCTTCGCGGTGAGGATCCTGCTGGCCCAGTTTCTTCCCGTAAGTTTCACCTTATTATTTATAGCCAATGGAATTGGGAGCATGATCCTCACCACGTTTGTCTGGAATCATTTTATCGGCAAGTATACGGAATATGAAAAACGCCCTGTCTGGAAACCCGTGCTGATCACCCTGGGCATTTGTTTTTTCCTGCTGGGACTTGGTTTGATGGCGGGACGAGGGCGGTAGTACCAGAAACGACCATAGGCTGTATTGTTACTGAACACTGCAGGTTTTCTTTCATGTGATATCTTTGATTAGTAGACGATTATAAAACTGGCACAGCGCTGGTAAGAACTTCTGAAAATAAATCATGAAAAAAAATATTCTCCTGGCTCTTCTTGTAAGTCTTTTTATTTCGAACTCGGTAACTGCACAAAGCCAGGATAGTTATGTCTACAAACCTGAATCGCTGGAATTATACAATGCCATTGTGCAAATGGATAGTGTCTATTTTACGGCTTACAATACCTGCGACATGGACAAACAAGCCGCTATTTACGCAGACAGCATAGAATTTTATCACGATGGCGGCGGCCTGGAAACCTCAAAAACGGCTTTATTGGCTTCGATTAAAAAAAATATTTGCGGCAAAGTGACCCGCACACTGATTAAGGGAAGTATCGAAGTGTATCAGATACCGAATTTCGGCGCTGTCGAGATCGGGCTTCACCGGTTCATCAACCATGCGGAAAACAATAGCGTGTCAAGACCCGACAAGTTCATCATCATCTGGCGGCACCGGACCGACAAATGGCAAATCACCCGCGTAGTCAGCCTTCATACAGGAAATAAATAGGATGTATTTGGCAGCCTGTTTCCTATTCACTCCTTAGATTTTTCGCGGGATTACCCAACGCTGCCCGCAAGGAATGATAAACGACTGTACTCATGGCAATAACCACAATCAACAGGATCGGCGTGACAATAAACCACCAGCCGATAGAAATGTGATAGGCATAGTCATTGAGCCAGTTCCTCAATACGTAATAAGCTACAGGGATCGCGGGCAAAGCAGCGAGCAGGATCAGCCGCAGATAATCTTTGGCGATGAGCCGGGTGATCTGAACGACCGTGGCACCCAATACTTTCCGGATGCTGATCTCTTTGGCTCGTTTGGCAATCGTGTAGAGCGATAATCCGAATAAACCCAGGCTGGATACGATCATTGCTATGATGGTGAATAACCATAAAACAGTGGAGAATAGCCTGTCGTTTTTATACTGCGCATTATACATTTCATCCAGAAAGCTGTAGCTGAAAGGACTTTCGGGAAACGATGTGTTCCACTGCCGCCGGGCAAATTCAATGAGTTTCGTGGGATCGGCTGTGCTGATTTTTACCGAAAACTGGCTCAGATTATAAATCGGCGCTGTATAAAAGACGATGGGGTCAATAACACTCTGCAATGATTTCTGGTGATAGTCTCTTACGACACCGATTATTTTATACACGGAATAATTGTCCGAAAGTTTTTCGCCAATGGCATCCGCATCCCGCGCGAACCCAAAAACCCGCACCGCAGCCTGATTCAGGAGTACATTCGTTTCCGTTTCCGGCTTGTCCATCGAAAAATTCCTGCCCGCCATCAGCGCAAGCTGGTAATTGGCGATGAACTTATTGTCGATTCCCAACCCCCGGCAAAGTTTTTCGACTTTTGAATGCATCGTATGGAAATACGAGGATCCTCCGACTTCCGAACCAGGAACAGAATTGGACAAAGTGATGGATTGAACACCGGGATAATTTTCCATCTCACTCACAAAAGAAGTTACCGACGCGGCCTTGCTGCTGTCCAGATCAACGGATTGATGAAGGATGAGCGTTTGATTGATATTTATTCCAAGGTCGGCGCTGCCCATGAAATGCAATTGCTTGTAAAAACCGACCGCCCCGGCAATCAGAATGATGGCAGCAAAGAATTGAAATACCACCAGGGATTTTCTCAAGAGGTTTTTATTGCTTTTGTTAACCAGGACGGTTTGTTTCAACGCCTGCAACGGAGCAAAAGAAGATAAAATGAAAGACGGATAGGCGCCTGCGAGCACGGCGCCCGAAAAAAAGACCACACTGATAATCGCGAGCAATTGCCAGTAAGGAAGCGCCAGGGATGCCTCATTCAATTCCACGAGGCGACCAAAAGCCGGCAGGAGGAGGAAATAAAGAGAAATGCCGCACAGGATCGCCAGCAGGTTGACCAGGAAGGATTCGGCAAGGAATTGCCTCACCAGTTGCCATTTGCCCGCACCGATCACTTTTCTTACACCGACTTCCTTAGCCCTATCCAATGCGCGGGCCGTAGACAGGTTGATGTAGTTTATCCACGCGATGATCAAAATAAAAAAAGCGGCAATGCCAAGGTATTTCAGGTAGGTAAGATTCCCGTTGCCAGGCATCTCGTAATCGTACCTCGACCGAAGATGAATATCTTTTACGGGTTCCACCTGAAAAGCAACAACAAAACCCTTTTGTTTCATCATGGCTCCCATATGGCGTTGGGCAAAGACAGGCAGTTTTGCCTGCAGGGCGCTGACGTCCGTCCCGGGTTTCAGCAGTACATAGGTATAGAAATCCGACCAGTCCCAGGCGTTCTGCGCATCCCGGTCAGAAGCTTTTGCCAACTGGATATATTTATTGTAATTACAGAGAATGTGAAAACTCAGGTGAGCATTGGAAGGCATGTCTTTGACAACAGCCTTTACAATGTAATTCTCATGCTGAAAAGCCAGTGCCTTACCAATCGGATCGGCGTCGCCGAAATATTTTTTTGCCGTAGTTTCAGTGATCACGGCGTCGTTCATGTCTGCGAAAGCCGTTTGCGGATTGCCTTTCAGGAATGTGTACGTGAACAATTTGAATACGGCTGGATCCACGAAATAAATCTGGCCGTCCTCTACAAATTTATTGGTTTCACATCTCACTACCCCCCATTGCTTACGAAACCGAACGGCCTCTTCTACTTCCGGAAAATCTTTTTTAAAGGCCGGCGCCACGGCCGGGAATGTAAAGGCAAATCTTTGTGGGTTCGCGGCATCTCCCCCTTTTTCCGTGATCTCCATCGGTATCCTGTACAGTCTGTCCTTATTGACATTAAAATCATCGTAACTGTATTCAAAATGCAGGTAACTGATGATGAGCAGGAAGGCAGTGATGCCAATTGCCAGTCCTGAAATGTTGATTGCAGAGAAGGCTTTGTTCTTCGTCAGGTTCCTCCAGGCTGTTTTAAAATAATTCTGCCACATAAATGGTTGTTTGGATTGACTCGATGGTGCACAATACGCGCCGGGTATGTATTCTCCTGAAAGTAAGTAAACTATAAAAAGAAATAAAGCAGCCAGTGTCCGTTCCTATGCATTTGGGTGTCCGGTTTCGATACAATCATTCGGCAAATACGAGATTTTAATAGTAGTTTGGGTAAATAAATCATTTATGAAAAACAAATTGATATTGTCCATTGTCCTAGCGTTGATGTTCATGACGCAGAGCAGGGCCCAGCAAGCTTCTATGCTGATGAACAGCGACCCGCAGATTGCTAAAAACAAAAAGCTGGTTTATGATTTTTGGCGGAATGTTTTCGAGGGCGGACATCTGGACGAAGCGCCAAAATATATGGCTGAAAATTATATTCAGCATAACCCCAACGTGCCGACAGGTAGAAAAGCGTTTGTTGATTTCTTTTCAAAATTTGCTGTCGCAAAGCCCGTGGTCGATACCATCCAAGCGTCTTTGGTTACCATCCTGGCAGAAAATGACCTCGTTACGCTGGTTTTCAGACAGCAGAACCCGGATCCGAAACAACCCGGCCAAAAATACACGACCACCTGGTTTGATATGTTTCGCATTGAAAATGGTAAAATCGCCGAGCATTGGGACCCTGCATTGAAGCAATAATAACCCAGCGCCTCATTCATGACCGGCAGGTGGTTTGGCGAGTCTTGCGTTTCGTTTGTCAGTCAGGTATTTTCGCACCGGGAGATCGTAGAAGATCATGATCAGGTATGCAGCGACGACCAGCAGAATCAGCGCGGCGGTTATCAGCAAAGCCAATGGACCGGTGGCCGGCTTATGACTGCCGTAGTAATTACCAAACATCCACAACACGGCGTAATGGGTCATGTACAATGGATAGGATATCTTCCCTAAAAACACACAGAGCTTTTTTAAGCGCGTTGTCAATGCTGCACCTGCGCCCAGCGCGATCAGGAAAGGGAAATAAACCAGTACGATGAAAGGTTCGGATAACCAGTTCCATTTGGAAAACGGCATGATAAAGGCCAGAAAAAGTAAAACCGACAACCCAATAAATCCCAGCCTGTTTCTGATAATCCAATGAGACCGGTATATCAGAAGTCCCGCCAAAAACGAATACGAGATCCGGGCGCTCCCATCCCAAAAAGTCGGTCCGCTCCAGCCGCCCAGTAAATTACCGGAACGGTAGCCTATAAAGCAGATGGCCACGGCCGACAGGGCGGTGAAAAGCATCAGCCATCTGCGGCTGATTTTATACAGCACAAATCCGTATACGATATTGGCTATGTATTCCCAAAACAATGACCAGGAAGGCGCGTTAAAACTGAAGAGGTTGAGTCCGCGGTCGGTTATGACAGGCAGGGGAATCAGCAGCAGCGAACAAATAAATGTCAACATGATTTTTCCCGTGCTGTATAATTCGGGGTGTCCGCCGAACGGGTCAAACAAAAATGCCAGCAGGCCCAGCACCGATCCCAATATGACCAGCGGATGCAGCCTGATGAGCCTCGATTTAAAAAACTCGAGAACGCCCATTTTTGCGATACGGTCATCGTAGGCATAACCGATCACAAATCCCGACAGGCAGAAGAAGAAATCAACGGCCAAAAATCCATGGGCAATAAAGTTCTGGCTGTAATCCGCGTACACCCATTCCATGAAATGAAATGTGACCACGGAGAGAGCGGCAATGCCGCGCAAGCCGTCAAGAATTTCGAAATGCTGTTTGGTTTTTAAAATTAACTGGACGGGCTTCTTTGTATACATTACAGCTAATCTATGTGGTCGCTCCGAAAATTGTTCTTTAAAACCTATAGCAGTTTTAACCCTGAATTTTTGTATTTCTTTATATCGTTATCGGAACTAAGGAGGATAAAATCATTTTTAATAGCTTGCCAAATAAGCATTCGATCAAAAGGATCTTTGTGATGCAACGCGGCTAACTGATGATAACTACAGCTGTCATCTGCAGATAGTTCCAAGATATCAAATCCGATCCGGGAACAAATTTCGGGCAATTCTTCAGGCGTAAACCCTGTTATCTGAAGTTTTCCAATAGAAGACTTTAAGGAAATTTCCCAAAAGCTTATCACGCTTACCATTATTTTATTGCTGCGATCTGCAATGAGTGCTTTGATTTTGAGGGAAATCTTTTTGGAATCTGCAATAGACCAAAGTAGATAATGGGTATCCAGTAAATAAGTCATCTGCCAAGGAATTCTTCTGTTGTCATTTCGAAGCCGGAGGAAAATACGATCTTACTTTTCCTATCCAAAAATCCAATTTTTCGTTTGCCGGTGATTTGCTTCTTTTTAGGGACCAGTCTGGCAACGACCTCCTTGCTTTTTCCATAAGATATGTCAATCTCCTCTCCCGCCTGCACTCTTTTGAGCACATCAGAAAATTGCGTCTTCAATTCACCGACCGTCATAACATTCCCTTTCATCTTATCCCAAATATAAGCGTTTCTTGACAACTTGTCAAGCAAATCAAGTTGGCTATCCTTTACGTCAAATACCTATCCCGGTGGATGATTTGATCCCTGGATACGCATCATCTCTCCTACTCCGTCCGCAAACTCCTGATCGGATTGGCAATCGCCGCTTTGATCGCCTGAAAACTGATGGTCAGCAAGGCAATTCCCACGGCCAGCAGCCCGGCGATGACAAAAATCCACCAGCTGATGGTCACTCTGTACTGGTAGTTCTGTAACCAGCTGCTCATCATCCACCATGCAAGTGGAAAAGCGACGATGCAGGAAATGATGACGAGTTTCAGGAAATCTCCCGACAACAGTCCCGCGATGCCGGCCACACTCGCTCCCAGCACCTTTCGAACGCCGATTTCCTTGGTTCTGCGTTCGGCCGTATAGGCAGCAAGGCCGAACAAACCGAGGCAGGAGATAAAGATGGCGAGTGCGGAGAAGATCCTGGATAGTTTGCTGATCAGCGTCTCGCTTAAAAACATATTATTAAACTGTTCGTCCACAAACTTGTATTCAAACGGATAGCCCGGGTTGTCCTTCTTCAATACTTCCGCGATTTTCTGCAATGCTTTTTCCGGATCCCCGGTGGCACCCGTCCGTACATACATCATCTGCGCAGCATCGGGAATATAATAGAATATCACGGGTGCAGATTCTCCATACATATCTCCATACACATAGTCTTTCACCACACCGCAGACCTGCATATGCATGTCGCCGGTACTACGGTTTGCTACCATCGATTTGCCCACCGCAGATCCCTTTCCCATCAGTTTTTCCATGGATTCGGTGACGATGACCTGCATCGCTTGCGTAGAATCTTTCGGCATATGGTTCTCCCCGAATACGGTTTCATCGGTGGGCCTGAAATCCCTGCCCTCGCGGATATGCATACCGACCGTTGCTATGTATTCCGTGCTGATGAGTCTTTGGGAGATCACGACCTGGCTGTTCGGATCTTTTCCGGGCCAGTTGATGCTTGTCGTATTGTTTCCCGCATAAATGGTGGCGTGATCGGCGAGCGCCGCATTGACGACGAGACCGGTATTCAGCAGGTCTGTTCTGATCGCGGAAAAGTTTTTTACCAGCTGGCCCTGGGCGTCGATCTGCAGCAGGTTGTCTTTATTATAGCCAAGATCCCTGGTCTTGACATGCTGTATCTGCTGATAGATGATCAGCGTGCCAATGATGAGGATGATTGAAACGGCAAACTGAACAACCACCAGACTCTTGCGGATGACCGAAGCTGTGCCTGTTTTGGTCTTGATGCCTTTCAACACGAACACAGGGTTGAAAGCAGACAGGTAGAGTGCCGGATAGGTTCCGGCGACCAGTCCGCACAGCGCGGAAACGGCCAGCAGGGCGGTGAGATGTACCGGATTGGTAATCCCCGCCACCAGATTTTTCTGGACCAGACCGTTGAAAGCCGGCAATAAGAGTAGCATGAGCCCCACGGCGAGGATTGCCCCCAGGAAGGCCATAAAGACCGCTTCACCCATAAACTGAAAAACCAATGACTTCCGGCCGGCGCCAAGCACCTTCCTTACCCCGATTTCTTTCCCGCGTTTCTCGCTACCGGCGGTCGCCAGGTTCATAAAGTTGATGCACGCGATGAACAGGATGATCCACGCGATTACCGTAAATAAATGGACGTACTGAATCCGGCCTTTGCCGGTCGGGCGACCGTTTTCAAAATCGTCGCGAAGCCGCCAGTCATTCATGCCGAATAAATATTCGTGCACGCTCGAAGCCGTACTTTCTATTTTCTGCGTGGTGAAATCATAGCGCGGATTCATCAGCGTTTGGTTGATCCGATAGGCATCCACACCCGGCTTCAGCTCCAGATAGGTCGTGAGCCCAAAATTAAACCAGTTTTTCGCCCATACATTCTCATCGTACCAAACCTGAAAGGGTGCGAGCCATTCAAACTGCAGGGATGAATTCTCCGGAATATCTTTTAGCAGACCCGTTACCACATAATCCTGTTTATTATCCATCCGCACGGTTTTCCCCACGACGTTTCTGTCCACACCAAATATCTTGCGTGCCGCTTTCTGTGTGATCACCAAAGCGTGCAACTGATGGAAGGCGGTAACAGGATTTCCCTCCACAAACGGAAAGCTAAACATGCTGAACAAAGCAGGTTCGACATATTTCCCTGTCGCATTCACTGACTGGTTGCCCGCCGTAAACAATGCGGAAGCCTCTCCTTCGGTGGTGCGGCAGGTGTTGGCAATGCCGGGGATGGTTGTTTGCAGGGCCTCTGCCAGCGGACCCGGTGTGGAACTATGGGTAAACACGCCCTTGTCCACGTTGCTATTCGTTTTAACAATAAACAGCCGGTCTTTTTTGGTGTGATTGGCATCGAAATGGACTTCATCTTCCACCCACAGAAATATCAGTCCCGCACAGGCGATACCGATTGCCAGTCCTACGATGTTCAGGATGCTAAAGCCGCGCGCTTTTCCAATATTGCGCAAAGTCGATTTGAAAAAATTCCGGAGCATGGTATTTATTTAATCAGCTATTCAAACCAAGGCTTGTACCAAAGCTCTATTTGGTTGATTTATAGCATTGGGCAAGCTCATTCTGTATGGTGAATTGTTCGAATCCGCACACCTTTAGACAGGAACGCACAACTGCCACAACGGATCATGTTGGCGTTGAAATGTTCACGTATCTTGTCAATACCGTCCGATGTCGCTTGCTTTCAACAGATCTCGTGCCTTTTATATCAATCCCCGGCGGTAAATTAGGTCAACCTGATTATATTGACTACGGAATCATGAACAAATCAAACGAAATATATCAAAGCCGCATCAACCGGGTGATTGACTACGTCAACGACAATCTGGATAAATCCATTCCCCTCGAAACACTCGCGGCGGTCGCCTTCTTCTCCCCCTTTCACTTTCACCGGATTTTTGTTGCGGTTACCGGCGAAACCGTCAACAACTTCACCAACCGCCTTCGAAATGAAAAAGCAGCGCGACTCCTGAAATTTTCCAAAAAATCGATCTCGGCCATTGCGATCGAGTGCGGATTTTCGTCTGCTTCCACCCTCTCCCGGCAGTTCAGACAGTATTTTGAAATTTCGCCCAGTGCCTACAGAAAGGGCGGCAAAATAGAAAACAGCAAGATTCGCAAAGACCTGTTCGATGGCAGTCAATATCATTGTGATCTGAGCGGGGAAGAACTAAAAGATAAATTCCCGGTTGAAATAAGACAGTTCCCGGAGCGAAGGATCGCTTATATACGAGTGACCGACGCTTTCAGGGATGGCATCGTGTTGAAAACATTCGGAGTCATGGTTGAATGGGCCAAAAAAATGAACCTGTTCGAATCAGAAACCATCTTTGGCATGTCAATGGACGATCCGGATGTAACACCCAAAGAAAAATACAGGTACGAAGTGTGTATTACCATCCCAAAGAATTTCGTGGTCGATTCAGATGGCTTGATTCAAACAACCACGCTACCAAAATGCAAGTATGCCGTTACCACGGTTTCCGGCGATTTCAATTTGGCGGTAGCCGGCACCAATTACCTCTTCGATCACTGGCTGATCAACAGCGCGTATGAATCTGCCGCACTTCAGGGACTGGAAGTATTTTTAAACAAGGAAAATGTTTGCGATTGGAGCCACTTTGATTTGGAATTGTGTATTCCGGTCAAAAAACTGCAAAAGAAATAAGGCAACAGGTAAATTGCCGGTGAACAGGCTGCTTCCACCGGAATATTATTTATTTTGTTCAATATTGGCTAAATTGTTCCTATGGCATCCAGACGATTGGTACTTCAGCAAATGCTGGTGATCGCCGGCGGAGCGTTTCTCCTGCCGGCCTGCTTCCAGGACAAAGGCAGCGCACTGCTGCCGTTTAAAAAACTGCACATAACCGGTGACCAGGGTGAGACCCTTCGGCAGCTGGCCGCAACCATTCTTCCGAAAACGGCCACAGGCCCGGGCGCAGATGAACTGCATGCCCACCTGTTCGCCCTGAAAATGGCGGACGATTGCCTCCCGGCCAAAGATCAGCGGCGTTTCGAGCAGGGAATAACGGCTTTTGACAATTATTGTAAAACCAGTGGTGGATCGGCCTTTACGGGATTAGCACCCGCAAAAAAAATAACGGCTGTATCTGCGCTGGATAAAAATAAAAAACCGACCGATGAAACCGACGATCTCGGTTTCTTTTATCAGAGTATGAAACTCTGGACGGTGCAGGCCTATATTACTTCTGAGGACTATCTTACGAAGGTTAAAAACTATCATATCATACCCGGCAAATTTGTCGGCTCCGTGCCGGTGGCCGTTTCATAAACTTTTTTATGGGAGATAATCAACGAGATGACCTGGCGGCCCGCAGTTTTGATGCAATCGTGATCGGTTCCGGAATGAGCGGAGGCTGGGCTGCGAAGGAACTAACCGGCCACGGATTAAAAACGCTTGTACTGGAACGCGGACGGGATGTGGTGCATCTGAAGGACTACCCAACCACCAATATGTTGCCCTGGGAATTTGAGCACCGCGGTCAGGTGCCGCAGGAAATTCAGGAAGCCAATCCCGTTGTCAGCCGGTGTTACGCCTTCCGGGAAGACGCCATGCATTTTTTTGTCAAGGACAATGAACATCCCTACGTGCAGGAAAAACCGTTCGACTGGATCCGGGGTTACCAGGTGGGCGGAAAATCATTGCTCTGGGCACGCCAGACCCAGCGCTGGAGCGACTTTGATTTCGAGGGACCGGCCCGGGACGGTTTCGCCGTAGACTGGCCCATCCGGTACAAAGACCTTGCGCCCTGGTACAGTTATGCGGAAAAGTTTGCGGGAATCTCGGGAAATAAAGATGGCCTGGACGTACTGCCGGACGGAGAGTTTCTGCCGCCGCTGGAATTGAGTCATGTGGAAAATTATTTCAAGGATTTCGTATCTAAAAATTATTCCGACCGCCATGTAATTTATGCGCGCTGCGCACACCTCACCGAACCGCAACCCGTGCACCTGGAACAAGGCCGCGCCCAATGCCAGAACCGGGCGCTCTGCCAGCGCGGTTGTCCGTTTGGCGGCTATTTCGCCAGCAACTCCACCACGATTCCCTGGGCGATGAAGACCGGGAAAATGACTCTGAAAACGCATGCCGTCGTGCACTCCCTGATCTTCGACGAAAAGAAAAATAAAGCCACCGGCGTACGTGTGATCGATGCGGTTACGAAACAGACGACTGAATACTACGCGCGGATCATATTCGTGAATGCCGCCGCCATCAATACCAACCTGTTGCTGCTTCATTCAACCTCGAACCGCTTTCCGCAGGGACTGGGAAATGACAACGGTCTCATGGGAAAATACTTCGCCTTTCATAACTACCGGGCAAGGGTAAGCGGGATTTATGAGGGCGCCAAAGACTTTACGACTTCCGGCGGGCGACCGACCAGCGCCTATATTCCACGATTCCGGAATGTACGTAAACAGGAAACCGATTTTTTACGAGGATATGCTTCCGGATTCTCTGCCGGTCGCGGACCTGCAACAAAATCAAACGGGATCGGACAGGCGCTCAGGGACAATCTCGATACGAAGACGCTGGGGCCTTGGCATGTCGGATCGCATATGATGGGCGAAACGATCCCCAAGATATCCAACCAGCTTACGCTGGACCCGGTGAAAAAAGATGAATGGGGAATGCCCCTGATCCAGTTTGACGTCTCGTATGACGACAACGATGAAAAGATGGTCAAAGATTATACGGACCAACTCAGCGAGATGTTCGAAAAAGCCGGATTTACCGATATCAAGGCGGTGGATAGTCACCAGGCGCCCGGACTTGATATCCACGAGATGGGCGGCGTTCGCATGGGGCATGATCCGAAAACATCTTTGCTCAACAAATGGAATCAGTTGCATGCCTGTCAAAATGTATTTGTCACTGATGGTGCGTGCATGACTTCTACTTCATGCCAGAACCCTTCTCTGACCTATATGGCGCTGACCGCGCGGGCCTGCGATCATGCGGTGGAGCTATTGAAGAAAAACGAGATTTAAAAACCACCTCGCTGCATGAAAAAAACTCTTCTGTCGATAACCTTTCTGGCAAGTTCTTTCCTCCTGGGATTTACTGCCAAAACAATCATAACATCAAAAAACAAAGCAAAAATGAAAAAAGTCACCGGCATAGGAGGCATATTCTTTAAATCCAAGGATCCCAAGGCAACCAACGAATGGTACAAAACGCATTTAGGCCTGGCGACTACACCGTATGGCACAAGCTTCGAATGGAGAGATATCGATGACAGCACGAAAAAAGGACTTACGCAGTGGAATCCCTTTAAGGAAGACACCAAATATTTCGCGCCTTCCACCAAAGACTTTATGATCAACTATCGTGTGGAGAATTTAGACGCGCTGGTCGAACAACTTAAAACCGAAGGCGTCACTATTGTAGACAAAGTAGAGGATTCTGAATATGGGAAATTTGTTCACATTCTTGACCTCGAGGGAAATAAACTTGAATTGTGGGAACCTAAAGATTAGTATATGAAAATCTATCTGTTTCTGCTAGCCTGTGTGATAGGCTTCGCAACGCACGCGCAAACTTCAAAGGAACTGATCGGAAAATGGAAACTGATCAAGCAAACGCAAAATGGTGAAGTAAAAACGCCCAGGGATACTTACCAGGTCTTTATGGAAGGCGGGAAATTCCAGGGGATCAATGGCGACAATAGTCGCACTGGAAAATGGACATTATCGGATGACAATAAAGAACTGACAATCCGGATCAGTATCGTCTCGATAAAATTTACCGTGGATTTTTTTGATGAGAAGAAAAGAATCATCAGCAGTGACAAGACAGGAACGCTGGAATACGAAAAGGTAGCGGAATAAACCTTACTGCTCTTCTTCAAGCTTCCCTTTATTATCCCGGATGCTTTGTTTAATCTTCTCCCGGTGCTGTTCACCCCAATCGCCTAACTCAAACAATAACTTCTTCAGCGTATCGCTATAGTCGGTTGTTTCATAGATCCCCGTAATGGGTGCCGTGGAGTATACTTTTCTGACAATAAACCCATTGATCTCCAGATCGCGGAGCTCTTTCGCCAGCACTTTGGGTGTTATGCCGTCCATTGACTTCAGTATTTCATTGAAGCGCCCCGGAGCTTGCCTGAGGGTGAAAATCAACGGAAGTTTCCATTTACCATTCAGCACATAAAGCGCATCGCTGATATACCTCACCCTGGACGTGCATTCCTGCGTCTGGCCAGCCTCTTCCACCGTGATTGTTTTCATACCACAAAGCTACCCACTTTCCTTCAGGTAACCGCTTTCCTCGAGGTAACTATGCCTCATTCCATCCCTCCCTGGGGTAGGTTTGCCAATGAAAGTCAATCATTCAAAAAATAATATGAAACAGATACTTCATTTAATTTCAAGTCCCCGCGGAAAGGAGTCTTTTAGTATTCAACTGGGCAACGCCATCATCGCGAAACTGCAGGTTCAGTATCCGGACAGCCGAGTGGAGGTCGTCAATCTGATCGAATCAAATGTCCAGCACCTGGATACCGCACACCTCCGGTCATTTTTTACCCCGGCGGAAAAGTTAACGACTGACGACCAGGAAACCATCCGCTATTCGGATACGGCCATCCGCCAGCTGATGGCCGCCGATATCATTGTCATTGGAGCCCCGCTGTACAATTTCAGCGTTCATTCCGCGCTGAAAGCCTGGATCGATCATATCGCCAGGGTGGGTAAAACTTTCAGGTATAGCGAACAGGGAGCGGAAGGGCTCGTCAAAGGAAAAAAGGTATACGTGGCGATGTCGTCCGGCGGAGTTTACTCCGAAGGACCCTTTCAGCCATATGATTTTTTAAGTCCGTACCTGAAGACCGTTTTGGGTTTCCTGGGAATGACTGACCTCAAAGTTTTCCGGGTGGAAGGCCTTAACGTACCGACTTTGAAGGAATTTGCGTTGGAGAAGGCGATTTCAGGAATCAGCCTGTAACCAATCAACTGCTGGCTTCGGTGGATAATTTTACTGCCAGAAGGGAGGCTGAACATTCGTACCGCCCTGATACCGGCAATCGAGGCAACTGTTGGGAGTAATATCAATAACACCCGTTGCGAAATAATAAACGCCGAAACTGGTATCCGGATAGTTCCACATAAAAGCATTACTGGGATCCTGCGGAGTAATTTTTATCGGACAATAGATGAGAGGATTGGATTTCCAGCAGGTTCAGGGATCTGGTGACGGCGATCGTGGTGCGGCTGCTCGCGCCTGTGTTGATAATCCCCCCAATTACAATAAAATGATTGCTTGCCTGAATGGCGGGTGATTCGAATGGCTTTCTGCACATCGTGGTGCAAGAAAATGCCGCTATGCTAAGGAAATAGGAAAAATTCCTTCTCCACATGGTAGCTTTCGTTTACTTTTCGGACGTTGGGCAACTAAATATAAGCAACTGTCCAGATTTGCACTGAAATACGATGTATTCACCTATTTCCCGCCAGGCATTCCGGGGATTTTATTAACTTTCCGGTCGTGAAACGCCTGGTTTCCATACTCTTCCTCGGCATGCTCCTGTTCAACTGGATCGGATACAGGATTTTCGTCGCACATATGGAAAACAGGTCCGATGCACTGCTGGAAACGAAACTGGACAATAACGACTATGATGAGGCGCAACTGGTATCTATAAAAGTGCCGGTCACACAACTGGCCTACTATAATTCTTCAGCTACTTTTGAAAGAGCCGACGGGCAGATCCAATCCGGTGGCATCACATATAAATATGTAAAACGCCGGCTCTATGACGATACCCTTGAAGTATTGTGTATTCCGGATCATACAGCTATGCAGCTGGAAACTGCCAAAAATGATTTCTTCAAACTGGTGAACGATCTGCAACCCGGCGGACAAAGCAAAAAAACGAGCCCGCATAAAAACTTTTCAAAGACTTTTTCAACAGACAGTTACGCTGTTTATCATTCGTTCACAATGAGCCGGTCGAGTGTTCACGTCTCCAACTGTTTTGCTGACTACGCTGCAAATCTCCTTTCGTCCAGCGCCCGCATTGGCGAACAGCCGCCTGATGTTCGTTCCTGAGTTTTCTTTTCTCCCGAAAGTTCAATTATTTAATGGCATGTAAGCTATGGCAGTATGCGTTCAGATCCGTCTGTCCGATGTCCTCTGGCAATCCCCTTTCATGCTGGATTGGCAATGATGATCAAAAAAGTCTTTTCCATATTGCTGCTGAGCGTACTGCTGTTCAACCTGGCCGGCCACCGGCTGCTTCTTTCCTATTTGGAAGACAAGGCAGACGGACAACTGGAAGCCAGGATCGACGGAAACGACTATGATTCCAGTCAGCTGATATCGATCAAAATTCCTGTCACTTATCTTCCGTATTACAATAATTCGAGTTCGTTCGAAAGGATTGACGGAGCCGTGGAGATTGCCGGCGTACATTATAAATACGTCAAGCGCAGGATACTGAATGATTCTCTGGAACTTCTATGCATTCGCAATACGGCTGTTACAAAACTCAAAGAGGCCAGCAATGAATTCTTCATGTTTGTAAATGATCTTCAGCACACCGGTGGAAATAAAAATCCGGGAGCCGGTCACCGGCAGGTTATTAGCTTTTCATCTGACTATTATACAATCAATGCTGTCTGGAGACTCCCCCAAGTGCCCCGTGCATTGCCTGAATTCACCGCATTCTATATTGCTTCAAAAAGCTTTCCTTTCCACCCTTCGTTGGAGCGTCCTCCTTGTGATGCGTGAACTTTTACCGCGCCAACACGCTGAATAATCACCTGTTCTGGTTAAGCTAGCATTTATTGACACTGGCATGCAGTGAATGCGTGTCAAATAGAGAGGATTTTTTTAGAACAACAGGCAGCATTCACGTCCTATTGGCCCTTTTCTTCATTTCATTCATTGAGAACAGCTGACTACGATTTAATTATGAAAAAGAAACTTTTGTGGTTATCAGCGGGATCGCTGGCCATTTTGATATTGGCATCCCTGACATACCGATGCATCGACAACTATTGCAGCATAGAAAATGCAAAGAACATGTACAAAGCCGGTTTGCAGAAAGTAAAAAGTAAGGACAATCCATTTTACCCGGAGGGCCAGTTTGCGTTTTATGATTCACTTGACCACATACCCTTCAACAGTGAACGGCAATCGAACGTAATTCGTCTTTTCAAATCATCCGCCCTGATGAAAATGGGGAGGGAGAAGGAAGCCATCGCGTTGCTGGGACCGCTAAGCGAAACAATGGCCACGGACCCACGCGATAAGCTATACGGAGACGTGAAAAAATTACTTGCACTCACCTACCTGAGGCTGGGTGAGCGAAGTAATTGTATCGGACAGCATTCCTCCGGATCCTGCATATTTCCGTTGCAGGGTAAAGGGATCTACATGGACCCCGGTGCTTCTCTGAAAGCGATCGAAATTTTTAACCAGGTCATGGCAGGTGACCCGAATGATAAAGAATCCAGGTGGCTTCTCAATGTGGCTTACATGACTATCGGAGGATACCCGTCAAAAGTACCTCAACGATGGCTGATTCCGGGCCTGGATACCGATAGCTCCCTGATCCGGGTCAACGCTTTCAAAGATATTTCATCCGACCTGAAACTAAATAATTTCAGGAGCCAGGCGGGCGGGGCCGTTGTGGAAGACTTCAACAACGACGGGCAACTGGATGTGGTAGTGTCATCCTGGGACCTGGATGAGAGCATGCATTATTTTAAAAATAATGGTGACGGCACATTTGCCGACCAGTCAAAATCATCAGGACTAAGCGATATCAAAGGAGGACTGAACCTCATACAGGCTGATTATAACAATGACGGATTTACCGATATTCTCGTTCTGCGCGGGGCATGGCTTGGCGAATTTGGGAAACAGCCAAAAACCTTATTACGGAATAATGGCGATGGAACCTTTACGGATGTAACAGTAGAAAGCGGCATCCTTTCCTTCAGTCCAACCCAGGCAGGCGTTTGGGCCGATTTCAACAATGATGGCTGGCTGGATCTGTTTATTGGAAATGAGACGACGACGCTCAAAAATGCCCATGCATCCGAACTTTATATTAATCAGAAAGACGGAACTTTCATCAATGTGGCGGAAAAGGCGGGTTGTGAAAAAGCTTTTTTTATGAAGGGCGTCACAGCTTCAGATTACAACAACGACGGCTGGCCGGATATTTTTATTTCGGGCAGAGATGGCATCAAGATGCTGCTGAAGAACAAGGGGATTAAATCGGAAATCCCGCAGTTTGACGACGTGACGCACGAAGCCGGCCTCGATAAAGAAGCTACCTTTACTTTTCCCACCTGGTTTTTTGATTACAATAATGACGGCTGGCCGGATATTTTTGTCTGCGGCTACCAATTCCAGGGATCGCTGGGTGTTTCCGCCGCTGATGAAGCGCTGCATGAACCTTATCCGGCGAATACAAGCATGATGTACCTATACCGGAACAACCGCGATGGCACGTTCACCAATGTTGCCAAAGAGATGGGACTCGACAAACCCGTATTCGCCATGGGGGCCAATTTCGGCGATATCGACAATGACGGATGGCTTGATATGTACCTCGGCACAGGGAACCCCGACTTCACGTCGCTTGTGCCAAACAGGATGTTTAAAAATATCGGGGGACAAAAGTTTACAGATGTCACGGCGTCGGCACGTGTGGGCAACCTCCAGAAAGGCCATGGTGTGGCCTTCGCGGACATCGACAATGATGGCGATCAGGATATTTTTGCTGAAATCGGCGGAGCTTACGCAGGAGACGGATACTACAACTCGCTGTACCTGAATCCGGGCCAGGGAACCAACCATTGGATCAGCATAGCCCTGGAAGGCACCAAATCAAATCGTTCGGCAATTGGCGCGCACATTGTACTCAATTTTACAGATGACACGTTAAAACGAAGTGTGTATATGGACATCAATTCCGGCGGAAGCTTTGGTGCAAATCCGTTCAGGAAAGAAATCGGGATCGGCAAAGCTAAAGTAATTGATGAGCTGATTGTTAAATGGCCCACCTCCGGTCTTGTACAGGTATTTAAACATGTTGAGCCCGGACAATTTCTTACGATCAAAGAGGGTAGCGACCGAATAGTAAAAATGAATCCAAAGCGGTTAAAATTTGCAGCCGAAAACCGGGCGATGAATATGATTGATTGCGCGCCCATGAAACCATAAACTGAGCGAATGAGCTTTCTCCCGGACACGAATGATAAGAAAACCCGCTGTAAAAGCGGGTTTTCTTTCTTTTTCAATCAATATATCTTCAATCATTTGTGCTTCAAGTATTCAATGGCCCTATTCAATTCAGTATCTGCATCATTCCTGTAATCAGTCAAGGTTCGCCGTACTTCAATGTCAGGCTTCACCCCTATCCCGACAAATGCCCGTCCGTCCGGATAAAAACATTTTTTTGTGCATATCCAGGCTGACCCGCCGCCCGGCAGTGACAGTTGCAAGGGCTGACCGGTACTCCCGTTGGAATATCCACCGATTCTGATGATCTGCTTTTGACCATCCGTATAAATCAGAAAATCTTCGGCCGCCGAACCGGTAGCATAGCTGGTCAACAGGACGGTCGGCATTGACAATTTCTTCACGGCATCCAACGTATCTGGTTTGCTCTCATACGTATGGTAGTAATTCCCGATGTAAGCGTTGTAATAATCGGTAGTTTCCTGTTTGGTAAGCCCCCACTCCGTCTTCCCCTGGATTGTATCCGCCGCGGTCAAAAAAGAACCTATACCTTTATCAACGGAAATAAGCTGCCGGCTCTCCACTTTTTCATTGTAAAGCAGATTTCCACTGATAAAATACTGCGCTATCTTTTTCGCGATCGCACCGCTGCCTCCTCCATTCGTCCGAAGATCTATGATCAGTGATTTTGCCCGGCTGATTTCTGGCAATTTGGAGATGAAGTCGTCATATACTTTGGCATCGTTGAAAGTATTTAAAGCGATATAGGCAATACCTGTATTCATCCATCTGAATTCGAAAACGGGCTTTTCTACAATGGCGGGGTAAAACGTCCAATCCACGGGGGTCGCATGCGTGAGTTGTAACTTCATCTCTTTCCCATCCGGTTTGCGGATTTTCACCTCGTAGCTGTCCCCGGGAAATCCTAAAAACAGGCTTTGAATGGAAACGACTTCCCGTGTTTTAGGTGTGGATTCTGAAATAAAAGGTTTTACATATTTTTCGATATACGTTTTAACGGGCAGGCCGTTGACGTCCATAATCTCGCTGCCTACCGGAATTTCGGCTTTCTTATTTGCGTTGACATTCCGGATGATGGCCCGGTTGTCAATATCATCGACAAAGAGCCGGTATTGGCCAAAATCATAGCGGGTAAGCTGGTTGTCTATGGTATCCGGAAAAAAAACATGTGTATGTCCGTCTTGCAGTAAAGCGCAAAACTTTTGCAAAAGCCTGTAATAAGCATAATCATTTTTGGTAGCCGGCACTTCATCCAGCAAAGCTTGATAGGTGCTGTCCCAAACATGCTTGTCAAGTTTATCGAAATAGGCAAAATTGGTATTGACTTCAGACCAGAATTTGGACAAGCCATAGATTTTATCTGCCGCATGCAGGGAGTTGGGCACTTGTGCGACGGAACGAATCGCAGAAATGGTCACTGCAAAAAGCAACATCTTCTGATACACAAATTTCAAACTCATACCAGTCATCCTATAGTCTTTTGATTGTGCATATTAAAGATAAGTGCGTATCTTCTATTCTCTTAATTTACTTGGTTTTGCGACAAATATTTCTACATCTCATTGTCCTTTTTTGCCTGTCAAACGCTTATGGTCAGCATAAGACAACAGCTGTTTCCAATCTTACAGCAGACCAGATAAACAAATTGTTCCCCGATAGCGTTAAACGATCCCTGGATATCGATCTTCCCATCGTCAGCGTATATAAATATGCAGATCTTGCAGGAAATCATTACTCTATCCTGACTGAAACCAATGATGGAATGTCAAGTGATACCGGCGACAGTATCCATCAGAAAATTAAAGTGGTTACCGCCATCGACCTGAATGGATCAATTTCTAAAATTTGGGAAATCAATGACTATATTGTCAAAGATGAAAGAGGCGAAACTTCTATTTCTTATTGGACGAACTATATCGATTTTCGGGATATCGACGGGGATGGATTGATCGACCCGATCATCGTTTACTCAACAAAAACTGATAACGGCTTTTCCGACGGACGGGTTAAAATCTTACTTTACTACAAAGGTCAGAAAATAGCCATCCGCGCGCTAAACGGGACGCTGGACGGCGAACGGAAAGTAACCGTTGACAAAGCATTTTATGATCTCCCTGTAGCTCTGCAATTGGCGGTAAAACTAGAGATGGAGCAAATGGAGCAGAGCGGGGTCGTGATTTTCCCGCGATGGCGGGAACCAATGAATCACAAAAAGACAAATTTTGACGATCGTTACGAGCGTGAGCGTTAGCTTGTGTGATAAATATAATTTCATCCAAACGCAAAAAACCGCTCCTTGTAACGAAGCGGTTTTTTTCTTTAAACGAGCTATTATTACTGCTCTGATACTGGCAGTGGAAACTCACCCCATACATCATCACCGGTCCGGTCCAGGGGCAGGGTACCAAGCAAATTGTACCTGCGCAGATCGATCCAGCGATGCCCTTCCAAAAACAACGAATACCTTCTTTCATAGAGCATTTCCGTGATCAGCGAAGGCTGATCCACTGTTCCGGCATAATCTGCCAGTCCGTGCTTTTCGCGGACCGCATTGATCGCCTTCAGCGCTTCCGGAAAATTACTGACCTGGATATTTGCTTCTGCATAAATCAGAATCAGTTCTTCATTCCGGATGATCGGCATCGGTGCAGTGCTGGATGTATATACCCATACATCGCGGTCGCTGCTCAGTCCATCGAGCGAAGCCACCGGCCGCAGCGTAGCTTTTGAGATGCGATCATCTCCCGCTAATATATCCGCGGCAAAAGATGGATGCGCTACACGCACTTCTCCCGTGGTTTGCTGGGGAATGTATGCAGGATTTAGCTGGTCGCCGGATCCGGTGCCGAATATGCTGTATACCCCGAGGTCGAAATCACCGGTCAGCGAATAAAAAGATTCTCCGACCGCCGTCAGCGCGTCTGTCCAGTCTGACTGATAAACCAATACACGGGCAGCCAGCGCGCGGTTGAACTGCGTCAGTCCCGCCGCGTCGCTGAAACCGGCGAACCCTCCGGATAAGGGGAATATCACAGAGGCTCCGGTTAAGGCAGTTTTGCCGGAATCAAGCAAAGCCCCGATCGCGTCAAGGGAAGCGGGCAGCGAAAGGAAGGGTCCGAGTGCATTCGGATTGCTCACATCAATACGGATGCCGTTGGTATCCGTCAGGTTCAGGTTCAGCAGCAGCTGATAAGCCTTGATCGTTTGGGCAAAACCAATATACCCGTTCTTTTCAGCTGCGCTGATCAGTTTGGAATTGTTCGCCGCCTCGATCAGCGTGTTGCAATTTTTCACAACGCGGTAGCGGGAAGCCCAGGTATTGGTGATATAAAAATTACTGTTACTCAGCACGGCATTGTCCGCACCAAGCAGATCGGTGACATACCGTGGTTCAGATGCAGAAAAGCGATAGCTCTCGCGGCCGATGGTACTGACGTCGTCGAGATAAAGGGCCGAGTTCGTGCGCATGCCCGATTCGGAACCCGTTACGAGATTGTTCAGGTCGCTGGCGGAAGCATTGGATAAAAAACTTTCCACCGTGGGACTGTTCAAATTACCATAATCTTTCTGGCACGCGCTAAACATGGCGCCAGATGAAATAAAAAAAAGTGTCTGTATAATCGTCTTTTTCATAATTGTTGTGGTTTAAAAATCCAGTGAAATGTGAAAGTCAGCCCGTTTGGTAGCAGGATAAGGATCCACATCCACCCCACTGGAGAAACCGGTTCCGAAGTTGGAGACCTCCGGATCATAGGATGTATATTTTGTAACCACCCATAAATTCTGACCGGAAACACCTACACGAAGGCCTTTCAGGAAACCGGTGCGGGAAGAAAGTACGGTATAATACAAACCGATTTCACGCAATTTGAGATAACTGGTGTTCTGCACGAATTGTTGTGCGCTCGTACCGATCTGGCTGATCCTATATGCCCCATTAGGGACGCCTTTCTTGAGCGTCTGCGCATCCCAGTCGGCACTTGTCCCGCCGAAATCGTTTTCCAGATTGGTCAGGTTTACGTTTTGTCCGCCTTTTTTCCAATGCAGTAAAAAGCGTAGACTCAGTTTGTTCTGGAATGTAATTTCATTGTATGTGCTCATCTGAAAACTGGGTTCTGAATTTCCGAGTACCGAAATACCGGTCGGTGATAACCCGATGATTTGTGTAGCAGATTTCCCTTGCTGGATCTGATAGCTACCCAAAACATACCCGAAAGAACCCTGTGGTACCGATGGCGTTATCAACCGCGTTACTTCAGAACGGTTAAACCACCAGTTGACAATGGTATTCCAGGTAAGATTCCTGGTCGATACCGGCCTTGCGTTCAAACCGATTTCAAAACCATGGTTCTGGAGGTCGCCTGCATTCTGCCAGGCAGTGCTGAAACCGCTGGAGGATGGCGGGTTATACTGCATCAGGAAATTATCAATTTTCTTTTTATAATATGTGACTTCAAAACTAAGCGCGCCCTTCAGTATGCTGAAATCAACTCCGGTTTCAAATTCAATTTGCCTTTCCGGTTCTATATCCGGATTGCCGGCCTGTAAGCCGATGAGCGATCCGGGGAGTCCGCCGATATTCGACACATTCACGGCCGTAAATTTGGAACCATATGCGGGCGTGTTGTTCGCCTCGCCATATGCTGCCCGTAATTTCAGGTTGCTGAAAAACCCGTTGGGATCAAGCAGGCTGTGAGTGATGTTCCAGGACAGCCCGGCTTTGGGATAAGCATAGAATTTTTTCACATCCCCGTTATTGGAGGAGCGATCGAAACGCACACCAGCCGTGGCGGTCACCGCATCGATGATGCTGGCTTCTTCCTGAATATACACACCCTGGTTCTGGAATTTTGTCCGAAGCTGGGTGGCCGTGAGAGAACCCGCCTGGTCCACATTAGACTGGCCCGAGATCACCTGCGTGGCGGCATTGAGCAGGTTGTTGTAATTGCCATTTTCCTGGGTAACACCACCTGAAGTATTCAGCACGAGATTGTCCGACACCCTATAAGTATTCACCAGCGACAGAATAAAATTGATGTTGAGGTTATTGGTAAAGCCCTGGATGGATGTGCCCTTGTTGACGGCCTGAAACTGCAGTTCACCGGGAAACAGCACACTGGTCTGCAAACTGTAAAAATCAAATCCACCGCTGCCCACGAATTTGGTGGTGCTCTTCTCAGACTTCTGCAGGATGGCGTCGAAGTTTAGTCCGGAGATGAACCGGTTGACCGACTCATTGTTCTTCATCAACGCTACCGTCTGCAGCGGGTTGGATGCGGCAAATGGATTGTTGGGGAAATTGCCGAATTGATCAGCATGCAGCTGTGCAAACTGCGGTGTAGAGGAAAGTGCGATGCCCAGCGTAACACCGGCATTATCATTACCCGACAAGCCGCGGTCGGCCGATGTATTCAGGTAGTTGGTGCTGATGCCTATTTTAATTCTGTCAGAAATATGG
>CAZZYD010000001.1:44350-45853 GCA_964658175.1 uncultured Puia sp. | reverse complement strand
AGAGGAAGTAGTGGAAAAAAAAGAAGCGCCTGCGAAAAAAGCGGCGAAGCCGACTGAACCGAAACCGGAAGCAAAAGCAAGTCCTGCGAAACCTTCCGCTGCCAAACCTGCTCCTGCTGCAAAAAAAGCCGTCAAGGCAGAAGAGCCGGTGAAAGCAAAACCGGCTGCTAAAAAAGAAGAAAAGCCAAAGGCAGCGAAACCCGTTGCCAAAAAAGCCGCCAAAGAAGAAAAACCTTCCGCCCCGGTTAAAAGCAAAAAGAAGTAATTCAATGATTCCTGATATCAAAGCAGCATCGATACACGTACCCGTCCGAAAATTCCTTCCAGCAGATTTCAAGGTCACTGACTGGCCTTCACTCGAGCCTTATCTGAAAGACCTGGAAGACAGAAAAGTTGATTCTTCCGAATCAATGGAAAAATGGCTGCAGGACATGAGCGAACTCGAAGCCGTTGTTGGCGAAGATGTTTCCTGGCGTCATATCCGAATGACCTGCAATACACAGGACAAAGCCCTGCAGGACGCGTTCACTTATTTTATGGTTGAGATCCAGCCGCATATTCAACCGTATGCCGACCGCCTCAACCGCAAACTGGTGGACAATCCCTTTACTGCCAAACTCGACAAGGATAAATATTTCACTTATATCCGCTCCGTGCGGAAAAGCATCGAACTCTATCGCGAAAAAAATATCGCGCTGCAATCCGAACTGAGTATTCTTGCGCAGCAATATGGAAATATTTCGGGGAAGATGACGGTGATGGTGAAGGACCAGGAATTCACGCTGCAGCAGGCATCTAAATTTCTTGAAAATCCTGACCGCTCCCTGCGCGAGGAAGTTTACAAAAAAATTCAGGAGCGCCGGTTTGAAGATAAAGATGCACTGAATAAATTATTCACCGAACTGGTTCAAAAAAGAAATGAAGTTGGCGTAAACGCCGGCTTTGCCAATTACCGCGACTACAAATTCGTGGAAATGGGTCGCTTTGACTATACGAAAGAGGACTGTTTCCGATTTCACGATTCCGTAAAGCAATACATCCTTCCGCTGGTGAAACTCATCAACCAGCATAAACAAAAAAAACTTGGTCTCGATACCTTGCGTCCCTGGGATACGGATGCTGAACCGGCCGGTCTCGAACCGCTCCATCCATTCGACACGGGCAAAGAATTACTTGAAAAAACCATCATCTGTTTCCGTGAGCTGAGTCCTTTTTTTGCAGGCTGTCTGCAGACAATGGATAAAATGAACCGCTTCGATCTGGAAAGCCGCATCGGCAAAGCGCCGGGAGGATATAATTGTCCGCTTTCCGAAACAGGGGCTCCGTTTATTTTCATGAATGCCGCGGGGCAGATGTCCGATGTGACCACCATGGTGCACGAAGGTGGCCATGCGGTCCATTCTTTTTTGTCGCACGATCTTGAACTGAGTGCCTTTAAGGAATATCCCATGGAAATTGCCGAAGTGGCCAGCATGGCCATGGAACTTTTCACCATGGAGCATT
>CAZZYD010000001.1:0-44250 GCA_964658175.1 uncultured Puia sp. | reverse complement strand
ATGGAAATTGCCGAAGTGGCCAGCATGGCCATGGAACTTTTCACCATGGAGCATTGGGACGTTTATTTTAAAGACTCCAAAGATCTGAACCGCGCGAAATTATACCAGCTGGAACGGGTCATCAGCATTTTCCCCTGGATCGCCACCGTTGATAAATTCCAGCATTGGGTATATGAAAATCCCAACCACACGGAAGCTGAACGCGCCGACAACTGGCTCGCCATTTTCAACGAGTTTTCAACCAATACAGTGGACTGGAGCGGGCTCGAAAAATATCGCGAAAATTTCTGGCAAAAGCAATTGCACCTGTTTGAAGTGCCCTTCTACTATATTGAATATGGCATTGCGCAGCTGGGTGCCATTGGACTCTGGATGCAGTATAGTAAAAACAAGGAACAGGCCCTGGAAAACTACGTACATGCCCTGAGTTTGGGTGGTACGAAAACGCTTCCCGAGCTGTATGCCGCTGCAGGACTGGTGTTTGATTTCTCCGGCGATCATATCCGGACGCTGATGGAATTCGTGGAAGGAAAAATGAAAGCGATCCTGGAAAAACAATAACAAAATACCTGTAAAATGGGATCGTTGAATGTTGCAGGAGTCAGGTTACAAACTTACATTTGCTCCGTCTCCGCAAAAAAGAACAAATTGGTCTGCAAAGACTAAACGATAGTACTAATCAGAGCCTTAACCAAAAGTCCCGGTGTTTCCACATCGGGGCTTTCCTTTTTATACCGGTTCAGTTGGGGTTGTTGGTAAACAATGAATTCGAAAATCGCGGGCCGCCTGCCTTTTCCTTCAGCAACTGGCTGATACCTTCTTCCATTGAACTGATCTCGTCGTGCTTGAGGCCGTCAAAAATTTTCCGCACCTGACCGTTTTTATCCACCAGTGCAAAAAACTGGGTATGGATGAATTGGGCGCTGATATCCTGGTTGTTGTTCTTCGGATCGTCCAGCAGGTAGCTTTCCCGCGCAGCTTTATAGAGACTGTCTTTCGTGCCGGTCAGGAATAACCAGTGAGACGCATTGACCGCCAGCGAATCCGAATATATTTTGAGCCTGCCGACACTGTCGGTCTCGGGATCCACGGTGTGGGAGAGGATCATAAAATCAGAATCGTCTTTGAATTTGTCGTATACCAGGTGCAGATTGGTATTCATTTTCGGGCAGATGCCCTTGCAGGTGGTGAAAAAGTATTCCGCCACATACACTTTCCCGGAGACGTTGCGGTTGGTGATCCGCTGACCGTTCTGGTTTTCAAAAGAGAATGGTTTGACGCTGCTCAGCACCGGAAAACTCACTTCTCCATAACCGGGAATGATGCGCGTCAGCACGAAGTAAAACCCGGCAAACAGGATCACAAAGAACAAAATGAAAAACAAGCTTTTTTTAGACATCCTGCGCAAATTTACTACATGCCGGTGATGCACCGTTTTCGCATATTTGGCTATCTTTGCCGGTCGATGAGGAAACGCTTTTTAAACGCGGATGTATTGGGTATCGGGGCTTCCGTAGCCTGCGCCATCCATTGCGCCGTGCTGCCTCTCTTTCTCTCCAGCTTATCCTTCATGGGCATCAACATCATACATCACCCGGTTTTTGAATACGGGATGATTCTGCTGGCTTTTGTTATCGGCGTTTATTCGCTTCGCCATGGTTTCCGGCATCATCACCGCAGTTATGTGCCGTTTTTGCTGTTCGCCTCCGGGATGCTTTTCTTACTGGCCAAGCAGTACTGGCATCATTACGAGTTGCTGCTCCTGCCTTTCGCGGTCATTTTCATTGTGACAGCCCATATCAGTAATTTCCGCTATACCAGGTCTCACCGCCGGGCCCATCCGCCGGAAATCTGCGCCGGCTAAGGTTTTTCTACATTCGAAACAAAGACAAAAAGGATTTTGTTACTTTTGTAACTCAAATGCAGTGCTATGATCAAAACAGGCAATCCGGTAATTAGTATTTATACAGAAATGACGCCCAATCCGGAAACGATGAAGTTTGTGGCAAACAAACTGTTGTATCCGGGCAAAAGCATTGACTTTCAGGAAGTTGCTGCTGCAAAACCATCTCCGCTTGCCGTGGAAATCTTTGGTTTCCCTTTTATCAAAGCTGTATTTATCGCCAGCAATTTCGTGACCCTGACCAAAACACCGGATACGGACTGGAGTGATGTGATCCCTGCGATCAGGCTTTTCCTCAAGGATTATCTGGAAGAAGGCAAACCCGTGATCAACGAAGATGAGATCGTGGTCAGGAAATCGGATGCCAATAACGTGATCGGCGCCGACGATGATGATGTGGTGAAAAGGATCAAGGAGCTGCTCGAAAATTATGTAAAACCCGCGGTTGAGATGGATGGCGGTGCGATCCAGTTCAGAAGTTATAACGAAGGGGTGGTGAATCTGATGCTCCAGGGATCCTGCTCCGGCTGTCCCTCCAGCATGATCACGCTGAAAGCAGGTATTGAAGGGATGATGAAACGCATGATCCCCGAAGTGAGTGAAGTGGTGGCGGAAGCCGAATAAGCGATCCTTCAAAACATTTGAAAGCTACTGAAAACGGTAGCTTTTTTTATTGCTAAACCTACCGCTTTTGCAGGCGATCTACCAACAGTTTTTTACGGATCTCCGGGCCACCACCTGGCTGGAATACATCGCGGTGATCTGTGGTATCGCGAGTGTTGTATTTTCAAGAAAAGAAAATATTCTTGTATATCCCGTGGGCATGATCAGCACGGCGATCTTCATCTATCTGTATTGGACGGGCGGCCTTTTTGCAGACGCCTCCGTCAATTTCTATTATACGGTGATGAGTATCGTGGGATGGTTTATGTGGTCCCGGAAATCGGGTGGCCGGCAGGCCATTTCGATTACTGCATCCAACAGACGCGAATGGATACAGGCGATTATTTTCTTCCTGGCTTGTTTCAGCGTGCTTTTTTTCGTGCTGAAATACCTCACGAAAAGTACGGTGCCGCTGGCGGATGCATTTACTTCCGGCGCCGCCTACACCGGCATGTGGCTGATGAATAAAAAAAAGCTGGAAAACTGGACCTGGTGGATCATCACGGACCTGGCATCTGTTCCGCTTAATTTTTACAAGCATTTCGTATTTGCCAGCTTTCAATATCTTGTATTTCTGATTCTTGCGGTGATGGGATATATAACCTGGCGAAATAAAATCGCAGCGCATGCCGTCTAAAAAAATCGTCGTGATCGGTCCGGAATCAACCGGTAAATCCACCCTGTGTGAGTTGCTGGCGGCGCATTTTCATACAGACTGGGTGCCGGAATATGCGCGGGAATACCTGCTTCGCCACGGCACAGATTATCTTTTCGCCGACCTGGAAACTATTGCGCGCGGTCAAATAAAGCTGGAGGACCAAAAGACGGCGGCTACGCGGTCTTCCATGATTTTTATCGACACCGATATGTATGTGATGAAAGTGTGGTGTGAGTTTGTTTTTGAGCAATGCCACCAGTGGATCCTCGACCAGATCGTATCGCGCCAGTACGATCTTTACCTGCTCTGCAACACTGATCTGCCCTGGGTAAAGGATGAACTCAGAGAATACCCCGACCTGGAAAACCGGCAGAAACTATTTCATATCTACAAAGACCTGCTCGTGAACCAGGACACGCCGTGGGTTGAAATTTCCGGAGAATTTTATGAAGACCGCCTGCTGCAGGGCATCCGCGCGGTGGAAGCCCGGTTTACTGCACCAGCTTGATGATTTCGGGATCATCTTCCAGGTGATTCATCTGCACCATGATCCATGGATACCGCCTGGCTACTTCCCGGCACATCGGTTTTATCGTATATACCTTCGGATTAGGAAAGCAGGAAGCGATCATCGAAGCTTCTGCGCGGTTGAGGTTCCTGGCGCGTTTGTTAAAATAATTTTTTGCTGCCGCATCGATCCCAAAAACGCCTTTGCCCATCTCACTTACATTCAGATAGACTTCCAGAATGCGTTTTTTGCCCCAGATCAGCTCGATCATAAAAGTAAAATAGGCTTCTAGCGCCTTGCGGACAAAAGTGCGGCCCTGCCATAAAAATACATTTTTCGCCACCTGCTGGCTGATGGTGCTGGCGCCGTGCATGGACTTGCTCTTCTGATTGTGCTTGATCGCTTTTTCAATCGATTTGAAATCGAAGCCATCGTGATCGGGAAAGAGCTGATCTTCGGAAGCGATCACGGCGAGTTTCGCATAGGGCGAAATCTCTTTCATGGATACGTAGTTGCGCTTGAGTCCATAGCCATGCAGCAAACTGCTCAGTTGGGTGATCGTGATCGGCGGGTTGACCCATTTGAGCAGGAGGATATAAAAAAACTGCAAAAGAAAGAGAAAGAGAAAAATTCTTTTGATCCATCTCCAGGTCCTTGGGATCAGTCCTTTGGTTTTCAGGGCCATTGAGATGAATTAGGGTTGGTTGACTGGTTGACTGCTTTTTAAACTCTTCCGGAGATCTGTGAGTTCAAGATAGTGCAAGTCGTACTTATGTCCAAGCTGATAGGTTTTTACCGCCGCTTTTCTCAATAAAAATCCGCCGCCGATCAGGGCCGCACCGATGACTACCCCGGAGGTGGTATACCAGTCGCCGATCGCATCTTTCCGGTAGATTCCATTGATGGCATTGATGGCCAGCCAGCCGGCGCCCGCGATCATCAGTATGGTTCCATCTACCGTATAATTCAGGCCGGTCCGCCGCCACCGGATCGCTTTTATTTCTTTCCAGTGAAAGGCAATCCCATCTACCGAAACACTGTCGTGATGCAGAGAGGTCAGTGTTCCGTCAAACCACTGGTCATAGACGGTTTGCATGATGATCGGATCGCCCGGGATATAGCTTCTGATATTTTTACCGTGTTTTTGAAGGATCAGTACGTCAGATTGTCCGAAGCCGGCTACCGGAATAAATAAACACAGGAAGATGAGTAGTTTCATTTGATCTTGTTTCCAAGGAAGATAACGCCCCAGAGTAAAGCTACTCCAAATCCGATGAGAATGGCACCGGAGATTTTGTTAATGATGGAAAGATTATGGACGGTGAGCCGCTTTCTGAGTTTACCGGCCATCAGCACCTTGCCGACATCGGCGCTCATATTGATCAGCAGGCAAACGGAGAAAATAATGATCCGTTGTTTTAGTGTATGGGTGAGGGAGAGTACCGTGGCGTTTCCCAGCCAGAAGAGCAGGACGCCGGGGTTCAGCGTATTGATCAAAAAGCCCGAGGCCATCGTTCTGGCCATTTCATGCAGGCCGTAGGATTCGGCATGTTCCATGCCTCCGGTGGAATTCAATTTTACTTTTTTGAAGAAAACGAAGTACACCCCCATGGAGATCAGAAAAGCGCTGCCGCCATAGGCGATGTCTTTTTTATATTCGAGGAGGGTGGCGACAAATTCCGTGAAAACATTGCTCAGTACGACGAGGATGATGTCGCTGATCCACACGCCGACCACGAAGCTGAGTCCCCCGCGGTACCCGTTGTTCAGGCTTTGTTTGACAATGGTAAAAATAATGGGACCTACCGACAATGCCAGCACCACTCCGAGGGCCAGTCCTTTCAATATGGCGTCGATCATGTTTGTAAAAATGTTTGCCAGTCCTTTAACAGCTTCCCTTTCAGTACGCGCGGGAATTTATGTTGGCCGCCAACTTTTCCGGATACGCGCATAAACTCCATGAACCGTTCAGGGGCCAGGATGCTGACGCGAATATCCTTTAATGCACTTTTCCGTTCCACCGCGTAATCGTCGTTGAGCATTTTCAGTTTCTCGTCGAGTTTATTCCGGATCAGTTCCGGATCCACCGCCGTTTCACTGGCAATATACCACTGATGAGCAAAAAACAAACCATGGGGAACACCTGCCACGGTAAATTCAGGAATGGAGATATTCAGTTCCTCACTGACCAGCTGCACCGCCTTGGTCATATTGTCCACGCTGAGGTGCTCGCCAACCAGGCTGAGGTAATGGCGTGTTCTGCCCGTAATGATGATCTCGCTTTTTTCCTTGCTCGTAAATTTAACGGTATCCCCGATCAGGTATCTCCAGGCGCCGGCTGCCGTACTGATCAGCAGCGCATAGTCTTTCCCTTCTTCCACCTCATTGATCATAAGCACTTCCGGCTTTTCAACGATATTTCCGTCGGCATCGAAATTGACCCCATCGAAAGGCACGAATTCGAAATAGAGGTGCTGGCTCGTTACGAGCCGCATCCCGCGTTCGTCCTGCCGGTCCTGGTAAGCGATAAAACCCTCCGATGCCAGATAGGTTTCAATATAGGTGATTGGCTTTCCCAATAATTTTTCAAATCCGATTTTGTACGGTTCGAAGGATACGCCTCCATGCACAAAGAATCCGAGGTTGGGCCAGATCTCATGGATATTATTCACCTTGTATTGGGCAATGATCTTCTCCATGCACATCTGGATCCAGGCGGGCACGCCGACGATAAAGCCGATGTCCCAGTTGGGTGCCTGTAAAACGATCTCATCGATTTTTTTATTCCAGTCTTTTTCGCGGGCGATTTTTTTTCCCGGTTTATAAAATGGAGAAAACCAGAACGGCACTTTTTTGGCCGTGATGCCGCTGAGATCTCCTTCATAATATCCCGGACCTTTCTGGAGATCGGAACTTCCGCCGATCATCAGCCATCCTTTGCCGATACTCTTCACCGGAATGTCCTGGTAATTGCGCAGGGATAATAATTGACGGACCATCACGATCCGGTTGCCGCGCAACAGGTCATTGGTGATCGGAATATATTTGCTGGCTGCTTCCGAAGTGCCGCTGCTCAGCGCGTAATATTTTATCTTTCCCGGCCAGCAGATATCCGGCTTGCCCTCAAGGGTCTTGAACCACCAGTCTTTGTAAATTTTTGAATAATCGAACACAGGAACATTTTCCTGGAACTTTTTGCCGGCATGGCGGCTCAGCAGAATCTCATCAAAGCGAAATTGCTGCCCGAACTCTGTAAAGCGGGCTTTCTTCAATAACTTCTTCAGAACTTTTAGTTGCTGGCGCCTCGGCGATTTTTTTGGTAATCGCAAAGCCCTGGCAAGCGAACTGGGTAATTGTACATCAATTAACGCCATTTGAATGTTCCGGGATTAGTTGTTTCAAAATTAGGATTTTGGACACAAAATGAATCATTGAATATAGAGGCTCCCCTCAATGCTTTTCGGTGGTCATCACATGCACCGGAATGGCCGCACTCTCGTTGTTTGTGCGGCTGACCGATGTCACAAAATAGCGAACTTCCCGGCCATCTGTCATTTCCCCTGCTTTCAGGGTTAATGTAACAACTTCTTTATATGGAATAAACTGGTAAGGAAGGGTTGAGTCCGCATTGATATTGTCCAGGCTTCGGTAAATCGCATATCCGCGTAAGGAATCGGATGCATTCCCTTTTTGAAAGTAGAAAACCAGTGAATCGGCGCCTTTCACCACACTCAGGAAGGGGGCGGCGGGCTTCGTAGTATCGATCCAGGCCATCGGCGGGATCAGCGCAGGATAGTTATAGAACTCCGTCCGCAGGCTGTCGTTCCAGCCGTAGGGATTATTATTGAATGATTTACTGCTGAAAAAGGCCATGCCCTGCACCTGCTGTTTGGTCCGCACGGCACGCATCTGCCGGGGGAGTTGGGTCCGGTCGCGCCAGAACGCATTCGAACCTGCCCGGTACATGCCGAGCCCGATATAGCAGTCGCGGCCATAGCTGTGATCGTTCCACCAGTCCAAAATATTCTCGAAGGGGGCATTGCGGTGTTCGAATTCGAAATAGTCCTGTGGCATCACATAATCGATCCATTTGTTTTTCAGCCAGAGGAGGATATCCGCATAAAGGTCGTCGTAATTGGTTTGTCCCGCATGCGTATTGCTGCCCGCACTATCCTGTGCTGCATTCCGCCAGATGCCGAAAGGGCTGATGCCGAATTTGCAGAATTTCTTTTCTTCCTTGATGGCCCGGCTCAGCAGCACGATGATCGAATCGGTATTGCTGCGGCGCCAGTCTTCCTTCGACATTCCGTTGCCGTATTTCGCAAAAGAAGCCTGGTCAGGAAATTCCTTACCGGCAATGCGGTAGGGATAGAAATAATCGTCAAAATGCAGGGCATCCACATCATATCTTTTACAGATATCCCGGATCACCGCCGTTACATACAGCTGCACTTCCTTGTTGCCCGGATCGAAATATTTTGTATCCCCGTAATTGAGAAACCACTCAGGATGCACCCGGGTGATGTGCGTGGGCGAGATGGAAGAAACATTCAGCCGGAACACGGCGCGGTAAGGATTGCACCAGGCATGAAACTCCATGCCCCGTTTATGGGTTTCCGTAATCATGAACAGCAGCGGATCATAATAGGGATTTGGCGCCTGGCCCTGCCTGCCGGTAAGCCATTCACTCCAGGGTTCGATGTCGGAAGGATAAAAAGCATCTGCTGCCGGACGGATCTGCACGATCACCGCGTTCATCCCGTTGCGTTGATGCATATCAAGCTGCCGGATAAATTCGGCTCTTTGCTGTGCGGGATCGGTCATTCCTTTCGGAGGCCAGTCGATATTGTCAACCGAGGCGATCCATACGGCCCTGAGTTCGTGCTTTGGCTGGGAAAAGGCGGAGGTAAGGGCAAACAATCCAATCGATAAACACAAAAATCTTTTCATTCTCCATGCGTGATTTTAATTCATCCCGGGTGATTTGTTCCGGGAGACGCTTCCGTTCTTACTTTGTCCAGTAACTCATTGAGTTGCCGGGCTTCTGCAATGGTAAGGTTTATAAAAACAGCGTCCATTTCTTTTTCAAGCAGATCAATTTTTTCGAGCAGCTTGCGTCCTTTGTCTGTAATACTTACATCCACCAGCCGGCGGTCTTCCTTACAGATGGATTTCTTAACCATGTTCTTTTTTATGAGTCGGTCCACGATCCGGCTGGTATCACTCATCTTATCCAGCATGCGCTGCCGGATCTGCAAAGTGGATAACGGTTTTCCCGCTCCCCTTAATATCCGGAGAATGTTAAATTGCTGCTGGGTGATATCAAACGGATCGAAGATCGTATCGAGCTTCGCATTCATCCAGTTGAACGTATAGATCATGTTGATCACCGACTTCTGGTGCTCTGAGCGGAACGTGTGCTGGTTGATGTCGTTTTCAAGTGTCATAGTCAATCAGTCTCCCCAAACTTTTACACCTTCACTGCAATTGGAACAGATGTCAATATTGGCGCGGCTTTGGAGAATTCCTTTTCTGAATTTTACATAGGCCTCATCATGCCAGATCTCTTTAAACGACCGGCGCTGCAGATCACCCATCCGGTGTTCGGCATCCTTATCAAAACAGCAGGGCACCACTAGTCCGTCCCAGGTGATCACCGGCGAATGCCAGAGCCTCCAGCAGTGATTCTGCATCTTATTCTTCGGCTCATAGCTGCCGTCCTTTGTTTTCCGGTAACGGGTGAGCTTGGAATGCTGCGGAATCAGCCGGTTCGGATCTTCCTTGTAATTATAGACCTGGGCCGTTTTAAACCGCACGCCGTCCACACCGATCTCCCGGGCAAGTGTTTTAATATCTTTCAGCTGGTGTTCGTTCGGCCTCACCACGAGAAACTGGAAAAAAATATAAGGCGTCCGGCTGTTTAGTTCCTTCTTCCATTTGACCATGTTGCGCGCTCCTTCAAGCACTTTGTCCAGTTTGCCGCCGACGCGGTATTGGGCATATACATCCTGGGTGGTGCCATCGATGGAAATAATCAGCCGGTCCAGCCCGCTTTCCACCGTGCGCCGGGCATTTTCATCGGTCAGGTAATGTGCATTGGTGGAAGTAGCCGTATAGATTTTCTTTTTCGAAGCGTATTTCACCATATCCAGAAACGAGGGATTCAGATAAGGTTCCCCCTGAAAATAAAAGGTGAGGTATAGCAGGTTGCCGGCCAGCTGATCGATCATCTCGGTAAAAAACTTCTTCTCCAGCATACCTGTGGGCCGTGTAAAGGCGCGCAGACCGCTCGGACATTCCGGACAACGCAGGTTGCAGGAGGTAGTTGGCTCAAACGATACCGAAACGGGAACACCCCATTGAATGGCTTTGCCGGTCCACTTGCTCAGGTAGAAGCTTCCGAGCACTTTTATTCCATTGAATAGCCTGCGCGGCGTCAGTTTGGAAATCAGGTTGATCGTATCGTTGCGGTTCAGCGCAGGCATCTTACCCTAAAAATAGTTTTAAAAAAGGAAAAGAGCGAATCCGGCCTCTATGATCTCGCTGATTAAGCGTTTATATTTGCCTGTCTTATTCATCCTATGGCTACACAAAAACCAAAAAGCAGGATCTGGCGCATGGTGATATTTTCTTTCGCCGTGGCAATCGGGTTCATGCTATGTATAGCCCTCTACCAGTGGTTTGTGGAACGACGGACCGGTTTTGTCCATTATCCCGAGTTCGGGATAGAAATTCCCGTAAACTACACCGTCCACGGGATCGACGTTTCAAAATACCAGGATGTGATCAACTGGGAGTCCGTACGCGATATGCACGTCAATAATGTCCATATCAGCTTTGTGTTTATCAAAGCGACGGAAGGCCTGGGTAATGAAGACGCTTTTTTTGCCCGCAACTGGCGGAAATCAAAAAATGCGGGTCTTGTGCGGGGCGCCTATCATTTCTTCATCTCCTCTAAAAGTGGCAAGGCGCAGGCAGAAAATTTTATCAATTCCGTCACCCTGCTTCCCGGCGATCTGCCGCCCGTGCTCGATATCGAACAGGCCAATGGCGTGGCACCCGAAAAAATCCGCGAACGCGCCAAGGAATGGCTGGAAACCATCCGCAATTATTATGGCACTTCCCCGATCCTGTACACCAACGTGGATTTTTATAAAAGATATTTGAAAGATGATTTCGATGGCTACACGCTTTGGGTGGCCCACTATCTTCAACCCCGCCAGCCCCGGATCTACCGCAACTGGAATTTCTGGCAACACAACGAGGGTGGACGCGTGAACGGGATTTACACCCACGTGGATTTTGATGTTTTTAACGGAGATTCGGTGGAATTCCGGAAATTGCTCATGAACTGAATCACATGAAGAAAGTCTATTCGCTCGCCACCTGCAGTACCTGCCAGGGCATTCTCAAAGACACGGGCCTCGAGAAAAAAGGATTTACCGTACAGAATATCAAAACGGAAAAAATAACCGCTGCCCAGCTGGATGAAATGAAAAAAATGGCGGGAAGCTATGAGGCGCTTTTCAGCCGGCGCTCGATGAAATACAAATCGATGGGTTTAAAAGACAAGCCCCTCACGGAAAAAGATTACCGCCGCCTGATCCTGGAAGAATATACTTTTCTCAAAAGACCCGTGGTGATCAACCAGCAGCAGATCTTTTCCGGCAGTGAGAAAAAAACGATTGCCGCACTGAAAGAAAGCCTCTGAGTGGCTGCTATTTAATGATCCGGAGTTTGGCGTAGTTGAGCATGATTTTCTTCTCTCCGTTCAGATCGAAGCGCACGGTGGCAATCGGATTGTGGGCCGATCCTTCCATCGTCAGCACTTCGCCAAAACCAAATTTCTGATGCTCCACTTTATCCCCCGCTTCAAGGACCGAAGTGTCGCTGGGTGAAAAATCTGCCGAAGGCACATGTACTTTCGGCTGCGGCTTTACCGGGTTGGTGAGGTAAGAAGGTTTGGATGGTTCCTTTGCATTGTTATTATAGTTATTATCTCCATAACTATTTCTATGCAGCCGGTCGAATGCGGTCCGGTTGGAAAATCCGCCCTGGCCCTGGTTTTTGGCGCCACCACCGGCAAAACTCCGGTCGAGAAAATGTTCAGGGATTTCATCTATAAACCGGCTTGGTTCATTCTGTACGATATTTCCAAAGCGGTAGCGCGTACTCGCGTAAGTGATCCAGAGTTTTTGTTTGGCCCGCGTGATGACGACATAAAAAAGCCGGCGCTCTTCTTCCAGTTCTTCGCGCGTGTTGATGGACATCGCATTCGGAAACAGGGATTCTTCCAGTCCCGCAGCAAAAACGCAACTGAACTCGAGCCCCTTGGCGGCATGGATCGTCATGAGTTTCACCGTATCCGCATTGGGATCTTTCTGGTCTGAATCGGTCAGGAGGGTAATCTGTTGCAGATAGGTGGACAATCCGAAATGCGTCGCGTCGGCAGCAGGCGCCTGTTCATCGATCACGATCCCGTCTTCATCTATCTGTGCGAGGTTTTGCTGCGTATCCATCCATTCCTTGATGCTGTTCAGCAGTTCCTGGATATTTTCATATTTCGCAAGCCCTTCCGTGGTCTTGTCGTTGAAAAGCTCTTTGACGATATTGGTTTGTTTGCCGACATGAATTGCTATTTCGTGTGCGTTCCTGTTGGGCAGCATGCTGGCAAAACTTTTTATCATCAGTACAAACTGTTCGATCGCCTCCAGGGTTCCCGCCCTGAATCCGAGCGCCCGCGCGTCATTGAGCACATCCCACATGGCGATGTTCTTTTCATTGGCGATGAGCACGGTTTTATCGATGGTGGTCTTGCCGATACCACGTGCGGGAAAATTGATGATCCGCTTCAGGGCTTCCTCATCGCGCGGATTGACGATCACGCGCAGATAGGCGATAAAGTCCTTGATTTCCTTGCGCTGGTAAAAGCTGATGCCGCCATAGATGGTGTACGGAATATTCATCCGGCGAAGGCTTTCTTCAAAAGCCCGGCTCTGGGAGTTGGTTCGGTAGAGAATGGCAAAATCCTTATTGTGAAAATGGTTCCGTAATTTCTGTTCCTGGATGGAGTCGGCCACATACCTGCCTTCATCGTTGTCCGTAGCAGACCGCACCAGTTTTATTTTCTCCCCTTCGATATTTTCGGTCCAGAGGTTTTTCGGTATCTGACCCTTGTTTTGCTTTATGACTTCATTGGCCACATTGATGATGCTTTGTGTACTGCGGTAGTTCTGTTCGAGCTTCACCACTTTTACATCATCATAGTCCTTTTGAAACTGCAGGATATTTTCGATCGTTGCGCCGCGGAAACTGTAAATACTCTGTGCGTCGTCGCCGACCACGCAAACATTTTCATACACTGCACCCAGGAGCTTGATGATCTCATACTGCGCCGGATTGGTATCCTGAAACTCATCGATGAGGATATACTTGAACTTATGCTGATATTTATGCAGGCTCTCCGGAAAATTTTTTAATACTTCATAAAATTTCAAAAGAAGGTCGTCGAAATCCATCGCGCCGTTTTTAAAACAGCGTTTGGTGTAGGCGTCGAATATCTGCGCGATCGCCGGGCGGTTGCTGCGTGTGTCTTCCTGCTGTATGGAATAATCAGCGGCGTAGGCTTCCGGACCGATGAGCGCATTTTTTGCCTGCGAAATCCGGTTGTAGACGATATTCGGTTTATAGTGTTTGTCGTCGAGGTTCAATTCATTGATCACCGTTTTCACGACGCTCTTTGCGTCGTCGGTATCGTAAATGGTAAAGCTGTTGGGAAATCCGATCTTGGGCGCTTCTGCGCGAAGGATACGCGCGAACACACTATGGAATGTGCCGATATACAGGTTTCTCGCTTCGTTGGTGCCAAGGATCTTTTCAATGCGTTCCTTCATTTCGCGTGCGGCCTTGTTGGTGAACGTGAGCGCAAGGATATTAAACGCATCCACGCCCTGCCGCATGAGGTGCGCAATCCGCGTGGTGAGCACTTTTGTTTTTCCACTGCCTGCGCCTGCAATGATCATGATCGGTCCGTCAATATGCAACACCGCCTCGCGCTGGGCGTCATTCAATCCTTGTAAATAATCCTGCATGGTTGCAATTTACGAATCTTGGCGCGGCTGCAACAGGATGTGGGGAAACAAACGGTGCGACAAAATCAGGCCTGCCCGGTTTTTTTCAGCCTTGGTGGTTTTCGGCTCCAGCTGAAAATCTGCTGGCCATCCACATAGAAAATCAGGAATCCGTTTTTAAAGGAATAACGGTTGACCCTGAGCAGGTTTTTTAGGAATGCGGCCTCGTTGTAACCGACGCAGGCCATTTTTGTCGTGATGATGTTTTCGTCAAAATGAATGCTGTCGGCCGAATTCAAAAATTTTCCGCGCATCTGATTGCAACCGGTATTACCCGAAAAACTGTTCGACGCGGGATCGAAATGGATCGTCGCCGTTTTTCCCGTCACCAGATCGGAGGCGAGCACAGGCTGAAGATACCAGTCGCCGGCAATAGTGGAATCTCCCGGCGGCGTGGCGGGCGCATGAGCCTGGCCGCGAAGAATGGTGAGGGCAAATATTGCGGCCGTCAGTAGAAAAGCTTTTACCTTTGTATTCATCCCCTTTTTATCAAACTAATCTAAAAAAATATGCCAGGTTTTGAATTTTTCGGCGCCGAGGAAAAGAAGGAAGTGAATGATGTGCTGAACACAGGCATCCTGATGCGTTATGGGTTTGACGGCCCGCGAAAAGGAATCTGGAAATCCAAAGAACTGGAAGCGGCGATATGCCAGCGTTTCGGCACAGCCTATGCGCAGCTCACGTCCAGTGGGACGGCGGCGCTCACCACGGCTTTTAGTGCGCTGGGCATCGGTGCGGGTGACGAAGTGATCATGCCTTCATTTACGTTCGTGGCCAGTTTTGAGGCTGTATTGAGTGTGGGTGCCATTCCCGTACTCGTGGATATCGACGAAAGCCTCACCCTCGATCCGGCTGCCGTGAGAAAAGCGATCACGCCCGCCACGCGCTGCATCATGCCGGTGCACATGTGTGGCAGCATGGCCGACCTGGATGCCTTGCAGGCCATTTGCAGGGATCACGGATTTCTATTACTGGAAGATGCCTGTCAGAGCATTGGCGGAACCTATAAGGGCCGTGCTTTGGGAACCATTGGCGATGCCGGAACCTTTTCCTTTGACTTCGTAAAAACGATCACCTGTGCGGAAGGCGGGGTGGTGATGACCAATAGCCAGGATATCTATACAAAAGCAGATGGGTTTACCGATCATGGACATGATCATACGGGGGTGGACCGCGGGGCGGATCTCCATCCTTTTCTGGGTTACAATTTCAGGATCTCGGAACTCCATGCCGCCGTGGGGCTGGCCCAGATCCGCAAGCTGGACCAGTTTCTCGCCATCCAGCGGAGAAACCATGACATGCTCCGCAATGCCCTTGTAACCATCCCTGAAATCAGCTTCCGCAAAATTCCCGACCCTACCGGTGACAGCAATACTTTTTTAAGCTGGTTTTTGCCCAGCGAACAGGCCACCAAGGCCGTTGTGGCCGAAATGAAGGCCCAGCAGATCCTCGCGGGTAATTTCTACTGGTTTGAAAACAACTGGCATTATATCCGGAAATGGGATCATCTCAAAAAGCCGCAGGCGCTGAACCGGCTGAGCAGCGGCCAGCAGGCTGCCCTGACTTCCCTGCAGACAAAATCCTTTGCCGCCAGCGACGCGATTATGAGCCGCTGTGTGTCCACGGCGATCAGTTTGTCCTGGACAGAAGCCCAGATCGAAGAAAAAGCGGAGAAGATGGTCCATGCCATCCGGAAGGCGCTGGCTAGTGTTTCCCCTCAAGCTCATTACAGTGGTCAAGCGAGCCTAACCTGAAACGGAAGGGCACATGGGTGGCGCGCTCCAGCTCCCATTCCCGCTTGCAAAAAAACCCTGACTGCAGATAATACAGGTTCGACGGCACGATTGGCGCGGTCGTGGGCAGCACCCTTAAATAATCAAATTTGCCCGTGAGCGGAACCAGCTCCTTCCCCGTATTCTGCGAGGTTACCGGCTGAAACACAAGGGCCGCGGCATGAAACGAGCTTTTATTTGCCAGGGGGCTTATTACCTGCGCATAGCCTGCCACCCCCATAAAAATCAGGGCAACAAGAAAACTAATTTTTCGTTGGGCGCGTTTCTTCATATTTGTATGTAAATTTACGGCGCGATTTTTGTGGAAGGCGCGGCTTTTTTACCTTTAAAGAGTCGTTGTCTGACGTTCAAACCCCTTGTTGAAAAATGGCATTAAGTCAGGCGCTACAGCAAAAATTACTTCAAAAACTGTCCCCCCAGCAGATTCAGCTCATGAAACTGCTGCAGGTACCTACGGCTAATCTCGAAGAACGGATTAAAGAGGAGCTCGAGGAAAACCCAGCCCTCGAAGTTACGGAAGAAGATCATGACGACGGCCTCACGGATGACAGCAAGGATGAATTTGAGAGCGAGGCGGAAGAGGATTTTGAGCCTGAGGGCAGTCAGGAGGAGTATGACAACGTGGATATCAGCGATTATGTAAACGACCACGACGATGAAGTGGGCGATTACCGGCTCCGCGACGACAATTACGGCGACCAGGATGATAAAAAAACCGTTACCCATAAAGTAGAGACCAGCTTTTATGAGCTGTTGCTGGATCAGCTCGGCATGTTGTCGCTGGACGAGCGAACCCTGCGCATCGCCGAACAGGTGGCGGGCAGCATCGACGATGACGGCTATCTGCGGCGCGAAACCGCGTCTATCGTGGATGACCTGGCCTTCCGGCAGAACATCGATACCACAGAAGCTGAAATTGAACAGATCATCCATAAGATCCAGCAATTTGAACCCGCGGGCGTGGCGGCGCGAAACCTGCAGGAGTGCCTCCTGCTGCAGCTGGAAAGGAAGAAAACGGCCGGCCAGGACGTCGGGCGCGCCATCGAAGTCCTCAGCCAGTATTTCGATGAGTTTACGAAAAAGCATTATGATAAGATCCAGCGCGGACTGAACATGAGCGAAGAGGAATTCAGGGAGGTGATCCGCCAGATCGTCAAGCTGAATCCAAAACCGGGTGGAAATGTCGGCGGCGTTTCCAAAGGGGAAGGATATGTGGTGCCGGATTTTTTCATCTTCAACAACAATGGTTCGCTCGAACTAACCCTCAATTCGCGCAATGCTCCCGACCTCCGCATCAGCGACGGATACAGGGATATGCTGCGCGACTATGACCGGGGCAGCAAAAAAGACAAACGCCAGAAAGAGGCGGTCCTTTTTATCAAGCAAAAGATCGATGCGGCCAAATGGTTTATCGACGCCATCAAGCAAAGACAGCAGACGCTCATCAGTTCCATGCAAACGATCATGGACTACCAGCACGAATTTTTTATGACGGGAGATGAAACCACCCTCAAGCCGATGATCCTGAAAGATATTGCCGAACGCACCGGTCTGGACATTTCCACAGTGAGCCGCGTGGCCAACAGCAAATTCGTTCAAACGGAATTCGGTACCTATCGGCTGAAATTCTTCTTTAGTGAATCCCTCAGCACCGACAGCGGCGAGGAAGTGTCCACCCGCGAAGTGAAAAAAATCCTGAGCGACCTGATCGAAGGAGAAAGCAAGAAAAAGCCGCTGAGCGACGAAAGGCTCACGGAACTCCTGCAGGAGAAAGGATATAATATCGCGCGCCGCACGGTGGCCAAATACCGCGAACAACTCAATATTCCGGTTGCACGCCTGCGCCGCGAGCTTTAATACAATGATTTCCGCGGGATGTCATAAGTTTGAAGCATGCAAACATCCGCCGCCTCGAGGTTCTATGGGCATTTTTTTTCGGTGGTCTTTCATCCCCTGCTGATCGTCGGCTATACCTTTGCGTTTTTAGTGTATGTACATCCGGATGCCTTTTCGGGCATCGATCCCCATATAAAATTATTTCGCCTTCTCACCGTTCTGCTGAATACAGTGGCATTTCCCGCACTGACTTTATTTCTTACCTGGCGCCTGAAATTTCTTCATTCACTGAAGATGCAAACCCGGGAAGACCGCATCATTGCTTTTTTAACCACCATGATCTTTTATTGGTGGGCATGGTGGGTCATGCGCAACCTGACCGATATGCCACCGGTGGCGGTCCGATTTTTACTCGGCAGTTTTCTGGGAATTTGTGGTGGGTGGATGTGTAACCTGTTTTATAAAATCAGCATGCATGCCATTGCCATGGGTGGTCTCCTGGCCTTTTTTGTGCTTTTATGCCTGAGCAATCCGTACGGTTCGGGGCTTTACCTCGTCATCGTTACCCTGATCGCGGGTGCCGTTTGCACGGCCCGGCTGATCATCTCCGATCACAGTTATTTCGAGGTCCTGAGCGGTCTAGGCATCGGCGTGCTGGCACAAATCGTTGCCTGGCAGTTCTGAATAAAAAAAAAGCCCAATCATAGGGTACGAACCTAAGTTGGAACTTTTTTTCACCTTCAAACCATCTGAAGTTTACGTCCGCGTTAACTGTTTAAAATTCTTGACGTATTTAAATATTTCTTGGTGGGATGATAGATGAAAAGGCATGAACCGCCTTTAATATCGTTGATCACTTCCTGTGTATCTGAAGCCGGAATGGCGGGGCAGCCAAAACTTCTTCCGTTAAATTTGTTATTCATCAAAAAATTCGCGCCTACATATTTGGAACCATGGACCACGATATTTCTTCCGTCCGCACGGTCGTTGAATCCTTTTTCAAGTCCCCGTATTTTCAGCGCGTACCCGTGTCCGCCGAAATAGGTGCGTTCCGTTACATAAAAACCTAAGCTGCTTTTATGTGAACTGGGATCGTTTGAAAAGGTGCTGGCATATTCTCCGCCCGAGCGGCGGCCATGCGCCACATAGGTATTCATAACCACTTTTTTCTGATCGAGGTCTACGATGTATAAACGCTTGCGGCGGGATGACTGGCTGAAATCACAAATAGAAATTACCTGGCTGCGGTTCAGCTGATGATGCTGTAACAGATAGGTATATCCTTTATAGGCATATTCGAAAACCGATTTCGACAAACCGGATTTTCTCAGGTCTATTTCATTATAGAGTGCAGTAACTTCTGCTTCGAAAATATCCCTGGCAGAAAGTAAACGTAAGGTGGTGGATGATGGAAGCGCTTTGAGTGTTCTTGCTTCGAGACCGTTTCCGGATTCAAGAACCGGGGCCAGCAGCAGTATTACGTAGAGTAATCCTACTGACAGTATGTGATAAAATCTGCGCATGGGGCTAGGGTTTTTCTGGATATTTTATAAACGGGCTTCAGTGCTAAAATATTATCTCTGATTAATTTATGCAATGATTTAGCGCAAGTTTTTTATTGTATCATACTGCTTCCAATTTCTACCCGATTTTACTAGTAGAATCCCGGGTAAATTCCCCCGGCCCCGTTTCGTCATTTACCTATACCTTAGAATTATGAAAACCTTATTACTCGTGCGCCATGCAAAAAGCGGCGATCATTTTTCGGACAGTTCCGATTTTGAACGCACCCTGAATGAACAGGGTGTCAACGCCGCACCCAAAGTGGCGAAATATCTTCTGAGCGAGGACGTCCTTATTCAGCGCTTTGTCTCCAGCCCTGCGGTTCGGGCACAGACGACGGCCCGTTTATTTATGAAAGAATATCATCGCCCGGCGGCTGAACTCGTACTCATCGATGAGCTCTACCTGGCATCTGTACCCGTATTTGTACATACGGTCACGGAGCTCGACGACGCCGATGACCATGTCGCGATATTTGCACACAATCCAGGTATTACTGAATTCGCTTCTTCCCTTACGACTGTCCGGATCGATAATATGCCAACGGCCGGGGTGTTTGCCGTCAAGGCAGATGTAGACAGCTGGTCGGAATTCATGCCGGCAGCTAAAGATTTTCTTTTCTTTGAATCGCCGAAGCGTCTGTCTTGAGGCCGATGTTCGGTAACCACTGATCCAACGCGACAGCCAGCGCGCCGCCCGGCGGCAGATCGGGCAGCCGGTATTCGAAAGTGGCGGCATCGGTCAACAGACTCTCGAGCCTGAAATTTTTTTGTTTGGCCGTGAGTATCCATTTTTTTGAAGAAAGATGCCGGGCGAGGTACTGCTGCTCGGGCTGTCCGGGTGTCGGAACGAGGATGCTTTTCTTTTTCATTTGCATCAGCTCCATGACGGTGGTATAACCGCAACGCGCAATCACGTAGGCGGCGCGGCACATGCGGTCGGACAGCGCTTCGCGCGAAAGATGGTTGTGGATCTCAATATTCCCGGTGTTCCGAACCGCCGCTTCCTCCGCCTGCGGTAAGCCCCGGACCACGACGACCTTGTCTTTGAATTGCTTTAGTTGTTCGAACAGGATGCTTTCGAAGATGGTTCGCTGGGGTTCGGGACCCGACAATATAATAAGGAGCGGAATCTGCTCATTCGTGGTCCGCGGATCCGTTGCCGTTAGCGGTCCGATATAAGTCACCGGCAGTGAGAATCGGATCGGCGGATGGGATAATGCGCCGGCGATCGCGGCATCGCCCGGGTAATCGGGCACCCAGCAGGCAGAGAATTTTCTGATCTGACGGATATGCCAGGAAAACACCTGCCGGTTTGCAAAGGCGCCGAGTCCCGTCTGAATATAAAGCTGGTGGGTGATGAATACACTCGGGATGGCGGGATTATGGAGTCCATACCGGTTGTCTGATATAATGGCATCGATCCGGTGGTGAAGGCAAAACTGCTCCAGCCATTGCCGTTCCCGGCGAATGTTTCGGAAAAATCGGGGGAGTTGCCGGAACAGGCCGAAGAAGGTGCCGGCGCCGGAGCGGCCATAGACAATCCCATATCCGGGCAGCCGGATGACAGAAATGGCAGGGAATTCGCTGGATAAAAGCGCGGCCTGGGGCCCCTCAGAAGCAATAATTACCTCAATTCCCCGTTCAATAAGTGCCTTAATTACTGGAATACAACGTGTTGCGTGACCTAATCCCCAATCCAGCGGGGCAATGAGTATACGAATATTCCGGATGGGGGCCATGTTAAATTTGCAGATAGGCGACGGAGAGATGGAAATTAAGAATAATATCTTTTAAATTAGCATTATGAAATCCACGAAAAACCACAACCTACTCTTGATTTGTTTATTATTTATGATTACCATTGTAAGCACAAATTGCAGTTCCAGCAATCATATTGGAGGTTCCAGTAAGAAATGTGGCTGCGGTTTGAACAAAGGGATGGTTGGTTATTAAAATCTAATTACATGAAAACGCCAGACAGAGATTTGCTTGTACTTATGAAAGATGAATTTGTTACCGAACAATTCATGGCACAGGAGCTTGAACTCCTCAACGAACTTCTTTTCCACTACGAGACCATTGAGAATTTTTGCGCAGCGCACGAAGTCTTCGATCTCAACAACTACAAAATTCTTAGGGGCAACAAATTTATTCAGCGGATTGCACGGCAACAGGATCTGAAGCCTTTTCAATTTCTCTGTAATAAGAATTAATCCTGCAGGGGTTAGCTGTTTAACATCAACGGCATCACCAGCATCAGGAGATCTTCTGCCTTGTCCTGTTCTTCAGGTTTTATAATGCCTGCTTTGGTAGCAGTAGCGAGTTCTATTCTGATCTCATCGGAATTTGTCGCATTCATCATTTCAATCAGAAAGCGCGCATTGAATGCGATCGACATATCTTCCCCATCATACTGACATTTCATTCTTTCAGTTCCTTCAAAGGAAAAATCGATATCCTGGGCCGCCAGCTGTAATTCGCTTCCATGGATACTCAGCACAATCTGGTTGGTGCTTTTATTGCTGAAAACGCCCACACGGCGCAGCGCACTCTGAAAATCATGGCGGTTGACGGTCAGCTTGTATGGGTTGTCGGCCGGGATCACCACTTTATAGTCCGGAAACCGCGCGTCAATGAGGCGACAACTCATCTGGATAGATCCAAATTTTGCGAACAGGTGATTGTCGTTGTAGTTGATCACCACATTTTCTTCGGATGAAGGCAATGCGGACTTTAAAAGATTCAATGGTTTCTTCGGCACGATAAGCGATTCCGCCTTCGGACAGGTAACATCTGTTCTTTTATAGCGGATGAGGCGGTGGGCGTCGGTGGCGACAAACTGGATGCCACCCGGGCTCATTTCGAAGAGCACGCCGGTCATTGCCGGACGCAGGTCGTCGTTGCTCACGGCAAACAATGATTTATTGATGGCGGTGGTAAGTACGGAAGAAGGAATATTGAATGCGGTCACATCATCTGCGCCCGGATCCTTGGGAAAATTATCGGGATTTTCTCCCATCACCTTATATTTTCCATTGTCGCTGGTGATTTCCACACCGAATTGCTTGTCAATCGTGAAGGCCAGCGGTTGTTCAGCGATATTTTTCAGGGAATCGATCAGAATTTTAGCCGGAATACATACTTTGCCGGACTCTTTGGCTTCTGCGTCCATCTGCACTTTCATCACGGTTTCAAGGTCGGTGGCAACGATCGTCAGTTTATTTTTTTCCACTTCAAACAAGAAATCTTCCAGTATGGGCAGCACCGTATTCGCACTGATCACACCGCTGATCTGCTGCAGGTGTTTTAGCAAAGCCGAAGAAGAAACAATAAACTTCATGAACGTATACTTTGGGACGAAACTACTGATTTTTTCCCATCGCCTGACAACCCGTTTATTCTATATTTGGTCACATGCCAGACCAGGAATCACGATATTTCCGCTCTCCGCCGACCAGGGAAAAAGCGCTTGAAAAAATCAAGCATTATTGTGGATACCAGGAACGCAGTCACCAGGAAGTAAAAGAAAAATTGTATGGTTTCGGTCTGCATAAATCGCTGGTGGAAGAAATCATTTCGGAACTGATCAGCGAAAATTACCTCAACGAAGAACGGTTTGCCATCGCCTATGCTTCCGGTAAATTCAAGATGAAAGGCTGGGGCATCCAGAAAATCAGCTATGAGCTGAAACAAAAACGGGTAAGTGCTTACTGTATCAAAAAAGCGCTGGCCGGCATCGATCCCGCCGAATACCAAAAGACCTTCGATCGGCTGGCCAGAAAAAAATGGACTTCCCTTAAAGGAGAGAAAAACATCTTCACAAAAAAAGCCAAATGGCAAAATTTCCTGCTGGCAAAGGGCTATGAGCCGGCCCTGTTCAGAAATTTTGATTTCTATCCTTGAGAAACAACCCGCATTTAGGACATTTGCCCTATGTCAAGCCTTCAGGTCACCCTCCTCCAGCCCGATACGCAGTGGGAAAACAAAAAGGCCAACCTGGATAGGCTGGGCCGGCTCATTGCATCGGCGCCGGAGAAACCGGGGTTGATTGTGCTGCCGGAAATGTTCAGCACCGGTTTTAGCATGAACCCTGCGCCGTTTGCAGAAACCATGGACGGCCCGACCGTTCAGTGGATGCGCGATATGGCGACGGCAAAAAAATCCGTGCTCACGGGCAGCATCATCGCAGAGGATGATGGACGATATTACAACCGCCTGATCTGGATGCTTCCCAACGGCAGTTTCGGCTATTATGACAAACGCCATCTTTTTGCTTTTGCCGGCGAGCACCTGCACTATAGCGCGGGCAACAAACGGCTGATCGGGTCACTCAGCGGTTGGAAGATTAATCTGCTGGTCTGCTATGACCTGCGTTTCCCGGTATGGATCAGGCAAACAGGATCCGGTTCTTCCGCGAACGAATATGATCTGATCGTGTTTGTGGCCAACTGGCCGGAAAAAAGAAATCACGCCTGGAAAACCCTGCTGCAGGCGCGCGCCATCGAAAATCAATGTTATGTGATCGGCGTGAACCGGAGCGGCATCGATGGAAACGGTATCGCCTATGCGGGAGAATCGCAGGTGATCGATCCGCTGGGAAATGTACTGCACTCGATGACGCCTGCTGAAAGCTGTTACAGTCACCTGCTGGAAGAAGAAACCCTGAAAGAAGTTCGCGCCCGTTTTCCGTTCTGGAAGGATGCCGACCATTTTAATATTGAACCCTGAGATCGTATGACCCATCTAGCTTATGCCGCCAATGCCGTTTTTACCGGCACCGAAATACTTACCGAACATGCCGTGCTTGTCCGTGACGGAAAAATAGCCGGCATCGTCCCCAATAAAAAAATTCCTTCAGGATACCAGACGGCCGATCACAAAGACTGCCTGATCGCGCCGGCTTTCATCGACCTGCAGATCTATGGCGGCAATGGAAAACTTTTCTCGGAGCACCTGGACATGGCTTCTCTGGAATCAACCTATGCCAGCTGTCTTGCCGGCGGCTGTACGCATTTCATGATCACCATGGCCACGAATACCATCGAAAATTTCGTAAAAGGCATCGGAGTGGTGAAAGAGTATATCGCCTCGGGAAAGAAAGGCCTGTTGGGCATTCACCTGGAAGGACCTTACCTCAACCCCGAAAAAAAGGGCGCTCATCCCGAAGCACTGATCAAAAAAGCAACCCTGACAGAAGTAAAGATGCTGCTGGCAATAGGCGAAGGCGTTGTCCGCATGATGACGGTGGCTCCTGAACTTTGTCCGCCGAAAGTGCTCGACTTTCTGCTGGACCAGCAGGTGATCGTATCGGCGGGTCATAGTAATGCTACCTATCAGCAGGCTTTCGATTCATTTGAACATGGGATACCGACGGCCACTCATCTTTTTAATGCGATGTCTCCCTTGCAGGGCCGGCAGCCCGGCCTGGTCGGCGCGATTTACGATCATCCGGCGGTGATGGCCAGCATCATCTGCGACGGTATACACGTCGATTTCAATTCGGTCCGCATCAGCCAGGAAATGATGGGTGAGCGGTTGTTCTTTATTACGGATGCCGTTGCGGCCAGCCGCAAAGGACCTTATAAACATGTTCTCAAAAAAGACAGATATACATTGCCCGACGGCACGTTGTCGGGCTCTGCGGTAAACATGATGCAGTCTGTCCGCAACGCCGTGCAGAAAGCGGGCATTCCCCTGGAAACAGCGTTAAAGATGGGATCTCTCTATCCTTCGGCCCTGCTGCAGGATGCCGATCTGGGAAATATCAGCAAAGGCGCGGCGGCCGATTTCGTGATCGTGGACCCCGCGCTCGCAGTCAAAGCGGTGATACAGGCCTGATCAGGATTTTTGTTTCCTGATTTCCTCGAGTTTTTCAAAAAGAAACTTTTCGCTACCCGCGTTCCATCCGGTCTGCTGGTATAGGATCTTCCCGTTTTTCAATATGAACGACTGGGGAAGATTTTCTGAGTGAAGACTTCGCCGGAGATCTCCATACAGGTCTCCATATACCTCGAAGGTCCATTCGTTCATGTTTACCATGGGCCGCAATTTGTTGGCATATTTGCCCACGTCGACGGAAACGGCGAGAAACCGATAGAATGCCGGGGCATCAGGTCTTGCCACCATGCTCTTCATCGCATTCAGCTGATCGACGCTCTGTTCATTTTCAGTCGACCAGAAACAGATGAGAAAGACCGAGTCTTTTTTTTCAATCGTGGAAAACGGTGCAATAATCCCCCGCAGGGATTTGAGCCTGGCTTCCCCCAGGGAATCCTGTGCAAAGGATTTTGTTCCAATACAGGAAAACAGCAGACAACCGACGATGACGGAGAGATTTCGCATAAAGTAATTATTGGTGCATGGCTGCGCGGGATTCGATCAGGTATTTTACTTTTTCGGCTTTGAAGTCGATGCCCTGGCGGATCGCATCGGTGGTCGGCAAGGCTTCCACATCCGGCAAAATGCCCCTGCCGTCTTTCGGACGGTTCTTATCGATCACCATCCGGAACAAGGGCAGTCGAAACTGGATCTTTGTCACGGGAAGCGTCACATCCGGGATGATCCAGGCCGTATTTCCATAATAGCCGCCGCCGGTTTCTTCGCCTACGAGCGTCACATTCGGCTGTCCCTTGATCGCTCCGGCAAAAAGAGTGGTGGCAGAAAATGAGTTCCCGCCAACGAGCAGGTAAAGCTGTCCGTCGTAATGATTTTTTTTCTTGGGTTTAAAATAGTGCCGTTCGAAATACGAGAAATGATATTTTCCATCCTGTTTTTTTCGCGTGGCGATAGCCAGCTGCATGCGGTACAGGAAACTCTTTTTTATATAGCGGTGGTATTTTCCCAGGCGGCTGACGGTATACAGCGAGTCGGCGATCTTAAATTTTTTATCGACGACATATTTTGTCAGCAGCGTTGAAATACCGGCATCGCCTCCGCCGTTGGCGCGCAGATCGAGGATGAGGTTGCCGATATGGTATTGCTGGAGGCTGGCAAATGACTGGCGAAAAAATTTACGCAGGTGGTTGCTGCGGTCAAAAGTGTTCAGCGTCATGAATGCAGTGCGCATGGTGGTATCGAGTTGCAGGTTGGCTGAAGAAAAGATGACGAGCCGCGGTTCCTTCTTTACCTTTTTATTGGAAGAGTCCGGCACAAAATTAAACACCGGGATTTCCTTTTCTGCGTCCAGTCCGCTGCTGTCGATATAGCGAATATCAAAACTGTCGGTGAGTCCGTAGATATTCCGGAACATGCCTCCAAAAGTAAATCCCGTACTCAGGGTTTGATACTTACCGCAGATACTATAACCATCCGTGGTTACATAATCAAAAAATGTATCGCGCAACTGGGTAACAGAATATCCGTTGATACTTTTTAAAATGGTTCCGCGGGGTAGGGCCGGATGTTCGCGCTGCAGATTTGCCGTGACCACCATGGTATCGGACCATGTTTTGATCGCGAACGGGAAGGCCGTCCGTTTTGCCGTGTCGATATATTTTTCGAAGGCTTTGGATGGACGGATGCTCGTATGTCCGCAGTCGATTTTTGCAACGACATAACTGAGCAGCATCCGGAATTTCGTTTCTGTCATCGAATCCCGGATCGACTGGTAACCCTGGTCGAAATAATAATTCATGCTGTCTTTCGGCGTATACCAGTACAGGCTGGGATGTGAAGTTTGCAGAATATTCCGGAACAACGTATAATCTTTCTGAAGGGCTGCCGGCGCAAATTTTTGCTGTGGATTATAAATGCCCGAACTGCTTTTGCACCCGTTCAGCAGGAGGGCGGTGAGCAGCACCAATACAGCCGGAGAGAGGGAAGCAATGGTTTTCATAAGAGGGACTGAAATTAATCATTTTGTAAATGCATTCCAACCCTGTGCGGTGATATCAAAGGTGTTCCCGCCTTTGGTGATGATCTTGCTCCCTTCCGCGGGTTCGGTCATGTAACCGATCACGCTGATCTTTTCATTGAGCACCAGTTTGTCATGATCCGCCTGCGCGATCGTAAAGAGGAGCTCATAGTCTTCCCCGCCACTCAGTGCACAGGCGGTGGGGTCCAGTTCGAACTTGTAGGCGGCATTTCTGGTATCGTCCGAAATGGGCAGTTTATCCTCATAGATCCGGCAGCCGAGACTGCTTTGCTTGCAGATATGGAGGATTTCAGAGCTCAGGCCGTCGCTGATGTCCATCATCGCCGTAGGCACAATTCCTTCCGACTCGAAAAAATCGATGGTGCTTTTGGATGCCTCCGGTTTCAGAATGCGGCCGATCACATATTTCTCTCCTTCCAGATCCGGTTTCACCTGTGGATTTTCCAGGAATATTTTTTTCTCTCTTTCCAGGAACACCAGGCCGAGGTATGCACCGCCGAGATCACCGCTGCAACAAATCAGGTCGCCTGCTTTGGCCGTACTGCGCTGAACGAACTTATCGGGCGAGACTTCGCCGATGGCCGTAACCGAAATAATAAAGCCTTTTTGCGAGGATGAGGTGTCGCCGCCAATCAGGTCCACGCCATATTTTTCACAGGCAGCATAAACGCCTTCATAAAATTCATCGAGCGCCTCCAGACTGAACCGGTTGCTGAAAGCGACGGAGAGTGTGATCTGGGTCGGCGTGGCATTCATCGCGTAGATATCGCTGATGTTTACGATCACACATTTATAGCCGAGATGACGAAGGGGCGTATAAATAAGATCGAAATGAATATTTTCGATGAGGAGGTCCGTGCTGATAACGGTTTGTTTTCCGAAATGATCGATCACCGCGCCGTCATCACCAACGCCCAGAATGGATGAAGCGTTTTTCAATTCAATATTTTTTGTCAGGTGGTCGATCAATCCGAATTCGCCGAGTTCTGCGATTTCTGTTCTTGCTTCCATGGTGCGTGCGGTTTTTATTGATACGATTTGCTTACTTCGTCCCGGCGATCCATTCCAGGAGTTCGTCATGGATGAGCCCGTTTGTCGCCACGATACTGGGCTGGTAAGGCGAATAGCGCGCGCCGGTGAAATCCGATACGCGACCGCCGGCCTCTTCCACGATGAGAAATCCTGCGGCGGAATCCCAGGCCTGCAGCTGGTGTTCATAGAATCCCTCAAAACGGCCGGCCGCCACCCAGCATAGGTCCATGGCGGCCGATCCGAGCCTTCTCACCGGCACACCTTTGCGGATCATTCTCGCAAAAACGTCCAGTGGTCCGTTGGGCACTTCGTTGTATGCATAAGGAAACCCGGTAACAAGCGCAGCTTTCAGCACTTCGGTCTCTTTGCTCACATGTATTTTCTTGTCGTTGAGTGTTGCGCCGAATCCTTTCTGAGCAAAGTAGAATTCATTGAAAAAGGGATTGTATACGGCTCCCATGATCATCTGTCCATCCTGCTCGAGTGCCACCGACACGCAGCAAAGCGGAATCCCGTGGGCGAAATTCACCGTACCATCCAGCGGGTCGATGATCCATTTGTAGGAGGATTCCGTGGGGATATCCCCGCTTTCTTCGCTGAAGATATAATGGTCGGGGTAATCCAGGCGGATCATATCCATGATCGCCTTTTCAGCCGCGTGATCTGCCTCCGTGACGAGGTTGTTTACCCCTTCTTTATTGGATATCTTAAAATCGCTTCCATAGTAGTTCAGCAGAATTTTCCCGGCTGCCTCCACGGATTTGATCAGGGTCGATTTTAACATGCCGCAAAGATAGGAAAGCGGTTGCAGGTGCGGTTTACGTGGCAGATGATTTCATTTTGCTGGACAAGCCAAAAAATCGTACTTCGCAACAACGTTTTTCAGAGGTGGTTCTATCGATCATAATCGTCAACTATAATGTGCGGCAGTTGCTGGCACAGTGCCTTGAATCCGTATACAACGCGATCGGACAGGATCCTTCATTGCCCGCCGCAGCAGAGATTTTTGTAGTGGACAATGCATCTACCGATGGCAGCCGCGAAGAACTCCCCACGGCGTTCCCCGGCGTTCATTTCATCTGGAATGCCCACAACGTCGGATTCGGGAAGGCCAACAACCAGGCCATTCCACTGATTTCGGGCAAATACGTACTGTTCCTCAATCCCGATACCCTGATCTCTCCGGATTGTTTAACGCGATGCATCGCATTTATGGATACCCATGCAGATGCCGGCGCCCTGGGGGTACGGATGCTGGACGGCCAGGGGCTGTTCCTGAAAGAATCCAAGCGGGGATATCCTTCTACCATGACTTCTTTTTTTAAACTGTCGGGCATTGCCGCCCTGTTTCCCGGCTCACGGATTTTTGCCCGGTACTATCTGGGCCATTTGAGTGAATCAGAAAATCACCCCGTGGAAATCCTTTCCGGCGCGTTCATGCTGGTGCGCAAGGAGACGCTGGATAAAACCGGAGGATTTGATGAACGTTTCTTCATGTATGCCGAAGACATCGACTTAAGCTACCGCATCACCCTGGCAGGATACCAGAATTATTACCTGGCGGAAGCAAGCATAACGCATCTAAAAGGACAAAGCACCCCCAGGGACCGGGTTCACCTGGATTTGTTTTACCAGGCTATGATTCAGTTCGTCGAAAAATACAAGTCGGGACCCGGCAGCGGGTTATATATTTTTATTATGAAATCTGCCATCCGCTTCCGCGCTTTCATCGCATCCTTACATTTGTAATCCAGAAACTCCGAGCTATGCTGAATTTGAACGATATCAAAAATCTGTTACAGAATAACAAGATCATCGAATCTGTCAAACTGAATAAACTCAGTTCGAAAGAGATTACGGAGTTTACCAACCGATATACCAACTGGGCGGGTAAACTTTTCCAGCACCTCGACATCAAACATGCGGCGCGGGCCTTTAAGTTTATCCGCAGAAAAAAACAGGAGTTGATCATCAAATCGCTCCCCGACGAAAAAGCGGCCGAACTGCTCAATGAGCTGGAGCCGGATGACAGAACAGCCTTCCTGAGTATGCTTCCCGGCAGCGCGGTAACCGAACTGATCAAAATCCTTAGCCCGGAAAACCGGGCAGAGACGCTCAAGCTGCTCGGCTATCCGGAAGATTCTGTTGGCCGGTTAATGACGCCGGATTATGTAAACATCCGGAGCTCGAATACGGTCAAAGAAGTCCTGGACATCGTCAAACTGCGGGGACAGGCGACCGAAACGCTGAATTTTCTCTTTGTCGTCGACGACAACGGCATCCTGATTGATGACATCAATATCAAAGAATTTTTAATTGTAGATCCTTCCACCCCGGTGGAGAAACTGATGGATCACCAGTTTATCGCGATCCATGCCAACGACGCGCAAAACGAAGTGATCGGACTTTTTCGCAACAACAGCCGCTTTGCCCTGCCGGTAATCAATGAAACCGGTATCCTGCTCGGTATCGTGACCCTGGATGATGTGCTCCGTTTGTCGGAAAAGGAAAATACGCGGGAAATCCAGAAAATAGGGGGTTCTGAAGCATTGGATGAACCGTACACCACCATCAGTTTTGGCAGACTGATAAAAAAACGCGCCGGCTGGCTGGTGATCCTTTTCCTGGGAGAAATGCTCACGGCAACGGCTATGGGCTTTTTTGAAGGAGAGATCAGCAAGGCCGTCGTGCTGGCTCTTTTTATCCCGCTGATCATCTCCAGCGGTGGAAACTCCGGGTCTCAGGCTTCATCCATTATTATCCGCGCGATGGCCGTCGGCGAAATCAAATTCAAGGACTGGTGGTTCGTCATGCGCAAAGAAATTATTTCCGGCCTGGCGCTCGGTGCCACGCTCGGCGTCGTCGGCTTCCTGCGCATCTTCATCTGGCAGCATTTTCATTTTTACGATTACGGACCTTACTGGTTCCTGGTAGCGCTTACCGTTGCCTTTTCTTTGCTGGGCGTTGTATTGTGGGGAACGATATCGGGTTCGATGCTCCCCATCTTCCTGAAGAAACTCGGCGCCGATCCGGCGGCCTCTTCGGCTCCTTTTGTTGCTACTCTCGTAGATGTAACGGGGCTGATTATCTACTTTACCGTGGCGGTAATTATTATGAAGGGAACCCTGTTATAATTTACGGCGCTATTTGTTTTTGTAAACCGGCACCGTGCTGCACGGTTCGCCATACATGATGCTTTTTACGAAGGGGCGAAGCAGTTTTGTAATTTCCAGGTAGGCATAAGGACCTATATTCTTGTCACCGCATCCTTTCACCACCACCCGCTGGTCGCGGAAAGTTTCAAAATGCTCCTTTTGAAGATTTTCAAGCAGCAATTGTTTTTGCAGCTCTTCCAGGGTTCCCATCCGTATATCTTTGGCCAGGGGCTGAAGATAGGTTGCCACCAGCATGTAGGCCCATACGGGAATAACCGCGTCTGCCGAGCAGGTAACGCCGACGATCTGATCCTGATAGGAAGACCAGTCCGTCGATTGAAGCGCGGCCCTGAAATCCTTTTCTTTCAGGATCAGTTCCATGAATAAAAATGGTTTCAGATCGAAAATTTTAATTTCCTGTGCCGGAAAATAATCCTCCAGATCGATGGTCTGCAATGCGCTTTGCGCAACCTTATTTATGATTTCCTGTTCCATACTGATGCTGTCTGCAAAGATATTCTTTTTCCGTCTCTCAGGGGCATGGTGCCGCTGACGGCCGGGCAAAAAAAATCCCGCCAGGTGGCGGGATTGATTTCAGATCGGTCTCTTTATAAAAGTTTGCTTCTGTTGTCTTTAATATTGGCGAGTTTTTTCAGCGACTCCAGTGCCCCCCGCTGAATCATTGACTCCTGCATCTGGACCTGGTTTTGACGGAACTGATCCACGCCGCCATCCAGACTGGCTTTGGCGCTGACGGTTTCTACTTTGATCACGAAGACGCCCCCATTTCCGGGGATGGGTGCGGAAACCGGTTTGCCTACCAGGCTTTTATCGAATGCTGCGCCAATTACTTTCGGTTCAGCGCCGATATTAGGAATGTAAGGAGAGGCAAAGCTGACGGTGTCACCTGTATAAACGGTTTGTCCGGACAGGGAAGCCACCGTTTCCAGGCTGATCGCCGTGCTGATTTTTTTTGCGAGGATCTCGGCTTTTTTCTGATTCCGCAGAATCGGCTCGATGGATGCGCGGGCTTTGGCCACCGACATCGTCCCCTTTGTATTGATTTCCGTAACAAGGGCCACGATATATTTATCGCCGACCGGGAAGGATTCGGATACTTCTCCCAGCTTTGAATCGTAAATCCATTTTACCAGCGACCGGTTGGAACCAATGCCCTGGATGGAGAAGTCTGCTGGAAGAATATCCTTGGCGAATTGTCTTTTCAGGTTGCCTTTCTGGCTATTGGCGTCAAAAGCAGCCTGGTTGCGGCTTTCACCGGCAAACTGACTGGCGGCACCGGACGCGGTAGCATCCGTTTCCGTGCTGGGCTCAATTTTTTTGGACAGATAGGCAATTTTGTAAGCCGGCTCAAATCCTTTCTGGTCCATAATTTCAATGTAATGGTAGCCGAATTGCGTCCTTACAATTTTCTTATCTCCTGTTTTGCCGCTAAAGCTGAAATCATTGAATTCCTTCACCATTTGACCCTGGGGAAAATATCCGAGATCGCCGCCTTTGGCGCGGGTTCCCTGGTCGTCGGAAAGATGCGCCGCCACGCTGTCGAATGACTGGCCGTGATCAATCAGTGATTTGATGCTGTCAATTTTGTTTTTCCCGGTGCTGTCTTCCATAATCGGCTGACGCGTTTTCTGGTCTATCATCGCCACCAGGATATGCCTTGCCCTTACAGAATCCGGCATGGTCTTGCTGTCTATCAGTCTGGCCAGTACATAATCCGATCCATCGAGGTAAGGTCCCACCACGGCATCTTTCGGCGCCGCGATCAGGCTGTCTTTCCGGGCTCCGGTAAGTTTTGATTTCAGCACATAAGCATCTTCATAGCCCGTTTCGGTACCGTTGCGGGCAAGAAAACCATCAATATCTTTTGTGGTGGCAAATTCATTTTTCAATCCTGCCACCTGCTGAACCAGGGTGGCGCTGTCACCGGCATTGGCGGCCGCATTGAATGAGACAAAACTGATGCTTCTGGATTCAGGCTGTTCATACAGGTCTTTGTGACTATCCAGGTATTTTTCAATTTCCGCGTCGGAAACCGTGATGGAGCTGTCCTTGATCGTCTGGTAAGGCAGATTTACAAAGGAGATCGTAGCCACCTGGGAACGGTCTGAATTCAGTTTTTCTGCCATCCATTTCGGGATATACACGCTGTTGGAGAGCAGGGAGATGTATTTTTCGCGTTCGCGGCCTTTGATGATCTGGGGAATGCCTTCTTCAAAAAAGTTTCTGGCGCGCTCGTAGTTGGGATCATTTTTCTTTTTGGTGGAATAGATCGTCCTAAACTGATTTACCGCAGCAGCTGCCTGCTGGGCATCAAACATCCCTGTTTTCGGATCGGTGAAGGATTTGCGGATGTCCGGAATCGGATCCAGCCCCACCAGCATATCATTCAGTTCCTTTTCGCTGACCGAAATGCCACTTTCTTTATATACGTCTGTTAAAACGGCATCTTCTTCAAACTGATTCCATACCTGCTCACGGATATTCTGCTGCATCATATCATTCACCGGATAGCCCTGGCTTTTATATTGTTCCTCCCGGGAGGCAACATCCTTCTGAAAAGCGATATAATCCAGTTTTTGGCCGTTCACCACACCGATCGGACCGGCATTGTCTCCGCCACCGCGGCCTTTGCCACCCAGTCCGTCCATGAGTACAAACGCAATCAGACTGACTGCTATTAATCCGAAAACCAACCATGCTGCCCTGTCCCTGATTGTTTGAATGATAGACATATATATATTGTAGCGTTTTTAAGAGGATGGCAAAAATAGTCGAAAAATGAATATGAACAAATTGTGCAAAACAGGCAAATCGTTACCCATCCGCGATTCCAGGGCCTTAATTGCAGAAACATGTATGCGGAGGGATATTCGGCATGATCCGCGCGTGGAACGTTTTCAAAATGGTGGAACAGCTTCCCACAGGCATATCTGCATAACCCTGTTTTGTGGTGCGCAACCCTGCTTTCTCTTCCAGAATTTCTGTGCAGTATTTGCCCACAAGTTGTCCATCGTCCATCAGGTTTCCAACCGTCGTGTACAAACAACTCTTTATCCAGTTTTTTGTTATTCAAACGTGCTGAATTAGTTATGCAGACTGCTGTTTTTCGTTAGTCCTGTGAATTGTGATAATTTAGCCTGCTGTATTGGATTCCAGCATGTGCATGAGCGGTGGAAAGCGGTGGAGAATTAAATGAATTGGATTAAACAATACCTGAGAAAACTTTCTTTCCCCGAAATACAGCCTATAGTAATAATAGTTTTATTTAAATAAGTAATGTATTAATATATACTATGGAGGTTATTAACATCGAGAAAGCGAAAATGAATATCGACCGGAATGGTTTTCTTGACGTCGCGGTGGATCCTTCGCTTGATCTGTTTGCCGAAATCGAAAGACTCAAAAAAGAGAAGAACGCCGTCGTGCTTGCGCACTATTACCAGAATCCGGATATTCAGGATGTGGCCGACTTTATCGGTGACAGCCTCCAGCTTGCCCAGGAAGCGGCCAAGACAACAGCGAGTATCATCGTGTTCGCCGGGGTACATTTCATGGCAGAGACCGCCAAGATCCTCAACCCGGATAAGAAGGTACTGCTGCCGGATCTAAAAGCCGGCTGCTCTCTGGCCGACTCCGCGCCGATGCCGCTGTTCAAGGCTTTCAAAGAAAAACATCCTGATCACCTGGTGATCTCTTACATCAACTGCACAGCCGAAATCAAAGCGCTCAGCGATATCATCTGCACGTCCTCCAACGCAGAAAAGATCATCGATAGTCTGCCAAAGGATCAGAAAATTATTTTTGCGCCTGACAAAAACCTCGGTGCCTTCCTGGTAAAGAAAACAGGCAGGGATATGCTGCTCTGGAATGGCGCCTGTATGGTGCACGAAATTTTCAGTGTGCAAAAGATCATCAATCTGAAAATCCGTCATCCGAATGCCAAATTCATCGCGCACCCTGAATGTGAAGAACCCGTGTTGCGCATGGCTGATTATATCGGTTCTACCACCGGTCTGTTGAAATATACGCAAACCAATCCTGCCACGGAATTCATCGTCGGAACAGAATCCGGAATCCTACACCAGATGGAACTGAGCTCTCCCGAAAAAACATTCATCCCCGCTCCCCCAGAAACCAACTGCCTCTGCAATGATTGTCCGCATATGAAGCGCAATACGCTGGAGAAATTATACCTGAGCATGGAGTATGAGCTGCCAGAAATTCTAATGGACCGGGGATTGCTGGATGCTGCGAGAAAACCGATCGACCGGATGCTGGAGATCAGCCGGCAATACGGTTTGTAATTTACCGACCCATATAAACCAGGAGGATCTGAATGTCAGATGGATTTACACCGCTGATGCGGCTGGCCTGTCCAAGCGTTCTCGGCCGGATCTTTTTAAACTTCATGAGCGCCTCGGTGGATAAAGAATTGACCGTGTTGTAATCGAATTGCTCGGGAATCATCAGGTTTTCCAGCTGCGACACTTTTTGAACCAGTTCCCGCTCTTTGTTGATGTACACATCGTATTTAACCTGGATCTCTGCCTGCTCGAGGGCATAGGAACTGAATCGCGACAGTTCCTGGCCGAGCGCGGGAATTCCCCTTAATAAAGACGGCAGGTCTACATCGGGCCTTAAAAGCAGGTTGTGTGCCCTTTGTTTTTGAAGAAGCGGGGATGATTGCTGGCTCGCAAGATATCCTTCCGCCGCCAGCGGATCGATTGAATAGAGCGACAACACTTTCTTGATAGATTCGACGTCCCGCTGTTTTTCCTGCACTTTTTCAAGCCGTTCTTTGGACGCGAGGCCTATTTGATGGCTTTTTTCGGTCAGGCGTAGGTCGGCATTGTCCTGCCTAAGTAGCGTTCTGAATTCAGCCCGGGAGGTAAACATGCGGTATGGCTCTTCCGTCCCCTTGCTGATCAGGTCGTCGATCAGTACGCCGATATATGCTTCACTTCTGGCCAGGATTACCGGCTCCAGATTATTGACTTTTTGATGCGCATTGATGCCCGCCATGAGTCCCTGGCAGGCAGCTTCCTCATAGCCGGTAGTCCCATTGATCTGACCCGCGAAGAATAAATTCGGGATTAATTTGGTTTCGAGACTGTGCGTGAGCTGGGTTGGAGGAAAATAATCGTATTCTATGGCATATCCGGGCCTGAATGGCCGGAAATTGGCAAATCCAGGGATCATACGAAGCGCTTCGTATTGAACATCTTCCGGTAAAGAGGTAGAAAATCCGTTCAGGTAGATTTCAATCGTGTTCCACCCCTCCGGCTCAACAAATAGCTGGTGGCGGTCTTTATCTGCAAAACGGTTGAGTTTATCTTCTATGCTGGGGCAGTATCTCGGACCGATGCCATCAATTCTGCCGGCGAACATCGGACTCCTGTCAAACCCTGTTTTGAGAATGTCATGTACTGCCGGATTGGTATACGTGATCCAGCAGCTTTTCTGTTTTTCGGGTTTCGGTACGTCAAGGAAGGAAAAACCGACGATTTCTTCATCCCCTTTCTGTTCTTCCATTTTTGAATAATCCAGGCTTCGGCCGTCGATCCTCGGCGGCGTACCAGTTTTCAGCCGATTGCTTTCAAAGCCAGCCCGGACCAATTGTTCCGTGATGCCGGTGGCTGCTTTTTCTGCCATTCGTCCGCCACCAAATTGCTTTTCACCGATATGGATGATGCCATTCAGAAAGGTACCATTGGTCAACACCACTGCTTTCGAACGGATTCGATTCCCGAGTCCGGTGACGACCCCACAGACCACGCCGGATTCGATGATCAGGCCGTTGACCATATCCTGGTAAAATTCAACATTGGGGGTTTGTTCCAGCATTTCCCGCCAGGTGCTGGCAAACAGCATCCGGTCATTTTGGGCTCTCGGACTCCACATAGCGGGTCCTTTGGATCGGTTCAGCATCCGAAACTGGATCATACTCTTATCCGTCACAATACCGGAATATCCTCCCATGGCGTCGATTTCCCGCACGATCTGACCTTTGGCCACCCCACCCATGGCCGGATTGCAACTCATCTGCGCGATGGTTTGCAAATTCATAGTTACCAGCAACACCGACGAACCCATGTTTGCGGCCGCTGCGGCTGCTTCACAACCGGCATGACCACCCCCCACCACGATCACATCATATGCTGGAAACTTGTTTTTCATTGTGCTCCAAAATTACTTGAAACATTCGGCTCTCAACGGAAAAACTGTTCCACGGGACACAGTTTCACATTGAAACATCGTATTTTCAAGCATGACCCGTAAAAAATGGACGGCTCAGTCAGGCGATTCAACCGAACTGAACCAACTCCGCTTAAAAAGGAAATGGCAGATCGCCTTTCGGCGCTATATTATGGGCGAAACACAAAGCCTGGCCTATGCAACGTATTTCGGGCTTGATGTTGCCAGCCTGCGGGAATGGATTTCGATTCAATTCAAACCGGACATGAACTGGGATAACTTCTCGGACGCCTGGCAGTTTGATCACCTGGTCCCGGTATCTCTTTTCGATTTTACCCAGGAAGCGGATCTTCGCATTTGCTGGAACTTCATCAATATTCGGCCAAAGGCGCTGGGCGATGCGTCAGACGACCTCGTGGGATTTGAATTGAAAGAATATTTTACGCGGGTGTTTCAGACTTCGGAAAATCAGATGGCTGCGAATATGCTCACCCGGTTGTCGACGCAGACGGACCGGGACGCCGGACGCCAACAGCGGGCAATTACCTATCTGCAAGAACAGAAACAGCATATCTTCGAAATCCAACAGCTTGATGCGGCAGAATTAACTGCCTTAAATCAGGGCAAGGCGCTGGAAGATATACTGGCAGAAAAGGCGTTTTTGAAGAAATTCAGCTGATGTTTCCAGATGAAACTGTTGCCCGTGGAACAAAATATCTGCGAAGCCATGTTTCTTCGGCCTTGCGCATGACCACCTGATCCGTTTTTGATTTATCCCGCAAACCGCAGAGATGTAAACAGCCGTGAAACACGACCCGGTGAAGCTCCCGGTAGAAAGGTTGTGCAAAGCTTCGGGCATTTTCCCGCACCCGGTCAATACTGATATAAATTTCTCCCTCAATGGGGGCGTCGGGTTCAGACAGCCTGAACGTAAGAATATCGGTCAGGTAGTCGTGTTTAAGGAAAGAGCGGTTAAGATCTAAAACGTATGGGTCCGAACAGAAGATGAAGCGGCATCCGACAAAAGCCTTGCGATATGACCGGAAAATGTCTGGAATAAAGGCTTTCAGGCGGTTTCTCTCGGCCAGGGAGAAGTTGCGCGTTTGGTAATGGAACTCAATGGGGGATATCTGCTGCTGCATTTGATTCCGAAAATCGTAAAGCGATATGGATTTACCAAACTACATTTGTTCTGATGATAAGACTCTCGGAATTAAAAAGCGGCAGCAGGGCAGTGATCCATTCTTTTGAAAAGAATGATGTGTTTCTAAAACTGATGGAAATGGGTTGCGTTCCCGGAGAAATTGTGAAGGTGGAGAAAATTGCCCCACTGGGAGATCCGATCTCCATCGCTGTTGCCGGCTACCAGCTCAGCCTGCGCCTGGATGAGGCTGACAATATCTTCGTCGACCAATTATTTGTATAATCAATTGATTTACATCTTATTGCATGAATATTGGACTTTATTTCGGTTCCTTTAATCCCATTCATCACGGCCACCTCATCATCGCCAATTTCATGCTTCAGGAGAGCAGCCTGGACCAGGTCTGGTTTGTCATCTCACCCCAAAATCCGCTGAAACCCTCCGCGGGCCTGCTCAACGAATACCACCGCCTGTTTTTAGTAAAAGCATCGATCGACGGGGAAAAAAACCTGAAAGCTTCCGATATCGAATTCAAGCTACCGAGGCCATCCTATACCATCGACACCCTCACTTACCTGGCAGAAAAATATCCGCAGCATCATTTTTCCGTCATCATGGGTAGCGACAGTTTTCAAAACCTGTCGAATTGGAAAAACTACCTGCAGCTGATCAAAGAATACAGTCTTTATATTTATATCCGGGCAGGGTATGAAAAAATCCCCGCCTATCCGGAAGCAAGAGTCACCGTATTAAAGGCCCCCCTGCTTCAGATTTCGGCTACCCATATCCGTAAGACGATACAAGCGGGGAAATCCATTCGCTATTTAGTACCCGACGTGGTAAGAAAAGAAATCGAAGAAAACCGGTACTACCAGTAAATCTATTGCTGAAGTTTTTTCCGCAAGGCCGCGGGCAGCGATTGTACGACCAGCTGATAGGAGTCGTCGATCATGCCCTGGACGATCAGCAATGGCACCGAACCATCGAGGCGAACCATATTCCAGTGTTTTTTATTCATATGCCAGGCCGGCTGTACCGCATCGTATCGTTCGCGCCATTCCACCGCCTGTTCCGGATCCGCTTTCAGGGAAATCACCAGTGGCGCCCCATCAAGCCTCGCCAGCAGAAATATTTTATTTTCCACCTTAAAAACAAGCACTTCATCACCGAAAGGAAAAGATTCTGTGCAGCTCTTCATTGCCAGGCAATATTTGCGGAGGTATTCGATATCCATGTGCCGGAATATTAGTACTGAATTAATTGCTGCACCGCCTGGTGCAGCCTGGACTTGGCAAGAAAGTTTTTTTCGAGTTCGCTGTTGAACGGAACCGGCGTGTCAAGCGAGGCGCAACGGATCACCGGTGCATCCAGGCATTCAAAACAGTGTTCGCCGATCCAGGCACTGATATCCGATCCAATCCCGCCGGTTAGCACGTCCTCATGGAGCACAAGCACTTTGCCCGTTTTTTCCACGGCGGTGCGGATGGACGGGTAATCCAGCGGCAGCAGGGTGCGCAGGTCGAGGATATAAAACGAGGTATCCATATGCTGCGCCGCATATTCCTGCGCCCAGGAGACACCGGCGCCATACGTGATGATGCTGATGTCGCTGCCCTCCTGCACCAGGCGGGCCTTGCCGATTTCGATGGAAAAGTAAGCGGCCGGCAATGGACCGTGTACACTCCGGTATAGTCCTTTGTGTTCAAAGAACAACACCGGGTTCGGGTCGTTGATGGCGGCGATGAGGAGGCCTTTGGCATCTGCCGGATTGGAAGGATAAACACATTTTAGTCCGGGTGTATGGGTAAACCAGGCTTCGTTGCTTTGGGAATGAAAGGGTCCGGCCCCGACGCCTGCGCCGGTAGGCATGCGGATCACCGTATCGGCTTGCTGTCCCCACCGGTAATGAATTTTAGCGAGGTTGTTCACGATCTGGTTGAAACCGGCGGTGGCAAAATCAGCAAACTGCATTTCGACCACGGATTTAAATCCTTCGAGGCTCAATCCCAGCGCCGCTCCGATCACCGCACTTTCGCAAAGCGGCGTATTCCGCACCCGTTCAGGACCGAAAGCCTGTAAAAAGCCTTCGGTGATCTTAAAAGCGCCTCCATAGGCGGCGATATCCTGTCCCATGAGGATCAGGTTCGGATGTTGTTCCATGCTTTGAAACAAGCCTTCCTGAATGCCGTCGATAAGCCTTTTTTGGGGAGCAGTGCTGCCCGCCGTCTCGGCAGATTCAGGCGCGATCACCCTTGGGCCGGGCGCATACAGATCAGCGAGTTCGGCGGCGGTATCCGGGACCATGATTTTTTCCTCCAGCTGCAAAGCCTCATCAATGTCCGTCTGAATTTCCTGACGGATGAATGCCTTTGCCTCATCGGTCAGCATGCCCGTTTCCTGGAGATAGCGTTCGTACTGTTCGATCGGGTCGAGGGCGGCCCATTTTTCCAGCATTTCCGGCGGAACGTATTTTGTGCCGCTTGCCTCTTCATGACCGCGCATCCGGAAGGTCATGCATTCCACGAGGTAGGGCCTTTGTTCGCGGATACAAAAGTCGCGCACGCCGCGAATGGTGTCGTATACCGTGAGCACGTTGTTCCCATCGATCCGGACGGCTTCGATGCCGTACCCTTTGCCTTTATCGATCAGTTGCTCGCATCGGTATTGTTCCGTGGTGGGCGTGCTGAGCCCATACCCATTGTTTTCGATGAGGAAGATCACGGGCAGGTTCCATACGGAGGCGAGGTTGAGCGCCTCATGGAAGTCTCCCTCGCTGGTACCGCCCTCACCGGTAAATGCCAGGGAGACTTTCTGTTCTTTTCGCAAAGCATAGGCCAGTGAAGTACCGGCAGCCACGGCCAGTTGTGGTCCCAGGTGGGAGATCATGCCGCAGATGAAATGATCTTTGGAGCCGAAATGAAAACTCCGCTCGCGGCCTTTGCTGAAACCGTCGCGACTCCCCTGCCATTGCAGGAATAATTTTCCGAGCGGGACTTTTCTTCCGGTGAACACACCGAGGTTCCGGTGGAGGGGCATGATCCATTCATCCGGCGAAAGCGCCGCCGTCGCGCCCGTTGAAATAGCTTCCTGGCCGATGCCACTAAACCATTTGCTGATTCTTCCCTGCCGGAGATAGACCAGCATTTTCTCCTCGATCATCCGGGGACGCAACAATTCCCGGTAAAGACTGAGCAGCTGTTGAGCGGAAAGATCTTTGCGGTTGAATTGCATCTTTCAGGTTTCGGTTAGACCACCACCAGTTCATAAAAATCTTCCTGCTGCAGGTATTTATTGGCAAGCTCCTGCAGTTCGAGGGGCGTAATATTTTTTATGGTGTCGATGCCGCGGTAAAAATAATTGGCATCCAGGTCATTCAGCAAAATGCTTTTCCATCTTCCGGCTACATGAAACGGTCCGTCCAGATCGCCCAGCAGCGTGCCGATCATATAGTTTTTGGTCGCCTGCAATTCTTCCGCATCCACGGGCTCATCGCGCAGCAGCTTCATTTCTTTATACACTTCTTTTATGGTGGCAGCGGAAACTTCGGTACCCGCTTCGGTAGACACCATAAAGGCTGTTTCCTGTAAAAGATTCAGGATATAGCTGTGAATGCCGTAGGTATAGCCTTTGTCTTCGCGGATGTTGAGCATCAGTCGCGAGCCAAAGAACCCCCCGAAGAGATTGTTCAGCACCTGCATTTTTTGAAAATCAGGATGGTGGCGGTTGGGGAAATTCCGCGCGATGCGGATGGCGCCCTGCACGCCGTCAGGATCATTGCTGACCGAATATTTTTTCTCTTTGGCAGGGATTATCGGGTGACCCGTGAACACCGGTTTTTGTGATCCTTTCAATGGAAGGCTGCCGATATTGTGTTCCATCTGCTCGACAAAATCCTTGGGCAACCGGCCGGCAGCGAAAATGATGCAATGCCCTTCCTGATAATATTTTTTGTGAAAGGCTTTGATCTCTTCCTGCTCCAATGCCTGAAAATCTTCAAGCTGGCTGTACCTGCCATACGGATGCGCCTCGCCAAACAGCGCCGCTTCGATCAGCCGGGTGGCCACAAAATCATTTTTTTCCAGGTTCACCCGCAGCTTCTGCTGCATGTTCTTTTGGTAGATCGCGAGTTCATCCTGCGGGAAAGTGGATTCCATGAGAAGTTCCGCCACCACCGGCAACAGTTCCCCGGAATGCTTGTTCATGCAGTGGAGTGTGATCTCTGCCGTTTCATGGTGCGCATGCCGGTTCAGATAGGCGCCATAGTATTCGAAATGCTCGTTGATCGCAAAGGCGCTTTTCTTTTTCGTTCCGTTCTTCAACAAAAAATTGGTGGAGGCCGCCACCAGATTCTTTTCCTCAAACCAGTTTCCTGCAAAAAATATAAGGTTGATCATTAACGTATCCTGTGTACCCATGTCCACCAGGTAGAGGTCAACCCCATTGCGGAGGGTATGTTTCTGGTGCGGGGGTAAATCGAGTTGAAATTCCGCTGCGTCAATAATCCTGGGTGCCTTCTTTCTGTTCAACATAGATCTGCTATTGTGCATTAATTATTGCTGTAATAAAATAAAGTATTGGTGTTCTCTTCCCGGAAAATTTTTGCGCTCACCTCCAGGATCTGTTCGGCGGTGACCTCGTTGTATTTATCCAGTTCCGTATTCATCAGGCTGGCATCGCCCAGCAATTCGTACATGGCCAGGTTGGATGCGCGGTTCATCAGGCTCATGTCTTCAAACACGATGGACGATTCCGTTTTATTCTTCACCTTGGTCAGCTCTTTGTCTTCAATTTTCGCCGTCCGGATTTTCTCGATTTCGATTTCGATCGCCTGGTTGGCTTCCTTCATATCAACCCCTTTAATCAGCTTGCCTTCGATCACGAGCAGGCCATTGTCTGTGGACCCGGTCTGGTAGCAATCGATGCTGCTGAATAATTTTTTTTCTTTGATCAGGGCCTGGTAAAGCCGCGATGAACCACCACCGGAAAGTACTTCTGTCATCAGATCGACGGCATGGTATTCCGGAGACATGCGGTCGGGAACATGATAGGCTTTGTACAGGGCATCCAGGGGAACATCCGCTTTTATTTCAAGGAAACGGGCAGCCGTCTGCACGGGCTCGGCCGGAATATTCCGTTGATATTTTTGTCCTGGTGCGATATTTCCAAACCATTTCTCCGCCAGCTCATGGGCCTGCGCGGATTTGATATTTCCGGCAACCACGAGGATGGCATTGGCGGGCGTATAGTGTTTGAAGAAGAATTCTTTTACATCTGTCAGCTGCGCCTGTTCAATATGCGCGAGATTTTTTCCAATCGTCATCCAGCGATAAGGATGATGCTGGTAGGCGAGTTCGCGCAGTTTAAACCACACATCGCCGTAAGGTCGGTTGATATAGTGTTCCTTGAACTCTTCGGAAACCACTTTGCGCTGCACATCCAGGCTTTTCTCGCTGAAGGCGAGCGATAACATGCGGTCGCTTTCCAGCCAGAACGCCGTTTCCACATTTTCCACCGGCAGCTGCACGTAATAATTGGTGAGGTCGTTGGTGGTAAAAGCGTTGTTTTCGCCGCCGGCGAGCTGCAGCGGCGTTTCAAAGTCTTTGATATTGATGGACCCGCCAAACATGAGGTGTTCAAAGAGATGGGCGAAACCTGTTTTGTCAGGATTTTCATCCCGGGCACCCACATCATAGATCACATTCAGTACGGCCATCGGGGTGGAACTGTCTTCATGAACGATGAGCCGGAGCCCATTGCTGAGGGTAAATTTTTCG